>JAHBWR010000070.1 GCA_019636875.1 Nitrospira sp.
CAACTCGTCGGGCGATCGCCTCTGTATTTGACTCCCTCGATTACAAGCGGCTTGAGTCCGTCTACTGTTACGAAGGTGGTGACGAATTCTGGCGGGCGAAGCGGGAACCCTGTCGGCGATTGGGAACCAAGATAGCCGAAGCCCTCGTGAAGAAATTATCCCGCGGTGGGCGGAGTCTGTATGTAGGTGCCGGCGTAACGGAGCTCCCAGCATTACTCACGGAAGTACATGAGGGTGATCGCCAGGTTGAACCGTACAATCTCCGCCGAACGGAGGTAATCGTCCTCAATCGTGCTTGCCGATCAACTTCAGTAAAGTTTAGAGCTCAGGATGCTACCTCGGCACAAGGTCGGTTTGACCATATCTGGATGGTCAGCGTGTTGAATGACCCTGAACGGTTCCCCCATCTCGCACCGTTGTCGTACGGACGAGCTGATCCGGTCACCTTCGATCCGGCCCGCTTTCAGGCAGAACGGCGAGTCGTACAAACCATCGTGAATCGCTGCATGGCGAAATTGACTGTGCCAGGGGTAGTCACAACGTCAACGGAGGAAGTGGTGTGGATTGCAGACTGGTGCCATCGGCACACCATTCCCTACCAGGTGGAGCGGAAACAATATGCCACGGCCCTTGTTGGTGATCCGATCTGTTTTATGAGAATTGGACCACACCAAGGTGAGCGAGTCTTACACCTTGAAACCGGCATTCTTTCCTGAATCAGACATGTACTGGCTGGCATACCGCACATAATTCTCAGCCGATTCCTTGATCCAGCTCAGCTCCTGCTCGGTGACTGGGCGCTTAACCTTCGCCGGTGAGCCAAGAATCAGGCTCTTTGGTGGAACCATCGTTCCCTCGGTCACCAACGCACCGGCTCCCACTACCGAATCTTCTCCGATCACAGCGCCGTCCATGATGATGGCACCCATGCCGACCAGTACTCGGTCTCGGATGGTACAGCCGTGCAGGACTACATTGTGGCCGATCGTAACGCCATTCCCAATAATCAGCGGGTGCGTGTCATGGGTGACATGCAGCATGCAGAGGTCCTGGACGTTTGTTCGGTCTCCGATCCTAATATGGTGCACATCGCCACGGATCACAGCGTTGAACCAAACGCTACACTCCTCACCCATCACAACATCACCGATCACGACGGCCGTCTCCTCAATAAAACACGAAGTTGGAATCGTTGGTTTGATTCCCTGAAAGGTGCGAATCATGGAGGCACAATAGGGGAAATGATCGATCTCCCGCAAGGGTCTAATTGACAGTCTTTTTAACCCTCCCGTAGACTGCCCCTATGTCGCAGCCATTGATCACTCCCCGTCGTGCCAAGTCCACGAAGCCGACAAAGACCCGTCATGCGACGACCACCATCGGCTTTGTGAATCTCGGCTGTTCCAAGAACCAGGTGGATTCTGAAATTATGCTGGGTGCACTTGTCACGGAAGGCTTCCAGCTCACGGACGATCCTCAAAAGGCGGAGGTCGTGATCGTCAACACCTGTGGCTTCATTGAAGAAGCGAAACAGGAATCCATCAACACGATTCTCGAACACGGTCATCTAAAGAAAGCTGGGGCCTGTCGTGTTCTGATAGCCGCCGGCTGTTTGGCTCAGCGTTATCAAGGGGATTTGCTCAAAGAATTGCCGGAATTGGATGCGGTGGTCGGCACCGGCGAGTTCGGCAAGATTGCCGAAATATGCCGAGAACTCCTCACCCCCAAGAAACGGCATCGTCGGCTCTGGATGAGTCAGCCGCCCTATCTGTATGACGAATTGGCTCCCCGTGTAAGACTCGGGACCCCACACAGCACCTACGTGAAGATCGCGGAAGGGTGCAATCGCAACTGCGCTTTTTGTGCCATTCCTTTGATGCGAGGAAAACAACGCAGCCGTCCAGTGGAGTCCATTGTCGCGGAAGCAAGACGATTGGCGCATGAAGGGGTGAAAGAGATCAACCTCATTTCACAAGATACCATCAACTATGGAGTCGATCTTGGCGTGCGCCAAGGCTTGGTTCAGCTCCTCCGTGAATTAGTAAAGGTCGACGGCCTACGATGGATCCGCCCGTTCTACCTCTATCCTCAACAGGTCACAGATGACTTACTCGATCTATACGCTGGGGAAGAAAAGATTACCAAGTACATTGATATGCCGCTGCAGCACATCAATGATCACATGCTCAAACGCATGCATCGGCTCGGTGACCGCGCAGCGATTGAATCACTGGTCCATCGGATTCGTACGCGCATTCCAGGTGTCTCGTTTAGGACGGCTTTCATCGTCGGCTTTCCCGGAGAAACCGATGCGGCATACAAGGAACTGTACGAATATGTCGAACAATCCCAGTTCGATCGGGTGGCAGCGTTTCTCTACTCCGACGAGGAGGGGACATCGGCGGTAGAGTTTCAGGACAAAATCGAGCGGGACGTCATGGATGAGCGCCGCAATGCGCTTCTCTCCCTACAGGAGTCCATTGCCACCGCCAAGGGAAGGACCAAGATTGGCTCCGTCCTCGACGTTCTGATCGATGGACGGTCAGAAGAATCGGACGGTGTCCTGGAAGGGCGCCATGAGGGGCTCGCCCCGGAGATAGACGGTGTCGTCTACGTCGATGAGGAAGCGACCGCCACTACGCCGCAGGCATCATCCAAGCATACGGTTCCTCTTCTCACAACTGGAACCTTCTGCAAGATCAAGATCACGGATGCGGCAGCATTCGACCTCGTCGGTCGCCTTGTCACCCATCCTGCCAATTGAGTGTGAGTTCTGAGCCTTCCTGATAGACTGTCGGCAACCACCAACAGGAGAGAGACCCGATGACGGCGCGAAAACAAGATTCAATTGTGCTCCTGATCCATTGCAAGGACCGCCCAGGCATCGTCGCACGGGTGTCCGGATTTATTCATGATTTCGGCGGCAACATCCTTGATTCCGACCACCACACCGATGAGGAGACCAATGATTTCCTCATGCGGATGGAATTCGCAACCGAAGGGTTTGAAATCCCTTCTGAGGAGATCCCCGCGGCCTTTAAGCCGATCTCGAGAGTCTACGACATGCGCTATGAGGTGCATCCCTCCAGCCGACGCACGCGCGTCGGCATGATGGTCTCGAAACAAGATCACTGTCTTGCTGATTTGTTGCAGCGCCATCGCCGAGATGAACTTCAGATCGACATTCCTGCCATCATTTCGAATCACGACGCCTGCGCGAGCTGGGCTGAGCTCTTCAAAATCCCCTTTACCGTCTACCCGGTGACCAAGGAAACTAAACCTCAGCAAGAGCAACAGGTCCTCACCCTGTTGAAAGAGCATCGCGTGGAACTGGTCGTGATGGCTCGCTACATGCAAATTCTTTCAGCGGACTTTCTGGCTCAGGTCGGCTGTCCTGTCATCAATATCCACCATTCATTTTTGCCGGCCTTTATCGGTGCCAATCCATACCGACAGGCCTATGAGCGGGGCGTGAAAATCATCGGAGCCACGGCCCACTACGCGACCCAGGATCTGGACGAGGGTCCGATCATTGAGCAAGATGTGATCCGAATAGGACACCGCGACACGGTTGAAGATCTCGTACGGAAGGGACGGGACCTAGAGGAAATTGTCCTTGCACGAGCTGTTCGACGCCACATCGAACGGCGTGTCCTCGTGTATGGGAGAAAGACTGTGGTGTTCGATTGACCCGCTTGTCAAGAATTGAAGCCGATGCCGGCACAAGTAGCAGGTTCTTTCCTGCCGCTTGTGCCGCAACTCAGATCGCACGCTCTACACTTTGACAGAAAGAAATAGGGCGCTCCCGCGCCGGCTGATCAGCATTAAGACATTGGCTCCCGTCTTCAGATCCGATGACGCCTTCTTAAAATCCTGTACCGACTTGATAGGTCGCCGATTCATCTCCTGAATGATGTCACCTGCGAGCAGGCCAGCCTTTTCAGCCTCGCTACCAGGCTTCACGTTCGTCACGACCACCCCCCGGTTTCCATCAAATCCAAGAACTCTGGTGGTGTCCTGGTCGAGGTCCTCGAGTTCAATGCCGGAGAAGGCGGAGTCACCTTCTGACTTTCCCACTTTGGCAATCTTCGAATCATCCGGCTGCTCAGCGACCCGGACCGTCACGTCACGCTCGCGACCATCCCGAATCACCCGCACCAGCACCTTCGTTCGGATAGGCGTACTGGTGACCATTCGCTGCAAGGCCACGCCGTCCTCAACCGCTACGCCGTTATACTCGACGATCACGTCGCCTTGTTTCAGACCAGCTTCAGCCGCTGGACTGTCGGGTTTCACGTCGCTGATCAACGCACCCTTGGAATCTTTGACCGAAAACGACATGGCGAGGTCCTGATTGAGATCCTGAATGCCGATCCCGACGTACCCTCGAATGACCTTTCCCGTTGTGATTAGACTTTCGGAAATCGGCTTTGCCATCGTCGCTGACACGGCAAATCCGACACCCTGATATCCCCCGGTCTGTGAGAAGATAGCCGTGTTAATGCCCACAAGCTCGCCGTTGGTATTGACCAGTGCCCCGCCGGAGTTCCCAGGGTTGATGGCCGCATCGGTCTGAATAAAATCTTCATACTGCGTAATGCCCATATGGCCACGGCCGACGGCACTCACGATCCCCAGCGTCACGGTTGAATTCAACCCGAAGGGATTGCCCACAGCCAAGACATATTCCCCGACTTGTAGCTTCGTGGCATCCCCCCACGCGACCGCCGGAAGTTGCTTCGCATTGATTTTGATGACGGCGAGATCACTCTTCGGATCAACCCCAACGATCTTCCCCTTAAATTCCCGTTTGTCCGTAAGGGTGACCGTCACGTCACGAGCTCCGTCGATCACATGGTTGTTCGTCAGGATAACCCCGTCCGGCGAGACGATGACACCTGAACCCTGACCTCTCCGTGACCCGCGAGGCTCCCATGAGCGTTCGGATCCACGACGTCGAGGGTTAAATGGCTGCCCGAAGAATTCTTCTAGTCCGTCGCGGAAATTCTCCTGACCCGATCCCAGACCAGAGACCTTTTCCGTAATCACTGTGGTGATATTGACGACCGCTGGAGTCACACGCTTGGCGACTTCGGTGAAACCGTTTGCCGGAGTCGTCAGCGTGGTACCCCCAGCATTCGCAGTTGGAGGACTGGATGCCTGAGACAGGTTCAGCCAATACCCACCCCAACCCACGACACCGCTAATGAGACCGATCCCGATGACAAAACCTATTCTTCTTTTTTTGAGATGTGCCGACATAGGTCCTCCTGATCAACGACGTCATGAACCGCCAGAAGAAACCTACCAACCAGGGATGAGAGAGGGATTAATCGGGCATTAGAGTTCGTTAAGACGCAGGGGGAGCAAGCGGAAAGATCACGGTGAATGTGGACCCTTTCCCAAGCTCACTTTGGACCTCGACGCGACCTTTGTGCAAATCTGCTATCCATGCACAGATGGCCAAACCAAGACCGGTACCCTTCTTCGTATGGGCTCGAGCAACGTCAGTCCGGAAGAAACGTTGGAAGATCCGCTTATGGTCCTCAGGAGCAATGCCGATTCCATGGTCGGTAATGGAAAGCCAGGCTTCCTGTCGTTCCCGTAACAGCGATATTTCCACTTTTCCGCCTGGATGAGAATACTTCATCGCATTCTCGACAAGGTTGAGCAATAGTTCGCGCAGGCGCAAGTCGTCACCCTGTACGACGAGAGGCACGACGGTTCCCAGCACGACTTCAATGTTTCGGTCCTGTCCCAGCAGCCGCGCCTGCCGATGGACGTCTTCCACAAGTGCTTCCAGCGCGACCGGCAAGGCATCCATCTTCACCTCACCCATGTCGGCGCGAGAGAGGAACAGGAGCTCATCGACGATGCGGGTCATCCGATCGATCTCTTCCAGATTGCTTTCCAGCACTCCTTTATAATCTTCCACCGGACGAGGTCGGCGAAGAATCAAATCTGTCTCACCTTTCATGACGGTCAGGGGAGTCCTCAATTCATGTGACGCATCGCTGGTGAACTGACGAATCTGGCGAAACGACGCATCCAACCGGCCGATCATGTTGTTGAATGTGGCCGCCAATCGACCGATCTCGTCTTGAGCGGGCGGCATGCCAAGGCGCTGGGTGAGATCGCCCGCAGCAATGCGCTGTGCGGCAAGAGTGATCTCATCAACTGGTCTTAATGCTCGCCCGGCCAAGAACCACCCCCCTGCCAGAGAGACGGCCAAGGCAATCGGCATCGCAACGACGAGCAGGATCAGGAAGCGACGCAAGGTCTCTCCGACGGTTTCCATCGAGGTCCCGACTTGCACGATGTACAATAGATTGCCCCGATACATGATCGGCACCGAAATGACCCGTAACGGCGGCTCATTGGGGTACTTGGCCGACTCAAAAATGCTGTGCCCGGAGAAGGCGGTCTCCAGTGCAGTGCGGCTGAGCGGAACGTCGTGGTGTTTGATGTTTGGAGAGCTGATGGTAATCGTGCCGGAAGGGCTAAAAATCTGGAAGAACTTGTCGATTCGTGCCAGCTCGGGAAATTGCGAGAGCAATTCCCTTTCGTTGAGGAGAGGGAGAAATCCTCGCTCTTCCAGTGAGCGCACTGCGATGGTGGCCGTATCCTCCAGGGATTCATCGACGGCGTCGCGGAGGTTCCGAGCCGTCATCGCGTACAGAACAACGGAGAAGATAATTAAGACCAGGGCGAGAGCGCTCCCGTACCAGAGAGTCAGCCGGACACGCAGCGGCATAGATCAGCTCCTACTCACTGAAGACGCGACCGGATCGCCGCGGCCTCGTCCTAGTCAGCCTTCAGCATATATCCACTCCCGCGGATGGTATGGATCAATTTCTTGGTCCGCCCTCGGTCGATCTTGTTTCGCAGATAGTTCACATAGACATCGATGACGTTCGTGAAGGTATCGAAGTCTTGGTTCCACACGTGCTCGGAGATCATGGGTCGAGTCAGCACACGTCCCGTATGACGCATCAAATACTCCAGCAAAGCATACTCTTTGAGCGTGAGCTCGATCCGTTGTCCGCCACGCGTGACATCCCGCGTCGCCGGATTCAGGACCAAATCATCGACCTGGAGAATTCCTGGACTTTCCGTGGCACCACGCCGCAACAGCGCCCGTACACGGGCCAGGAGCTCGTCGATGGCAAACGGTTTGGTCAGGTAATCGTCGGCACCTGCGTCCAGCCCCTTGACCCGCTGATCGATCTGAGACTGCGCAGAGAGGATCAACACCGGGGTTTGGATCCGTTCACGACGAACGTTCTTCAACACGTCCAACCCGGACATAGACGGCAACATCACGTCGACGACTAGGAGGTCATAGTCGGTCGCCAAGGCCATCTCCAGACCTTTCGCGCCGTCCTCACTGAGATCGACCGCATAGCTCTCTTCTTCGAGCGCCCGCTTGATAAAACAGCCCACTTTGGTTTCATCTTCGATGACTAGAACCCGCATACAGACTCCCACAGAGGTTGACCAGCCGGTGATTATACCAAACCGTATGATGCGAGTCTCAACGCCTTGAGCCAAAGGCACAAGATAGATGTTGGAATCACACCATTAACCGGCAATGACACTCATGGGGAGATACGCGGCAGCGGAGGCATTCTCGAAGGCATGCCTAGGTTGAATCGCCTGGGAAGGTTTGCTCCAACGACGTAATCACTGGCTTTCCATCGCGAACGTTGACGACCAGTGTCTCTTCGCCCTCCGTCTTGAATTCTCGATTGGCTTGAAGCAGGGTCTCCGTGGACTTAAAGGAGACTTTTGCGCTTCGTTCATCGGCAGCCAACGAAACCGACGTATTCGTGCGGGTGAAGTCATTGGCGCTCGGGAAGGCAAAGGCCATGGCCAACGTTTTCCGATACTCTTCACGCGTCAACAGGGCCATCTGCTGATGAGAACCTTGCATCATGTGAATGGTAATACTGGCATCGGGCGCGATGTGGCGCACAATGCTGTCGACATCCTTGTGACGAGTGGCATCGTCGAGGGCGTTCAGTAATCCGTCGATCCCTTCACGCGTCAGCCGCACATCAGAAGGAAAGGGTTTCTCCTGGGAGGCCGTAGGAATCACATCGGGCTGGGTGGTGGCCTTTCGAGGGGCTAAGAAACTAGTCGGCGATCCTTGGGCTTTAAAGATCAGGTATCCGATACCGACCATGACACTGACGGCGAGAACCAAGATAATGGCCTTCCACGTCGAAAAGCCAGCCGAGGGATCCTTCTCTGCTCGCCGATCGTCGCCCTGCTGCATGCTAATCATGTGATCAACCTCAGCCTTCATGGGATAACTAACAATAACCGGAATTACACCAAAAGCAACGAAAGAGCAGGCTTCGGCATGGGGTAGCCGCAGACAGGGACTGTCTCGTTCCCCAGAGCTCCTCCCAACACTCGAGCGCTGTCGCAACTTCCATAACTAATTTGTCCCCAGAAAGCCGCTGTTCGGTCTCTTGGAAATGCATTGATCCCATGGTACGCTGCTCGGTCGACTGGCCTATTTACTGATACCAATTGTCCAGAAACTAGCAAGAGGACTGAGGACTCCATGACCATCCAGAATTGGCTGCAACCGACTGATGACTTTCTCCCCCGACATATCGGTCCTTCAGAAGCCGATCTTCAAGAAATGCTCGCGACCTTAGGTCTGCAGAGCCTCAGTACGTTGGCCGATGCAGCGGTTCCTGCTGATATTCGACTCCATCAACCCCTTGATATCCCGATAGGTGAGGGTGAGCAGGCCGTCTTGGCACGACTGAAAGATATTGCGTCTCAGAATAAGGTTTACCGGTCGCTGATCGGCATGGGCTACTACGACTGTGTCACTCCCGGGGTGATCCAGCGCAACATACTAGAAAATCCTGCCTGGTATACGCAATACACCCCATACCAGGCCGAGATCTCCCAAGGCCGCTTGGAAGCGCTCGTCAACTTTCAGACGATGGTGGCGGACCTGACCGGATTGCCTCTGTCCAATGCGTCGCTCTTGGATGAAGCGACCGCGGCGGCGGAAGCGATGGCCATGTGTTACACCATCGCTCGCAATGCCGGTCAAGATCGGAAAGAGTTTTTCGTGTCGCGGGACTGCCATCCACAGACCGTGGCCGTGTTGCAGACGAGAGCGGAACCGCTGGGAATCATCATCACGACCGGTGCCGCGTCGTCGGGTGATTGGCTACGCCCGCAATTTTGCGGCATGTTGCTGCAATATCCCGCTACCGATGGGTACGTCGGCGACTTCAGCGCCTTGGTGACGCGCGCTCATGAGGCCGGCGTGCTGGTGGTGGTGGCCACCGATCTTCTCGCCCTCACGCTCCTGCGCTCGCCCGGAGAATTCGGGGCTGATATCGCCGTCGGCTCGACACAACGGTTTGGCGTGCCGATCGGTTTCGGTGGGCCGCACGCGGCGTTTCTGGCCACAAAGGAAGAGTATAAACGGCAGGTGCCGGGTCGTCTCGTAGGAGTATCGAAAGATGTGACAGGGAAACCGGCCATCCGCCTCTCGCTTCAGACGCGAGAACAACACATTCGACGAGAAAAGGCGACGAGCAACATCTGTACGGCTCAAGTCCTCCTAGCCGTGATGGCCGGTATGTTCGCGGTCTACCATGGACCGGATGGGCTTCGGCGCATCGCCACGCGTGTGCACGGCCTCACGTTGCTCTTGGCCGAAGGACTCCGTCGTCTTGGATTCGACGTCCTCCCAAAGGTCTTCTTTGATACGATTCGAATTCCGGTCTCCAAAACCCAAGCAGATCAAATTGCAGCGCGGGCCAACGCACAGCTGATCAATCTACGACACTATGAGGATGGCTCACTCGGAATCTCTCTCGACGAGGTGAGTTCCATAGAAGAAGTTCACCGCCTTCTACGAGTCTTTGTCGGGTATGATCAGCTGCCGTTCAGTCTTTCCGATCTTGCTGGTTCTATCGATCCTCACTTCCCATCCCCCTTAGAGAGGACCAGTCCGTACCTGACACACGAGGTGTTCCATCGGTATCACTCCGAACATGAGATGCTTCGCTACCTCCATCGATTGCAGGCCAAGGATCTGTCACTCGTGCACTCTATGATTCCATTGGGATCCTGCACGATGAAGCTCAATGCCACGGCGGAGATGCTGCCCGTCACATGGCCGGAGTTTTCCTGTTTGCACCCGTTCGCCCCGGTTGAACAAACACAGGGCTACCGGACCCTGTTCGGACAACTTGAAACGTGGCTCGCTGAGATCGCCGGATTTGCCGCATTTTCACTTCAACCAAACGCGGGCTCGCAAGGAGAATATTCAGGACTCATGGTCATTCGGGCGTACCATCGGTCAAAGGGAGAAACTCACCGAGACGTCTGCCTGATTCCCGTGTCAGCCCACGGGACGAATCCGGCCAGTGCCGCCATGGTCGGCATGACCGTCGTCGTCGTGGCCTGTGATCGCCACGGCAACGTCGACGTCGACGACCTGGAGGCAAAGGCCGCTCAATATCGAGATCGACTCTCCGCCCTGATGCTCACCTATCCCTCCACCCACGGGGTCTTTGAGGCCAGTGTGAAGCGGGTTTGCCAAATCGTGCATACCTACGGCGGACAGGTCTATATCGATGGGGCCAACATGAACGCCATGGTCGGCCTCTGCCGTCTCGGCGACATCGGAGCCGACGTCTGTCATCTCAATCTCCATAAGACCTTCTGTATTCCGCATGGAGGTGGAGGCCCCGGCGTTGGGCCGATCGGTGTGGCACGGCACCTCGTGCCGTTTCTCCCAGGACATCCTGTGGTCAAGATCGGCGGACCGGAAGCCATTGGTCCGGTGTCGGCTGCCCCGTACGGCAGTCCGAGCATTCTGCCGATTTCCTGGGCCTATATCGCTCTGATGGGGCGCGATGGTTTGACCAAAGCCACCCAGGTGGCGATCCTCAATGCCAACTACATGGCCAAACGGATGGAGAAGCATTACTCCATCCTCTACCGGGGAGATTCTGGCCTCGTGGCCCATGAGTTCATTCTTGATCTTCGTGAGTTCAAAGAGACTGCGGGAGTTGAAGCGATGGATGTCGCCAAGCGACTGATGGACTATGGCTTCCACGCCCCGACCGTGTCCTTCCCAGTAGCTGGGACCCTCATGATCGAGCCGACGGAGAGTGAGACCAAGAGTGAGCTCGATCGCCTCTGCAAAGCACTCATCTTGATCCGGGCCGAGATTCAAGAGATTGTCGACGGACGCCAACCGAGGACGAACAATCTACTCAAGAACGCACCGCACACCGCTGCCATTGTGACAGCCACAGAGTGGAAGCGCCCCTATAGCCGTGAACAGGCCGCGTTTCCTGCCCCATGGGTAAGGCACAGCAAGTTTTGGCCGAGTGTAAGCCGTATCGACGAGGCCTACGGCGACCGCCATCTCATCTGCAGCTGTCCTCCGATCGAAAGCTACCAGTCCTAAGAGGATGCGGAAAAACTCCGCCAGTGGCGTTCTCGCATCGCTCAAAGACTCAACGTACCGAAGCGCGTGCGCCGAAAGTCCCTCACCCCATACTACGAAGACCGCTCATCCTCCGATCCCAGTTCCTCCTTGCGTGATTTTTGACACAAGCAGTAAAGTGGGGGTGTCGATCCCGGGGAGGAGGTATTTATGAGCGACATCGGCCGTCGAGGCTTTCTCGTACGTACAGGCTTGGCCCTGAGCGCAGCTGTCTTGACTGAGGCCTGCTCTCGAACGGTGGCCTCTCAATACCGCCCGCAGAGCCCGTTCACCGACTGGGAAGACCTCCGGGCACAGTTTCCGCTTTCCCCTCGTCTCATTCACCTCGCGACGTTTTTCCTTGCCTCCCATCCAACACCGGTGCGCGAGGCCATCGAACGGCATCGCATGGGGCTTGATGCCGACCCCATCGGCTATTGGCATGAGCATGAAGAAAAACAGGAGGCGAATGTCCTCCAGGCGGCGGCAGACTATCTGGGTGCCCACCCCACCGACATCGCCTTGACTGACAGCACGACCATGGGATTAGGGCTTCTCTATGGCGGGTTACAACTTCGAAGCGGTCAGGAAATCCTGACGACGATCCACGACCACTATTCGACCGAGACGTCGCTGCGTCTTCGCGCCGAGCGCACAGGCACTGTGGTCAATCAAATCCCCCTCTATCGTTCACTCAAAACAGTATCCCGTGACGAGATCGTCGGCTCCTTGCGAAAAGGGATCACCCCTGCCACACGTATCGTGGCCGTGACCTGGGTCCATTCCAGCACGGGATTGAAGCTGCCGATCCACGAGATCGCGCTGGCGATTCAGGCAGTCAATCGCTCGCGCGAAGAGCAGGACCACGTGATCTTCTGCGTGGATGGACTCCACGGCTTGGGCGTGGAAGATTTCAACGTGAGCGAGCTTGGCTGCGACTTCTTCGTGGCTGGGACGCATAAATGGATGTTTGGCCCGCGCGGAACCGGGCTCGTTTGGGGTCACCCGAACGCCTGGCCGATCGCGCAAGCCACGATTCCAACCTTTAGTGGGCAGGCCTACGAACTCTGGATGGAGAACAAATCATCGAAGGATCTTCCGCCATCGGTTCACATGACCCCGGGCGGATTTCACTCCTTCGAACACCGATGGGCGTTGGACGAAGCGTTCAAGTTTCATCAAGTCATTGGGAAAGCCCGAGTGACACAGCGCATCTATGAACTCAACCAGCAGTTGAAGCAGGGCTTGGCAGCCATGCGCCACGTGACCCTTCACACACCGATGTCCCAGGATCTCTCAGCGGGAATCGTCTGTTTCGACGTGAATGGCTTGCAGCCTCGCCAGGTCGTGGAGAAGCTCCGTAAACGGGGAATCGTCGGCAGCGTCACACCCTACGCGACCAAGTATGTCCGCCTCGCGCCGAGTCTTATAAACTCGCCGAAAGAAATTGATGACACGTTGGAAGAGATCCGAAAACTAGGCGCCTCCTAGCGTGGACTCTCGGAACTCCGTTCGTGGTGAGCCTGGCGAACCACAAACGGATGCCCTTCGACGAGCTCAGAACGAACCGATGATGACTCCGAAGCAAATGTTCAAAGGACAAAGATACGGAGGGTTACGGAATATCCTGGACGAGACGGAAACCCAGGTCGCTGAGGCGAATGTCTGGATCGCGTAAGTCCCGGTAAGAAACACACAACATGCCGGGACTTGCGCTCCAGGATCCACCCCTAACCACACGAGTATCTTTCTTTTGTTCGTCATATCCTCTTGTGCACCACTCCCACACATTTCCTACCATGTCGTAAGAGCCGTAAAGACTAACTCCCTTAGGATACTGGCTTACTGAAGTCGTATGACCAATCCGCGATTCATTACTGTTACACCTACTCACGTCGAACTCTTCACCCCAGGGGTACCGTCGCCCATCTTCGCCCCGTGCCGCCTTTTCCCACTCCCGCTCGGTCGGAAGACGTTTACCGGCCCACTTGGCATAGGCTTCTGCCTCGTAGTAGCTGACTCCAACGACCGGATGATTAGCCTTGTTCGATTTTTCATCATTCCAATACTCAGGATTTGTGATGCACTTTTCCGTCCTCCACTTCCAGCCTTCATCCGACCAGTACTGATGATTCGCGTAACCACTAGCCAGCATGAACACGCGATACTTTTCGTTAGTCACAGGATACTGATCGATCCAATGATCATGGTCGATCGTGACACGTGTTTTCTTGGCACCGTACAGAAACGATCCTTTTGGTACCTTTACCATGCGCACTCGTGCAGGAGCACTGACTAGCTTTATCTCGCTGGAAATAGGCTTGGATGTAGTGCCCGATTCCATCTGAAGCTCACCGAGACCTTGAACCGGTGTCTTCATCTTCGCAATCAATCGATCCATATCCTTGTGAAAATCAGGATCAGGGCGTACGACAATGCCGTTCCTATAGGATAGCATCGTGGATGCTGGCAGGAAGACACTCGGGCGGCGGGATTTTGGCGCCAGCAACCAGCACGGGAATGACCGGAATCTTCCGTTTTAGTGCCGACTCGATCTCAATCCGTACGAAATCGCCAGGGTCATCTAGTCTCAACTTTCCCTTGCGGCCCTTAGCCTTCAACCACTCTCTCCCGATCACCGCTAGGAAGACATCGCACTTAGCCACCTGTTCATCCAGATAGACGCGAAAGTCGACACCTAATGGGATGGAGTCCACATCCCTAAAGACCGACTGTGGAAATACCTGAATGAGCCGGTCATAGATCCGACCGGTGACATCGGCACTATCCTCACGCCGATACGAAATCAGAATCTTGCTCATGGTTTCAAAACGCAACACCGAAGCACTGTCGGCATAAACACTTAGCCTTGACGCCAGATTCTACGGATTTGTTCGATGAAAGCAAGGTTGGAAACTAGGTCCAGAACCTATCGGCTAGTACAGCCTTGGCATAGCAAGACATCTTGGGGAGGATTGGCTTCAGATTCTGTGGAGGCGCTTACTTCTCCCCACACTTCTTGAACTTTGATTCCAGGCACTGTGTCGTCAACTCCTCTGCTTTCTTGATCTGAGCCGGCGCCATGCGTGAAGCGAGGTTGTCGCGATCCTTCATCAGTTCGTCTTTCGATCCAGCCATCGAAGACTCAATCGCCACGCTGTACCACATATGCGCACGCACGGAATCCAGTGGCACGCCCTGCCCCTTCGCATACATCTGCGCGAGTGCATTCTGGGCTCCTGCGTGGCCCTGCCCCGCTGCCAGGCGATGCCACTTCATAGCCGCCTTGAAGTCATGCATCACTCCCAGGCCACTCGCGTAGAGAAGGCCAAGGTTATATTGTGCCCTGTCATCTCCTTTTTCTGCCAGAGGAAGAAAGAGCGCCGCCGCGACCCTAAAGTCGCCACGCCGTAAGGCCGCGTACGGTTCCTCCCCGGACAAAGGTACCGACGATGGTACCGTTTTCTTCGAATTACCCTTGAGCGGTTCCGCCGCAGTCGCGACGGACGCGCTGGCCAAGATCACAAGACAGAGGAGCACGGCTAGTCTCATCCTGTACCTGCCTTTCAACATCTTAATCATCCTCAAGGAGTAAGATGCCTCACGTACAATGACAATACAACCACTGTCCGCTTTTCCGCTACTCCCACGGCAATGGACCATGTAGTCGGCTCATTAGTAATGAGAAAGTTCGAGATCAAACAGACCAGAGACGGGAAGGCACGGGCGCTGCCACTCAATGAAGCCTTGTGGGGGCTCTTCACTGGCCTACGGACCCGGCCAGAGGTGCCGTGGGTCTTTCATCCCGCTGGGCATCGGTGGACGGACGTGAGACATGGCTTTGAACGGGCCTGTGAGGCTGCAGGATTGACGGATTTTCACTTCCACGACCTCCGCGCGCCATACCTTTGCGTCCTGGCTCATTATGCGAGGGGTACCGCTCGCTACGGTGAGCAACCTTCTCGGGCATACGTCGCCGACCATGACCCTCCGCTATGCCCACTTATCCCCTAAACACCTCACTTCTGCCGTGAGGGTTTTAGATTCTGTCTCGCCATCGGATCCGTATGATTTTGAAGGGGCAATAGTGTTTCCGCAGAACCACGTGCAGCTAATTGATTTTGGCAGGTGAAGGGTGGGCCAGGCAACCTAGCCCTTGACGAGGAGAGGTTCCCTGTTCTTCTCAAAAACCGCGTCGGTAAGGTCGTAGTTGGCTTTCTGGTTGAATTTCTTGGCGTTATGACGAAAATGCGATAAAGCTTTAGCCACCTTCTCGGCTAAATCTCTGAAACTGTTGTCATCTTTATCCACTTCCAAACTAAGCATTTTCCCGCTGTGCTTACCAAGTTTCACTCGCACACCAGATTCTAAGACTACAGACGATTCAGGTTCATTATCGACATATTCAAAATGGACGTGAAGACGCCCATCCTTCATTTCAACGCCAATAACTTTTGGGATATCGTACGGAGAGAGTTCTGTAAAGGAGGACCCTTTTGCTTCACGGCCCTTTAGAATCTTGGCGTAATCATCAGCGTTTATCGCAATCCGCTTTTCCATTGGAGCAGAAGCCCTCTCGTTGGTGATTATCATATATGATTCGTTAGGACCTGTGCCACAAGATTCATAATTGCTTTCTTGGGGGCGGCGGTGAGGGAAACCCCTTTAGGATCGCGGCTGTCCAGAACCAATACCCCCCAACGCTCCCCACCTTTCCGGACTACAACAGCGGCAACGCTTCTTGATTTTACATTAACTTTCTTTGCAGTCTCCCAGGTCATGTATGACCTCTTGCAGTATTCCTTGCAGGCTTCGTCATTAGGGTTTTCTGGATTCGGCCACTCAGGAAGGTCGTACTCGCTTATCATGCTGTTCTGAAAATATGCACGACCAGCGATGCCTTCATTCCCTTCTATGTCCTCATCATCGATCGCAAACTCGACTTTCACATTTTGATAGGAAGTGCCAGACCGCGCATACATCTTTAGAAATCGCTTTCGGGTGAACAGCTTTGTACGTGCCTTAAATAGCGTAACTCTGTTCTTGTATCGATCTTGGGCCGCGGTTGCCTGAAAAAATTCCTGCTGTAACGCATCCAGAGTTTTCTTAATGACTTTCTTATTGCCTGTGTTGCGATCTACAAATTCACGCACGACCTTCAAGCCAAAAGTCACAAAGGCAAAAATAACCAGTATGGGAACTGAATATTCTACTGCAAACTTTATATGTGCCTGATACGGTTGGTCCCATTCTGCTGGACTTGCCTTACTAAAGGCAGCCGCTACCGCAATCACTAGTGCGACGATCCATTCGCCTACTGTCAAGAGGGTCCGGAACATACAGTTATCACAGGTCCTGGAATAACCTTATATCTCCCGTCTTTCTCAAGAAATCTAATTTGCGGGCCGGAAAGTTTACCAGGACAGGGCAAGGAAAGTAATCTCCTGGTAATAGGCAGAGGCTTTTTAGTTGGACTCGGACGGCTCACTTGACAATTACTTGACAAAGTGCCCCAAAAAACTTCCACGCGCTGTGTTCCCAGCCATGAGAAATGGGGGTGCTAAATACTAGAAGATATTGATAAGAGAAGAACAGTATGGTGGTGCCGAAGCCGGGAGTTGAACCCGGACGCCCTTGCGAGCACCAGCTCCTGAGGCTGGCGTGTCTGCCATTCCACCACTTCGGCTCGAGGGGATGTTGAAAAAACCCGCCAGCTTCCTTCTCGTTTCACTCAAGGTTTCGACGTACCGGCGAATAGTACGCCTCAACCTTTCGTTCACTGCGGCCTCGCTGGACGGCCTTTTTGAACATCCCCGCATGCGACGAACTACGGGGGAGCCGGATTATCCTGAATTCTCCTTGCTCACGTCAAGCAAGCAACCGGACAGCCATTCACCCTGCATTCTGAGTAGTGACCGGGACGATCCATTGTCCGGCGCTCGTGATGTCTCGTGGATCGCCACTGATGATAATTCGCTCGCGGATCAGCCCTGCTGCCGCGAGCAGCGAGGGCGCCGCAATCCTCGGTGCCTCATCCACGATCAGGACATCGAAGCGCACCTGGTTGAACAAAGGGTCGCTCACGACCCGAGTCGGTGTCGCAGCCACCAGTCGTCGGTTTTGAAGAAAGGCCTGGCGGTTCGGATGTTCCTCCGCTGCCATCAGTTCGCGAACCTTTTTTGCGCCTCCCAGCTTCGTGATGAACTCTTTGAGTTCCTCAAACTCGGCGCGCTTCCCCCTGGGAACGGCGGCTTCAGGAACGAGTGCTTGGATGCGTGTTTTGGCGACATCGATCTCTTGATCCAGCTGATCTATCTGACTCTGGTACAGCTCACAGTACTGTTTGAGCGATTCTGCATTTTTCCCGAGTGCTTGCATCGACAAACGTTGAAACAGCGACAGAGTCTCAAATTGCTTGAGTGTAGACTCGGCATCGGCCATCCGCACTTGAAGTTCCCTTAATTGTGTGACGAGACGCCATTCGAGCGAACGGACTTCATCTAAGTCCTTTTGTTTCGCTTCCTTTTGAGCCAGGAGCGGTACCAACGCGCGGAAGCGATCGTATTTGCTCTTTAAAGAAGCCTTGTCGGCTTGTGACTTGGCGAGGAACTGGTGCATTTGTGCTTCGAATCCCAGTTCACGGAGGTCGATGCCCTCGGCTTGCGTGACCATGGAAAGTTCATACCGAGTGACCCACATCTTGTAGTTCAGACCGCCGGCTTTGATTGCTCGGGCAACCTGTCCCACCGCTTCGTCGCATTCGTGATGGCTCGGGCTGAGAAAGAGGATGCGCTTGTTGG
>JAHBWR010000071.1 GCA_019636875.1 Nitrospira sp.
ATGGTAGTGGGGATTCCGAAAGTTTGCTGTGTCGGTCAGCATGACGGCTGGAAATCCTTGCTCCCAAAACGAGGTGTGGTCGCTGCGTCTTGTATCTGGTAGCAGCTCACCGTTGCCTGGCACGACCAGTGGAACGGTTGGCAGGTGCGATTGCATGGCCTGAACGACGGAGCCAGCTAAGGTCTGGGATCGTTCGTTCCCGATCACCCCAATGAAGTCACCGATGGTTGGGATGCTGATGGGAAGGCCCGGCGGCTTCTTTTGCGAGCCTTCTAGATGGCTCGCATAGCCGACACACTCCAAGATAATGGCCCCATGGATGGTCTCGTGGTTCTCTCTGAGAAACGAGGTATAGGCGGAGCTGCCCAGTAAGTTTTCTTCTTCCAAGTTGAAGGCGATGAAACGGATTGGTCTGATCAGTGGAATCCCCCGTACCTGGCGAGCCACATGCAGGAGCACGGCCAGAGCGCTAGCGTTATCATCAGCGCCCGGTGATCCTGCGACGGTATCGAAATGGGCACCAATGATTAGTGGTGGTAGCTCTCCGTGTGTAGAAGCAGGATGCGCTGTTGCGATGACGTTTCGATAGGTCCCAACCAATGCTTCGAAGTCTTGGGTCGTGACGACGAGACCAGCCTCTGAGAATTGCCGACGCAGGTAGGCTTCTGCGTGCTGTAAGTGGTTGGGTGAGGTGAAGGGGTGACGTTCTCCTACCAGAGCGTGAAGATCTTCTTCGAGGCGGTGACGATCAACAGGCACGGAACTCGTATCCGTTTTTTCAAACGATTAGGTGACGATCTCTGTGCCGATTCCTTTACGTGTGAAGATCTCGAGCAGAACCGCATGAGGAATACGGCCATCGATGATGTGAGCCTTCGCGACCCCTTCGGCCAACGCGTCTAGGCAGGCATGGACCTTTGGGATCATGCCCTCGGTGATTATCCCTTTCTTCATCATACGCTGCACATCTTTGCGAGACACCGTGGAGAGGTGGCGCCCGTTGGCGTCGCGAATTCCCTTGATGTCGGTCATCATCAGTAGTTTCTCCGCCCGTAAGGCTCCTGCGATCGCTCCGGCCACGAGATCAGCGTTGATGTTGTACGTGTTCCCCTCGCGGTCTGTTCCAATGGGAGCAATGATTGGGATGTAGTGATCTTCTTGGAGGTTCCGGAGCAACCCAGGATCGACCTTTTCGATATCGCCGACCAATCCGAAATCACCTTCTCTATCCTCGCCTTCCAAATCACGATCGAGGCTTTCAGCCCAGGCCTTGGCCGTCAATGGTTTGCTGAGAATCAACCCACCGTCCTTCCCGCTCAACCCGACCGCGCTGCCACCGTGCCGGGTGATCAGGTCGGTCAGTTCCATGTTGATCTTCCCCGCCAGGACCATCTCCACGATCTCCATCGTGGCAGCGTCGGTGATGCGGACACCGTGTCGGAACTTGGCTTGGATACCGAGGCGATCGAGCATTTTGTCGATCTGCGGTCCCCCGCCGTGAATGATGACCGGGTTGATCCCCACATACTTGAGCAGCACCACATCCTGCGCGAACCGTTCCTTGAGAGATGAGTCCATCATGGCATGGCCACCATACTTGATGACCACGGTTTTCCCTCGAAAAGTCCGGATGTAGGGGAGGGCCTCGATGAGGACGTCGGCCTTCTTGATCAACTTGTTCATGCGCAACCCCCAAGAATCGAGCGTTGGAGTCCAGGGTCAACGGATGCTTGATGACTGAAACCCGTAGGGCTCAGAGGATATACCGACTCAAGTCCTGATCCTTCACGATATCCTTCAATCGTTCACGCACATAGGTGGCACTAATGCTGATTCGCTTGTCCGGCCATCCTGGTCCCTCGAACGAAATGTCCTCGAGCAATCGCTCCATGATCGTGAACAGCCGCCGCGCGCCGATATTCTCGGTCCGCTCGTTCACCTGCACGGCGATCTCCGCGATTTCTTCGAGCCCATCTTGGGTGAACTCGATCGCGAGGCCCTCCGTAGCCAACAACGCCTGATATTGCCGGACCAACGCCCCTTTCGGTTCCGTCAGAATACGGACAAAGTCGTCCTTGGACAAGGGACTCAGCTCGACACGAATGGGAAAGCGTCCTTGAAGTTCCGGGATCAGGTCGGACGGCTTCGCGACATGGAAGGCACCCGCGGCGATAAAGAGGATGTGATCGGTCATGACCGGGCCATGTTTTGTATTGACGGTGCAGCCTTCTACGATGGGCAGCAGGTCTCGCTGAACGCCCTCTCTGGACACGTCGGGTCCACTGGAGCGCTCGCGACCGGCGATTTTGTCGATCTCGTCGAGAAAGACGATCCCGGTTTGTTCCACCTTGTTGATCGCTTCACGCGTGGTGTCGTCCATATCGATCAGCTTTTGGGCTTCTTCTTGCGTCAGGTGTTTCAGCGCTTCGGGCACTTTCATGAGCCGCTTCTTCTTCTTGCCCTGGAACATCCCCCCGAGCATGTCACGGAGATTGTTTTCGAGGTCATCCAAGCCACCCACGTTGGAGATGACGCCGACCGGAAGGCCACGTTCTTTGACATCCATCTCGACCGTTCGCTCATCCAGCTTGCCTTCCCGCAACTGGAGCCGCAACTTCGACCGTGTGGTTTCATGCGAATCGGGAGAGGGCTGAACGGGTGTCTCGCTTGCGCTCTCCACAAATCCAGGTCGAGGGGGAGGCGGCGGCAAGAGGAGGTCAAGCAGACGCTCTTCTGCCTGTTGCTCGGCTTTTTGCTGAACGGAACCCAGGCGCTGGGTCTTCACCATATTGATGGACAGTTCCGTCAGGTCTCGGATGATCGATTCCACGTCGCGACCGACGTAGCCGACCTCAGTAAACTTTGAGGCTTCGACTTTGATGAAAGGGGCCTCGGCCAGCTTGGCCAGTCGTCTGGCAATCTCCGTCTTCCCGACTCCTGTCGGTCCGATCATGATGATGTTCTTCGGCATGACCTCGTCACGGAGATCGGGTGACAACTGCTGACGGCGCCACCGATTGCGCAAGGCAATCGCAACCATGCGCTTGGCATCTTTTTGTCCGATGACGTAGCGATTCAACTCTTCGACAATCTGCCGGGGGGTGAGACTGTTGACGTTCAGCGGTGTGGGATCGCTCGTGAGCGGTTTCATCATTGTGGATTATCCTCGGAGTTCTTCAACAAGAATGTGTTGGTTTGTATAGATATCAATAGATCCGGCAATGGTCAGGGCATCGGTGACGATGACTGGAGCTTCGAGCTGTGAATGGCGGAGCAATGCTCGTGCCGCTGCCAGCGCATAGGGGCCACCAGAGCCGATGGCCAGAATGCCGTCCTCTGGCTCGACGACGTCACCGGTTCCGGTAATGATGAACGACTGCTCGCGCCCGGCGACGGCCAGGAGGGCCTCCAGGCGCCGAAGCACACGATCCGTCCTCCAATCTTTCGCCAGTTCGACCGCGGCCCTCGTGAGATTGCCTCGATACTCTTCCAGCTTGCTCTCAAACTTTTCGAACAGGGTGAACGCGTCTGCCGTGGCACCAGCAAACCCCGCCAAGACCTGATCATGGTGCAGGCGCCGAATCTTCTTAGCGTTGTGTTTCATGACCGTGGTGCCGACGGTGACCTGACCGTCACAACCCATGGCGACTCGCCCGTCACGACGGACACAGAGAACGGTCGTCGACCGAATGTTCATGATGACTTGTGGTCCTTTCCATATGCGGGACGAGCTGTTCGCGCTCGAGGGTGGGCCCGATCGTAGACCGCCAGCAGCTGGGCCGTCGCCACATGCGTATATTTTTGAGTGGTACTCAGGGACGCATGACCGAGCATTTCCTGTATTGATCTGAGATCTGCCCCTTCATCCAGCAAGTGCGTCGCGCATGAATGCCGCAAGGCATGCGGACTCACTGAACCGCCGGCGAGACGGCTGGAGTACCGCGAGACGATGCGAGCGACACTCCGCGTCGTAATCCGACCGCCGCGATGATTGACAAATACGGGAGCCGATAGCTGGATGCTCGGGCTTCGTGTACGCAGCGACTTCCAATAAACCTGAATCGCCTGGAGCGCCACGTCTCCAATCGGAACAACCCGTTCCTTGCGGCCCTTTCCGCGCAGGCACACGAGTCCATCCGTTTCATTGAGGTCGCCTCGATTGAGCCCGACGACTTCGCTCACACGCGCCCCAGTCGAGTATAAGGTCTCTAACAACGCACGATCACGTAACGACAGGGGTGATGGCCCGGTCGGAAACTCCATCAGTGCTTCGGCATCGCCCTTTGTCAGCACGCGAGGCAGCGGCTTTGGCAGCTTAGGGCTTCGCAGGCTTTCCGCGGGATTCATCGGCACGATGCCTTCACGTACGAGAAATCGAAAAAAACTCCTGAGGCACGCGAGCTTTCTTGCTAACGATGATGCCTTGTCACCCTGTTGGTCTAGGTTGTGGAGATAGGCACGCACATAGTCACTGGTGATCCTGTCTACTCGAGTGCAAGAGGCGTCTGTACGGCGGAGGAACCCTTTGAACTGGAAAAGGTCTGATCGGTAATTACGAATGGTTTCGTATGACGCATTGCGTTCCACTTGGAGATACATTACGAAAGTTTTGATCGCATCGTCCATGCTTCGAAATCCTCAAGGGCTCGCTGGCTCAAGGCGCGACGCTTCTTCTCCTTGTCTCTCGGTGGGGTCGCCAAAGGAGGGAACAAGCCAAAATTGGTGTTCATCGGTTGGAAATGGCGAGGATCCGACGAGGCGACGTGGGAGACGAGGCACCCATGGGCTGTCGTGGATGGCGGTGTGATCAATGGTTCACCGGCCAGCGCCCGAGCCGCATTGATGCCGGCGATACCGCCCATGGCCGCTGATTCCGTGTAGCCTTCCACGCCGACCAACTGCCCGGCGAAGAAGAGGCTCGCCCGAGCCTTGAACTGCAACGTTCTCAGGAGTAGCTGGGGGGAATTGATGAACGTGTTCCGATGGAGGCTGCCATAGCGGAGAAACTCGGCCTGTTCGAGCCCAGGGATCATGCGAAACACACGCTTCTGTTCCCCATAGGTCAGTTTGGTCTGAAAGCCCACCAGGTTGTAACAGGTACGATGAACATTCTCCGTACGCAGTTGGACGACCGCAGCCGGCGCGACACCAGTTCGTGGATCCTTAAGGCCCACCGGTTTCATTGGGCCAAACTGCATCGTTTGGCGGCCGCGTTCGGCCAAGACTTCAATCGGCACACAGGCCTCAAAATAAGGCGTCTTCTCGAATTCCTTCGGCTGGACCTTTTCCGCCGCCATCAAGGCGTCATAAAAGGCATTGTACTGTTCTGCCGTCATAGGGCAATTCAAATAATCATCTCCACCCTTATCATAGCGAGAGGCGCGAAACACAATGTCCATGTTGATTGAGTCCGCATCGACAATCGGCGAGATCGCATCGAAGAAATACAGGTGCTGTGATTTCGTGGCGGCACGGATGGCCTGCGACAGTTTGTCTGAGGTTAACGGCCCAGTCGCAATAATGCACAGACAATCCGTCGGAATTTCGCTGATTTCCTCGTGCAGAATTCTGATGTTCGGGTGGCCCTCCAACGCGCGGGTGATGTGTTGAGAAAATAGATCACGATCCACGGCTAACGCCGATCCTGCCGGCACTCGGGCTTGTTCCGCGGCCGTGATGATCAGTGAATTGAGTCGGCGCATCTCTTCTTTGAGGATGCCGGGCGCATTCAGCGGATCTGACGAGCCCAGCGAATTCGAGCAGACGAGCTCGGCCAAGTTGCCGGTCTTGTGCGCCTTCGTCATCTCTTTTGGACGCATCTCGTAGAGTGTGACCTTGGCACCACGATTCGCCGCTTGCCAGGCCGCTTCTGACCCGGCCAGACCCCCGCCCACGATAACAATGTCGTCACGCATGTGAGTGGAAATTCCTGTCAAGAAAAGGTCTCATTCTAGAAACCGTCTTTTATCGAAGTCAAGGAGACAGACCACATTGAACCAGCCTGAAATCCCGTGCTAGACTCCAGCTCGGTCGGGCGATTAGCTCAGTGGCAGAGCGCTTCCTTCACACGGAAGAGGCCACAGGTTCGATACCTGTATCGCCCACCATCTTTTCAAGCACTTCCACGACAACGCTCTCCGAGGTCCTCCGCACTGTGGTCGATTTTGTGTCACAGCGCTTCTGACGGTCCAAGATCTCCACCCCATCTCGTAAGCTCTCCGGGTAGTGATGGGCATACCGTTGCGTCATGATCGGAGACTTGTGCCCGAGCAATCGCTGCACCTTGTACAGATCGATCCCGGATTGCACCAGCCTCGTCGCGAAGGTGTGGTGGAGGTCATGGAAATGACAATCCACGATCCCAGCCTTCGCCATGGCAGGCCGTAAGGCCCGTCGCAGATGGTTGGGATCGAGACGTGTGCCAGCCTGACTTGGAAACACGAGACTTGTTTTCAGGTGGCGCACTTTGGCCTTCTCCATAAGGAGCGCCATCGCGGTCTGATTTAAGGGCACCGTGCGCCGTTCTCCATTCTTGGATCGAAAGACCGTGACCGTTCTCCGGAACAGATCCACTGCGCTCCACGTCAGCGAGAGGATCTCACCCAACCGCATCCCCGTATGCAGCGCGAACACTACAAGGTCGCGCAGCCACGGCGGACAGACGGTGAGCAATCGCGCCTCCTCGTCTTCTGTCAGCCAGCGGTCCCGTTTGTTCGCGCCCTTTTCGAGGGACACGCGGCTCACCGGATTCTCACGGCACCACTCCCACTCCCGCTTGGCGAGGTTGAAGGCCTTTCTCAAACAGCTGAGCTCTCGATTGATCGAGGCGGCTTGCACCCCAGCCGCGTACCGTGTGCTCTTATAGTCCACGATCAGTCGGGGCGTGATCTCCGCCAAGGTCCGACCTCCGAAGAACGCACGGAAGCGTTTCACGAAGACCTGACAGACCTGCTGGCTTGCCAATTTCACGAGATGCTCCCGTTCGAAACGATCCATCAACTCATCGAAGGTTCGGGTCTTTTCCTCGAGGCGATCAAAATACTGCCCCTCGATCAGCTGAACCTTGACCTTGGCCATGATGGAGTCAGCCAAGGCTCGATTGGCCGTCCCGGTGGACCGGCGAATCCGCTGCCCCTCAAAAATTAAATTCATCCACCAGACATTCCCTCGTTTAACGAGCCCCACGGTCTACCTCCCTTCCCTTTGGGCTCGCTGTCGGTGGTTTCCCCGGGGGCGGAGTATAGGCATCTCGCTTGGCGGCTTCAATGATGCGATCCAGATCGTGATGATCCACTTGTGACTGTTGCGGCATTGATTGCAGTGAGTTCCGCTCAAACGACTCCAACCATTCCATCACTGTTCCTCGCTCGAACCGGACCAAGCCATGAATCTTCTGACTGGGAATCCTACCTTGAGCAGCCCAGAGGTAGAGCGTTGAGGGTTTGATGTTGAGCCAGCGTGACAGGTCTTTGATCGTCAACAGCATATCGCAATCAACCGGGGGCGTCGTTCGACACCCCCGTACCCCCGTTTCTTGCTCGCGTTAGAACGCCAGCCACTCGGTGGCGGCTGCGCTTCGCGGGGAGCAGCGGGCCAACCCTGCTGCTGCATCCAGGTTCGCCTGCTGCAAGGCGCTGCGCTCAGCGACGGGGATTGTGGTTCCCTGCCCGGATGGGTGGTAGGGGCAGGGAACCGTATTAGGCTATCGGATAAGCGCCCTCAGTTGGTCTTTCTCCAGCTTGGTCCCGAATTCCCGTTCCAACCGGTCAGCCATCTCCTGCCAGGTTCGTCCCGCGGCTTTCATCTCCTTGAGCACGGTCAGGGCGTGTGCCAGGGAGCGGTCGCTGTGATTTCCTTGGTGGTCGGCGTCCCCTCGCCCTAAGGCCTTGTTGAGCGTCTGGCCGAGGCTGTGGGACAACCTCTCTTTGTTCACGGATGTGATCAGGGGCGTGACAGCCTGCCTCACTCGCCGAGGCTTGTCCCAATAGGGGCTCTTGCAACCGGGACACCGAACCGGCTTTCGTGGCTGGCGGGGCCACCACTCCTTGCCGCAGCGGCGACAGTGTTGCTGGTTCAGGCTGCCAGGCCGTTCCCTTCCCGATAGGAGCACTCTCAAGCGAGCAGGGTTTTGGTCGAATCGCTTGGAAAGACTCATGATTGGTTGTTTGGAAATAGCGCCCCCGTTTGACTATGCGGGGGCTGGGCCTCGATGGGCGGTCGGCGTGCGCCGCTCGCGGCGCATCGCCGGGCGCTCACATAGGCCTCGGCCTGGCGTTGCATCACGCGATGAACTTCTTCCAGATCGAACCGGAGCGCGGTCTTCACGCGAATGGCCGGAAGCTCTCCTCTCCGGTAGGCCCGCCGAATGGTATCGGTGCTGACCTGCAAGAGCGCAGCCAATTTCTGAACCGACACGCGCTGGTTGTGAGATGTCCTCATCATGCTCCCCCTCCGTAAACAGGACTCATGGAACAACGAGACTCGAGTGCCGCCAGGGCGAGCGTAGCGGACTGAGCGAAGAAAGGAAATTAGGCAGGAAGGGACTGTAGAGGTCAGTAGGGGACAGGAATAGGCTATAGGTACTGGGGAGCAGGGCGATCAGGTGGTACGGTCGAGCCGTGCCACACGGCTCCTAGCATGGCTTGCAGCCAATTGGGCCAGTCTTATCGGGGAGGAGAATCCGTCATTATGGTCGGCGGTGAGAAATATTTTTGAGACAGCCAAATTCCTTGACCTGATCCGTATGACGATATTATGATCGATCATGAATTGGTAAGGAGGCTTTGCCATGGCCACAGCGACGATTTCACCCAAATTTCAAATTGTCATTCCCAAGGAAGTCCGGGAAAAGCTCCATCTTGCCCCCAGTCAGCGCTTGCAGGTAGTGGAGAAAGGAGGGGTTATTACTCTGGTCCCTGAAGTGCCTTTGGAATCGCTGAGAGGAGCGCTCAAGGGAATGTCCGCGAGCAATCTACGTGAGAAAAAGGACCGGATGTGAAGGTTGTCCTAGACTCCAGCGGGTGGATCGAATTCTTTACTGATGGTCCATTGGCCGACCGCTACGCCGTGTATCTTACCCATCCGTATCAGCTCATCACGCCGACGATTGTCCTGTATGAGGTCTACAAGAAGATTAAACGGGAACGGGGGGAAGAAACAGCATTATTAACCGCAGGGCGGCTCAACGCGACTCAGGTGGTCCACCTGACAGAATCCATTGCATTTCTGGCTGCGGATGTAAGTCTCCAGCATGGTTTGGCGATGGCCGATGCTATTGTGTACGCAACTGCCCAGGACCAGGAGGCGGAGGTGGTCACGGGGGATGCGGATCTCAAGGATTTACCCAGAGTGGTGTATGTCAACGCTAAGTAAGGATCAGGATAGTTCACGATTTATAGATCAAATTCGGAAGCTTATAAGGAGCAAGTCTCGCATAATCCAAGTTGCCATCATTTGCACAGCGTTGGCGACCTCAATGCATGCCCATGCCGAGTCGCAACGGGACCGGAACGCGCATGCTTTGGAGCCGTATCTTGGTGCTCGCACAATTTCCACCCTTGAATGGGAATTGCTCCAATTCAACCTGTTGTGGGATGGAGCATTTGTCGGATCAGTCAACTATGTGACCTCATACCCAGTTATGTTCGATCCGAAAGCTATGAAATTTCGTGCTACCTTTAGGATTCAAGAGAAGCGTGAATATAACGATCCTGAGCCGTTCTTCACGCTTGCTCGTGCCAAGCGTGAGTCAATTCTCCAAGGTGCCATTGACGAACTTATAGAATTTCTTGCCAAATATTTTCCTGAGATCAAAAGCAATTCTAAACTTGTATACGCTGAGTTCTTATTTCGCACTCCAGGAACTGGACGATCCGTAGTTGCGAAGTATGAAAACGGCTCACTCTCTCTCGCTGAATGAGATAGGTACGGTATTAGGAATTCTTTCGAAGAAGAGTCACAGGCAGTTGCACGACTATCAAACAATCTCCTGCGGCATATCGTCCCACTTTTCAGTGAACGCAGAGGTAGTAAACCTCAACTCGTGGGAAGCAGCTTCCTTGTTTCCTCTGGAGAGCGGCACTACGTCGTTTCAGCAGCCCACGTATTCGATGAGCTCAGAGCTGGCCACGAGCTTTTTTTCTATATTGAGCCGAGGACAAAAAGGAAACTCTCGGGGAGTCTCAGGCTGACAAAAACGCTACCCGGAAAGGGCAGAGAGAGTGATCGGTTCGATGTTGGCGTTCTCATGCTTAACAGTCCAGCTCTCCCACCTTATCCAATCGTACAGAAATATCCATTGCCTATTACTGAGTTCTTGCCTAAGGCCTTCCCGCGCGATGGCAAGCAGTTTCTTTTGGTTGGATTTCCTGAGTCGAAGAGCCGCGCTAATCCTGTAGCCCGTGATTTGACATCGGAGCCCTGCAGCTTTCGAAACGTTTCGGCTCCGACTTCAAAGTACGACGAACTAAACGTTACTCCCCAAACCCATATTGTGATCGGTTTCGATGTTAAACATACCATCTTGCCAAGTGGTGACGTCCGAGCATTTCCCAAACCATCTGGAATGAGCGGCTCTCCGATATGGTTGCTGCATGACTTCCAAAAATCAACTGGCGCAATTCGGACATCCGTTGTGGGTATTGCTATTGAGCACCACAAAAACAAGCGGGCTATAGTTGCCACAGACATTGACATAGCCCTCAGACTCATACATGACGCTGTCTAACCTCAGCTTCAATACGGGTAGCCTCCTTAGTCTTGCAGTGTCCCTGAGCGTCACCCAAGCAAAGGACTAGGTGGTAACGGCGAGATATTCAGTCCGCTCGCCCTCTCGTAAGAGGAGGTTATAGTCCTATCCGTTCGGAACTGGAAGTAATTCGTCGAAGCTCCCAGAAATAAAAGGCGAAGTCCTAGTCAAATTCAAACACGGGTTCGATTCACGTTTAGTTGGTGCGGTCGGAATGAAGTAGTCGGCAGTTACTCTCTCTACCTCGAGTCAGCAACCTTCTACGCGCTTGCAATATACGTACTTATACTGTGTCTTATTTTGTGCCAGAACCAATCAGGAAGCACCGGAAGCAATGAACCTAGTAGAATAAATAGAATGCTCCGAAGCCCGCGCAATTGCTGAAATAAGTGGGGAAACCGTTGCAACAGCGAGCCGATTCGAAAACCTATCTTTTTACATTCACACGGAAGAGGCCACAGGTTCGATACCTGTATCGCCCACCATGTCGTCCTCCCTCTACTGATCACCTATCTGTTGAGAAACATTCACTTTTCATCAATAAGCCAAACCTTTGAATTCTGGACAGATACGAAGGTGTCGGCTACACTTCTCATTGTCCGTGATACAGCCAGGTTTGAGACTCCTGTGATGAGTAGCGAAACAAGCGAGGTCATAATGATGAAAACGAAATCGACGGTGATTGGAATCATGATGCTGGCTCTGGTAGCAACTGGCTGCAGCACGACACATCAACAGGCTGTGGTTGCAGAAGACAAGGAATACACGCCTCCGACAAGTATTTATAATATTCTGGACAGCACCGCATTGGTCTACTCCAATCCGGCGGCGGGATCGGCCATTAATGACCATCCACTGCGGTGGGTCGGGTTCATTCTGCATCCGGTTGGCCATGCGTTTGACTACGGCATTAATCGCCCGATGTATACACTGGGCGGGACCTCTCCTTATCTCCACGGATACACTGCCGAAGATAGTATGCTCGACGCACAACGCCAGTAGGGATCTTAGGTAGTTAGTTGACGATCAGGCCCGCTCTTCTCTGAAGAGCGGGCCTTTTCTTTTCCCCTTCGCGAAGACCCCCTCAAATCGTGTATGGTTCTTCCTAGAGGCTTCGTGTATGAACATCTCAAGGCCCCTGACATCGTTCTGCTTGGTACTAACACTCAGCTTACCCGTAGGCTGTGGTTCATCTGCCCCGGTGCGGCCCCCTCTCCCTCCCTCGGCAACCGATCTTGTCTTGTTGGCTTCGACAGCATTGTGTGAGCACAAAGCCGATTTCTTGAACCACCACCCTTCTTCGACGCATACGGTGAGCGATTGGGGAAGTGGCCAGGAGCTCATGATTCCGCCAGAGCGGAGTGCTTCGCACGGAGAAGAATCTTATTTCTTCGATGAAGATGGAGTTTTGGTTGGAGCGTTGTTCTCATTTCCCAGGGGGCTTGATCTCCAGCCGTATTCCGTGCTCCGGCATACGCTTTCTCAGCTGAAACCGTCGCTTGAGTTCTATTTGAACGTGGCTCAACTGGAAGCACGGAAGAACATGGAGAGCAGTGCACTGCTGGAAACCGGGGATGAGAAGAGTACGACGCAGTATCTGGTTTCCAATCTTCGGGATCATCCGATCCTACTTCAGGCCTCTTTCACCATCGATCCGTATGTACGGCTGTTCTCTCCCTATCGGCGAGAGTTTCTCGATCGGCTCCGTAAGCCTGGTGGAGACAAGGGAGGCCAGAACATCGAAAGTCAGGGGATCGAGGACAGCGAACCATTCTCATCGCTTCAACAGTTTGCGCGTGGGCAGACTGCTCAGCTCGCCTACTGTGGTGAGAAGAACTATGACATTGCCGCGGATGCCTATCAGAAGTCCATCACCAGCGGATTTACGAATTCGGTGTGGCTTGCGGAAGCTCACCATAAGCTTGGCGTTGCGTGGCAAGTGAAAGGCCAACTTGCGAAAGCCAAAGCCGAATTGCTGCGGTCGCTTGACCTTCGACCCAACATCCCAGAGGTGCTGAATAACCTCGGCACCATCGAGATCGGTCTTGGAGATAAAGCCCGAGGCGTAAGCCTGTTTGAACGAGCCATCGTTCTACGGCCCAACTACGCGCTCGCTCGGTACAACCTTGCTGAGGCGACTGAGATGACGAATCCCAAACGTGCGCTTTCGGAATACGAAACCTACCTCGCCATTGTGGAAGGAATTCCTGACGAAGCTGATCGGATTGCGCATGTAAAGGAACGCCTCAAGGCTTTAAAGCAATAGGCCTGATTCCCTCCGCAATACGCCGTACTCTCTTCTCCGCAGAAAACGAGTAATTGGTGGACCATGGTCCACTTTCGGGTAGAGTGACGCTAGTCGCACTCGTCATCGGGGAGGATCATCATGCGTCAAGCATTGCTGCGGGGCCTTGCCGCCATGTGTTTGCTGGTTTCGGCAGCACCAGCGGCCGCGGAGCGGAACTGGGAGTTTTCCATCGGTGGATACGGCGGATGGGCGTTTCATGGTGATACCACGCTTCAATTCAATCAAGGCACAAACCTTTCCACCTTACAGGTAGAACCGGTCGACGCCAAAGCAACTAATGTTCGATTTGAAGACAATACAACATTCGGTGCAAAACTTACGGCTTGGCATCTACCCAGGAAATACAGCTGGCAGCCACAAATCGGTCTTGAAATCGATTGGACCAGGTTTACCGCAGATGTTCCGTCGGGCCAGGTCGTCCCGGGGTTTGGGACATTCTTGAGCACGGGTACGCCGATCGGATTCGTCTTATTAGGTGTGACGCCGGAATTTGCGGTCGATACTATGGCTGTCAACCTATTGTTCAGGTATCCGATCTGGGCCACAGAAGACATGCCACAAGGGCGATGGTATCCCTATGTTGGGATCGGCGGAGGTGCCCAGCGAGCTCGTTTATCAAGACAGGGCTACGAAGAGACCAGCTATTCCCCTTCGGTTCAGGCATTGACGGGTTTCAAATTCTTTGTGATCAAGTACCTGGCTGTCTTTGCTGAAGCGAAGTGGACGCAGGGCTGGCACACATTCAAATATGAAACGGACTCCTATTGGGAAAGATATAGCATTTCAACGATTCATCTGGTGGGTGGAGTGGCAGTGCATTTCTGAAGCGACAGAACCGAAGCCGCCTCCTCAGCCTCGAGCTTGTTCTTCCTGTTCCTGCAGGGTCTTGCACTCGATACAGAGTGTGGTTACGGGGCGGGCCTTGAGCCGCTTGTAGGGAATATCTCCACCACAATCCTCGCACGTTCCATAGGTAGCCGCATCCATTCGCTCCAGAGCCTCCTCAATCTTTTTGAGTAACTTCCGTTCGCGGTCACGAATTCGCATCGAAAAGTTCTGGTCGATCTCGGCGGACGCCTGGTCACTGACGTCCGGGAATGCTGCGATGTCCCCGCGATGTGTCAGGACTTCCCCGGCTTCATTGAGGATGGCCTCGCGTTGGCGTTCGAGATCGCGGCGTATATCCGGATATTTTCCATTCTTGGGGATTTTCTTTCGGGGAGTTGCCGAGCGTTTGAAGCGTGCCGACTTAGGGGCTTTTGTTGAAGGGGTTCGCTTTTTAGTGGGACGTGCTTTCATAGCCAAGGCTCTACGTCCATGGTAATGAAGGAACTATATCAACCTATCCGAGAAGGGGTCAACGAGTGTCGATGTCCACTCCAACTACAAATCCCGACGACCTTCGATCGATTTCAGCAACGTTACTTCGTCCGCATACTCAATGTCCATGCCCACGGGAATGCCATAAGCGATGCGAGACACACGGATCCCAAAGGGCTTGAGCAATCGAGTGAGGTAAATCGCGGTGGCTTCTCCTTCTATGGTGGGGTTCGTGGCAAGAATCACTTCTTCAACTCCACCGAGCTTGACACGGTCGATTAACTCATCCGCTCGGATGTCGCCTGGACCGACACCGTCGAGCGGAGAAAGCGCACCCAACAGGACGTGATAGAGGCCACGATAGGCACCTGCCCGTTCTACGGCGTACAGGGTGCTCGGTTCCTCCACGACGAAAATCTTGGTTCGGTCACGTTTCGGGTCTAAACAAAACTCGCATAAATCTCCCTCGGCGATATTCCGGCATTGTCGGCAAAACGCCAATCCGTCCTTCACCGCACGTATGGCGTCAGCCAGTCGTAATGCGTCTTCCCGTTCGGCCTTCATCAGGTGAAAAGCCAACCGTTGCGCACTCTTGTGACCGACTCCAGGGAGACGGACCAATTCCTTGATCAATCTTGCCAACAAGCCTTGTTGATCGACGGCCATCGTTAAAATAAGCCCGGGATTTTCATTCCGCCGGTCAACGCTTTCATTTCACTCTCCATCAATTCCTTCGCTTTACGGAGTGCTTCGTTCGTCGCGGCCACCACCAAATCCTGAAGCATATCGACATCGCCGCTCTTCACGATTTCAGGATCGATCGCCACGCTGACAATCTGCATCGCACCGTTCGCGGTTACCGTGACAATTCCGCCGCCTGCTGTGCCGCTGGTGGTCTTCGATGCCGCCTGTTCTTGAAGCTTGGCCATCTGTTCCTGCATGGCTTGAGCTTGCTTGAGGATGTTGTTCATGTTGCCGAAAGGGTTTTTCATTCGTGTGCCTCCTGTTGCGCTACAGTCCGAACCTCGACCAATTCAGCGCCGAAGATTTCGAGTGCCTGCTTCACCGTCGGATTCGCCTTTGCGCGTTCGAATAACACCATGCGCTGCTCTTCTTCCTTGGCGGCTCGAGCTTGGGCCATGGTTGGCCCAGGTGGATGGGTTTCGTCCAGCTCGACAATGCGAATCCGGACGGGGTGCCCCGTTTGTTTCTCACACAGCCTCGCCAAGATAAGAAGATTGTCCTGTTTTTCCAATCTGGCTCTGGCCAAGGTTGCTTGCTTGGGAAATCCGATGGTAACGAGCTCGCCCTCCATTCCAATAAAGCGACCAGCCTCGAGGAACGGTGCCATGTTTGGGAAGGAGGCATTGACTTCCTCTTGAACCGATTCCCAATGCAATGGGGCTTGGGGGCTGGCGGTTATAGCCGTCATGGTCACCGAAGTTGAAGATGCACTGCTCGGAGGTTTTGGGACGGGGTGTGGGAGGGTTTGTCCATCACCGCGTTCCCCCTTTGAGTCGGGACTCTGTCGAGGGGCTAACTTTTCCCCAGCAGGCATGTCCTGGCGCTGAGAAGAGGGGGTGAGAGTGGTCGATGGAACGGGCGTCTTCGCCTGCGGCCTGTGGAGATTCGGCTTGGTTGTTGGTGTGGCCTCTACAGGTCGGTCCGTATCAGGGTCTCGCTGGCGGAACAATCGTGTGGCTCGGATGGCGGCAGTTTCTACCACGAAGCGAGGGTGAGAGCTGAATCGGAGCGAATCTTCCGCCTGAATGAAAATTGCCAATAGCTCCTGAATTTGTTCAGGTGTCAACGATTTTGCTTCTACCGATAGTTGGTTCAGGTCATCTTCCGCAGTTTCTATCAAACTGCGTAATTCGGTTGTACCGGGAACGACTGCGGTCACAAGCAAATTGCGAAGGCGTTCTACCACTTCCGCACAAAATGCCCGCAAGTCATGTCCTTGATCAAGCAACTGGGCAAGGCTGGTCAGTGCAGCTGGGCTATCTTGGACCAAAATCGCTCCCACGAGTTTCTGGACCATGTCTTGGGGCACGGCTCCCAAGATTACTTCAAGTTCGGAATGGCGGATCGTCTTGCCGCCATAGGCGACGACTTGATCAAGCAGGCTCAGGGCATCTCGCATGCTTCCTTCGCTGGCTCGAGCCAGGGCCACGAAACTTCGGTCCTCGAGGGTCAACTGATCTTGAGCCGCGACATGTCGAAGCCGCTCGATGATCTCGGCCCTGGCGATGCGCCGAAAATTGTAATGTTGGCATCGTGAGAGAATCGTGGCTGGGATCTTGTGAATTTCCGTGGTGGCAAACACGAAGACGACATGCGCTGGGGGTTCTTCGAGCGTCTTTAGGAGGGCATTAAATGCCGAGTTAGAGAGCATGTGGACTTCATCGATGATATAGACGCGAAACTGCCCACGAAACGGTGTGAACTTGACGTTTTCTCGAATTTCACGGACATCGTCCACACTGGTGTTGGATGCGCCGTCGATCTCAATAACGTCGACCGAACTCCCCTGTGCGATCTCGCGGCAGTTCTCGCACATATCGCAAGGATGATTGGTCGGTCCTCGCTCACAGTTGAGCGCTTTTGCAAGGATTCGAGCGACCGTCGTCTTGCCCACACCGCGCGTACCAGAAAATAGGTATGCGTGCGCGATCTGCCTCATCGAGACCGCGTTCCTGAGTGTTTGGACGACATGGGATTGACCGATCACATCGTCAAATGTACCGGGTCGATATTTCCGAGCAGAAACTTGGTAGTCCAACGGTCTCTATCCCTTTCCCGTGTGCGATAATTTCAGGATGGAGAGGCACGTGGGAGAGTCCAGTGCCACGAGAAGATCAGCCGAATCTGCTTCCCACAATTTTGAAAAGAGAAGTGGGGCCAGGTGATCCTGCGGCACACAGAACTGGCTGCTTACCGTTGCTTCCTTCCGGACCTGGCGGGGTTCACAGGGTTCTATTGCACAGGGCCCAGCCCCTATTCTCATACGAAGCTCTCTAAATAATAGTTCATCACACTACGGTCTTTGTTTGCTCGCACGAATATGACATGGTGAAAAGAAGCGAACCTAACATCACGAAGTGTAATATGGCGGAGAGGGTGGGATTCGAACCCACGGTCCCGTTGCCGG
>JAHBWR010000072.1 GCA_019636875.1 Nitrospira sp.
GTCGGACCGATGACCGCCCGTAGCAACCTCGCCGTATCGTACGCCCGCACGAACGGGCTTGTGACCAGATGGGTCGGCTGACAGTCAAGTGCCGCCAATCCTTTGGCCATCTGTCGAACACGTCTTTTCCCTTTCTCCGTTAGAGGACGATTCTCCTCTTCACCTTCCCATTCATCAGGCTCGACAGCAATCCCGTGGCGAACGAACATACAGTCCATAACGCTTCCTCCACATCTTGTGGCACGAGCCTACCACAGAGGGGCTATAGAGTTAACACAGGTTTTACCTGCCCGTGACCGAGCCGGAACGATGGTCGGATACCTTGATGTGTAACTAAAACAAGGAGAAAGGACCTCATGCCAGCACTCGAAGCAGGTCATCTGTTTGACGGTGAAGTTCTGAGAAAACGGCTCTCTCATTTCGATCTGTTAGAGGTCTGGAATCGGGGCATCAAGGGGGTGCTCAGTCTGGTGATTCTGACACTGCTGGCGGCTCTTGCCGGTGGCGCAGTGAAGACGTTTTGGGAGATTCGACTCCTCACGGATCATTCAGCCGAAGTTGTCTTACGCCAAGTCATCGTCAACACGCTCATGCTGCTGGCCCTTGTCGAGGTCTTTAAGACCACCGTCACCTACTTCCGGGAGGGCCGTGTCAAGGTAACGTTCATCGTGGATACGATCCTGGTCGTCATGCTGACCGAGGTGATCTCTCAATGGTTCAAAGGAGGGGACTGGCAACCACTCGCGGTCCTCTGCGGGGTTCTGCTGATTCTCGGCATTGTTCGCGTCATGGCCGTTCGGTGGAGTCCGACGCTAAGAACTGGGGCTCACGATGTTTGCGCGTCGCATCTCTAACACGAGGGAGGCACAATGAATCAACAACCTGCGAAGAAACTACTGGCCATCGTTCACGAGCGGAAATGCATTCCGCTTGAAGAACTGTTGCTCCATTTTCCTGAGCTGACCTGGAATCAGGTGTTTTCACTCGTGGATGATCTCAGTCGTCGCACGTTGATTTGTTTGCGACGACGTGGATTTGAGTACGAGTTGCGAGCGCATTCTTGATCCACAGAGCGGCACGCTGTCCTTTGGAGGATGCTTCGAAAAAGTGGAATAACCGCGAGCGAAATGGGAAGTCCTTGGGTAAGGTACGACTTTCGTATCTGAATGTCGAAGGAACCGAGAAATGAATAACCCTACTTCACCTTCGACAACTCGGCGGGAATTCTGATCTCTTGTCCGTCTTGTAAATTAACGACGAATACCGACGTGGCGGTGGGGTCGAACTGTTCGTAGGCGAAGATGGAGGTGAAGCGGGATCGATAGGCTGGACCGTTGCCTTCGTTCTTTCGTCCCCGTTCAGCCTTACCGATATCGATGGGCTTCACCCGTTTCGAACCTTGGTGGAGTTCGATCAGCGCCCCTTCGGCGAAATATTCATCGTCGCCGCACAGCTGCACTTCCATCTCCATGTTCGGCATATCCATCACTTTTTGAATAAACTCTTCCGGCATGCGCACATCCGTCTTTCGTTTCTTTGACTCTGCCGCCTCCTGTCGACCAAAAGCTTCCAGTCTGTAGTGCTTGGTGCGCAGAATTGCGCTCGCCCCGCATGGCTCCTTCTCCGGATCGGCGCCGACCCGACTTTCTAACGAGGCTTGTTGCAGGACCTTCCTCACATCTTCAGGAGAATTCGCCTTTTCCATCGGCACTCGACCGGTTTCGAGCGCCTTCCGCGCATCCTCTAACGACAGGTTCACCTCGATCGCCAAAACAGGATGGCTCCCGATCGACAGACCTACCATCAGTCCGAGTATCAGCCCAATATGAGTACGACCCGTCATGCGTTCCCTCTCTTGCGCAGCCATGTGGACATTTTTATTGAAGCACCCAGAGGAGATAGCTCTCGGCATTGTAGGGAAACCGACCAGCCTTTGCAATCACACCGCAAAGCGATTCCAGTTCGCATAGGGCTTGCGTTGGTACAAGTCATCGACAGGTACGGAAACGGGATAGCCGACCAATCGAAGAAAGCGATCAACGAGTTTCAGCGGAAGTCCCACCACGGTTGTGTAGTCGCCCTCAACACGATCCACCAAGTCTCCACCAACCCCCTGTATCGCATAGGCCCCGGCTTTCCCCAACGATTCTCGCGATGCGAGGTATCGGTCATAAAGATCCGCCTGATCTAATTTCATTTTCACGTATGCGGTATCGATCTCGACGAACTCGGTACCCCGATCACGGTGACATAGCGCAACCGCCGTGTGAACCAAATGGGACCGGCCGGCCAAGCGTGCGAGCATGGCACGTGCGTCCGACAAATCGGCTGGTTTCCCCAGGAGCTGTCCATCAAGCTCAACGACTGTGTCGCTGCCCAACACCAAGGCATCCGGCTGCTGATCAGCGACAGCTCGCGCCTTTTCAAGAGCGAATCGCGTGACTTGCTCAATGGGTGATAGCCCGGCCGTCGGATGCTCCCAGGTATTGGGTGAAATGATTTGGAAAGACAAACCTAACAGTGCCAGCAGCTCTTGGCGGCGCGGTGAACTTGAAGCCAGAACTAGCTGCATCGGGAAACCAAGAGACCTCGGTCATCAATCGCATCAGGGTGGGGGACGTCTTCCCGATCCTGCTCTGTGACCCGCCGTTGGAAGTCAATGAGTACCTGTTTCAGCTCATCGACCGAAGAGACGCGCACCATTTGTGCGCGCAGTGATGCGGCATGTGGAAATCCCTTGCAATACCAGCCCAAGTGCTTCCGCATCCGATAGAACTGTTTCTGACCGAAGAGCTCCTGGAACTGTTGCGCATGGTCCATCAGAATCGCGAAGCGCTCTTCCCGTGGCATCACGGCGGTAAGATCTGTGCTGTCTCCCATCCCGATCGATCCAGGCACGAGCTTTCGGACCTGTTCATTGGAGCGAAAGAACCATGGTGCACCTAGCGCGCCGCGCCCCACTAACACTCCGTCCACTCCCGTCTCACGAACCCGCGCCACGATGTCCCCCGGGCTTTGAATATCGCCGTTCCCTAACAATAACGTCCCAGATCCCTTAGCCAGGGCGGCGGCTCGCGCGATGGCCGACCAGTCTGCCGCTCCTCGATACATTTGCTTGAGCGTCCGTCCATGAAGGGAGATGACGGTCGGCTGTTCTCTCAAGATCGTTTCCATCCACGTTTCGACTATCACCTCGTCGTAACCGATTCTGGTTTTCACGGACAGCGGCAGCGTGCGCCGCCTTGTGGGGCTGATGCTTTCTCGACGCTGATTCAATCGATGGAATGCCTCAATTCGGGCCTGCTTGAACCCGGCTTGCTCGAGCGTGTGCCCGTGGGTCCAATCATCGATACCTTGCTTGGCCGCCTGTATGATGGAGCGAGCCAGTGCTGGAGTGCGAATCAATCCGGCCCCTGACCCTGAGGCAGCAACGCTTTTCGATGGGCAACCCATGTTGACGTCCAGTCCATCAAATCCCAGCTCACAGACGGCATGGGCAGCCTGGTAGAACAAATCCGGGTCCCTTCCATACAGCTGAGCAATAATAGGACGCTCGATGTCGCTATAGATAAGGGTCTCCAGATGAACCTCTGGTCCACGACAGACGTCATGCACATGGGTAAATTCCGTAAACGTGATATCCGGTTTCCCTCGACGGGCAACCACTGATCGGAAGCACGCATCCGTGACGCCATCCATCGGCGACAAACCGATGATCGGACGTGGAAGATTGGACCAGAAACTCATCGAATCAGACCTCGGCCTTAACGGTCGGCTCGTTGATTAGTTGATAGGCAAGGCGAAGCTCACTGGCTTCTCGATCGACCATGTTCTGTAGGTCAGGCGCAATCTCGCATACGAATTCCACAAACCGCTCGACTTTGAGCAAAAAGAAGTCATACGATGCCGACGAACATTGTGGTTCGCGAAACCAGAACGCCACGAATCCCTCGAGCGACAGTCCTCGTGCCCTGAGTTGACGACAGGATTCGACGAACATATCCTCCAAGTCTCCTCCCCAGTGAAGAATCTCATGCGGAAGATATCTGGTTCGATAGCGGTCCACCTCTTCGGCATACGCTGAAGCTGCCTCCCATTCAGGCCCAACTGGTTCAGCCCGGCCTGTTAGCACACGGAGATAGCGATCATAGGCCTCCTGCAGAGCCTGCGTGGTTGTCGTTGTACACTGTTCCTCGGGAGATGCCGAATCTTCAGGGCCACCCGGGAGGCTATGGCTCATTGGGATCCGAGGAAAGGCCGACGTGTACCGTCGTGAGAACCGAGTGAACTCCTCCACGATCAGTTCAGCTGGTTTCATATCCACTTCTAACGCGAGACCTTTCAGATTGGTGAGACGCGGATGGCTCAAAATCTGATCGAGCATCTCGAACAGCACCTCCGGAATGGGGGCCTCGTGTGCATCGATCCATGCGGGCAGTATCGCCTCGTTCGGATGGCCTGACGACATTGAGACAGGACTTCCGCCTGCTTCATGAACATCAAGACCTGCGACATGAATTTCTACCACACGTTCCAGAGGGAATTCGTCGAGAAACGTACTCACGAATTGCGCACGCGACTGCGTCCGCCGTGCCCGCGAATAGCGAAAAACGGTCCAAAGGTGACCGACATCCAAGACCAGCCCGCAAGGCGACTGGCCACAGACGATCCGAAAAAATCTTGGGATCGACAGTGTCCCGGCGACAAAGTAGGTCAGCGGAGGCATTTCGAGCAGCAACAACGGGGTATTTCCATTCGCCAGTCGACACTGTTGATCGAGCAGCCGTTGGATCTGCCTGCTATTTTCGCTCACCAGGTCTGCGCTTGATCGGGTATAGAGGGGAGGCAGATAGGTCCCGAAGTATTGGCCGGCGAGAAACTTCGTCGCACATTCATGATTCAACCAAGCACTTTGCAAGACAAGCAGATGTTCGACCGTTTCATGGAAGGCTTCCCGAAAAGCGCCCATTTCCGCCACCCCAGGTTGGGTGACCCACAACCCCTCACCGTGATAGGCTGTCAGCCCGTTGCCGACATCCTTCTTGACAGTTTCCAAGGCCATCGTGGTCGTACGGAACACTTCAAGATAGCTAGGCGGAACACCACGTTCCTGAAGACTTCGCCGTACGCTGGCAAGGGGAGGAGAATGGACATCTACGGAAAGACCCAGCCCATGCATCGGAATGGCCTCGAGTCGGCGCATGAATTCATGCTGGTACGCCCCTCGATCCATCACTATTCTCCTCCTATCGGCAGTCGAGATATGCATCTAGTGTATGACTTCAAACTATTGAATGACAAGGCTTTCACCCCTTCATGGCTGCACAAGACCTTCTGCTATACTTGGCATACGTTGCGGCGGCCAGGTGAACGACTCGCCGAAAAAAGACGACCTGGCTGAGGGCATGTTGGATAAGAATGATCAGCGGTTGAACGAGGCGGATCCCCAGACTACTCTGGTTGGACACATGATGACACCCGGCGTCGTGCAGATTCCTGGAGATGTCTCCGTCACCGAGGCTGCCTCGCTGTTGGAACGTGAGCGGATGCCCTGTCTCCTCGTCAAGGACTCGGAATCTCGTTTTGGACTCATGACGCCGACCGACATCGTCAAGAAAGTTGTCGCGCAGGGCCTTGAGCCTGATGAGATTGAGGTTCGAACAATCATGTCCCGACCGGTCCAATTTATCGAATACGATCGGGCTATAGAAGACGCGTCGACTCTCATGATGTCGACCGGGATACCGATCCTGATCGTCACCAAACAGGATCAACCGGTCGGAGTCCTGACCGCACGAGACCTCGTGCTGTCGCCGAAGCGGTGTGTGACGAATATGGCCGCGACCATCAGCATTCTCGATGGAGGGACGGGGAGTACGGCCCATCAGGTGACCATCACTCGACTCAGCCATGCCGGTGCGTCGGTGACCTCTCCAGCTCTCCTCCTTTCAGGAACAAAGGTCATCCTGAGCTTTTCCCTCTCTGAAACCTTGAGTCCGCTGACGATCCGAGGAACGGTCCTCAACAATGCTCAGATCGAGCAGGTCTCCGGTGCGATTCGTTCCCTTACCTCATCAGGTATCGAAGTTCAATTCACCGAGCTCTCTCCTGCCGATCAGTCCAGAATCAAGGCATGGGTGCTGGCGAATCTCCCTAAGTCGTTTGACGCGTCGTAAGCCGGTCCAGATCTCGTGATTCTTTGACCAACCTCTGATCCACTGGTACAATTTCCAAACTCACCACGAGGATGGCTATGAATACCACCGGCAAATCGCCGCAGAATCGATCGCGCCCGGTCTTGTCTCGGGAAGAGATTCTTCATCAAATCAGCACGCTCTTGGATAGTCCGGAGGATGACTTGCATGCGGGACTCATGCGAGAACTTCTCACGGGGCTGTTAAAGCTCAACGACACACACCTCGACCTCCTTGACATCAAGATTGTCAATCGTGCCGTAAAAGAGTTACGCCATGCGTTCGGCGTATTTCATGGCTATCGTAATCGTCAGAAGGTCAGTATCTTCGGTTCGGCGCGGACCCCATCAAACGACCCCAATTATAGTCTCGCCTACCAGTTCGCTAATGCGATTGTGCAAGATGGATTCATGGTCATCACCGGAGGGGCCGATGGGATCATGCGCGCCGCCCAGGAAGGTGCCGGGCGGGAGAACAGCTTCGGTGTCAATATCATGCTGCCGTTTGAGCAAGGACCGAACTCGACCATCGCCGATGACCAGAAGCTGATCACGTTCAAATATTTTTTCACGCGAAAGTTGATGTTCCAAAAGGAGGCGAACGCCATTGCACTCTTCCCGGGTGGATTCGGCACTCACGATGAAGGCTTTGAGATTCTCACCTTGGCGCAGACCGGAAAGAGTGACCCTCAGCCCATCATTTGTTTACAAGCTCCAGGGTGCGACTACTGGGATGATTGGTCGGCGTTCGTGGTGCGGCAATTGTTACAACGGAAACTGATCAACGAAGAGGATATGGATCTTTTTGTCATCGTGGATTCTGCGGAAGCAGCCGTGAACCACATTCGCCGTTTCTATCGCCGATACCACTCGATCCGATTTGTCGGCCGACAGCTCGTGATTCGCCTTAAACACGCCATTTCTTCGGAGCAACTGGAACAGATCCGTGAGCGATTCACAGACCTGCTTTCGGACGGCACCTTTGACTTACGGGACCCCCTCGATGAGGAGCTTGATGAACCAACCTTATGCCACCTGCCAAGACTCGTGTTCAACTTCAATCGACGTAGTGCCGGCAGACTGCGCCAACTGATCGCTCACCTGAACGGGCTCTGATCAAGTCCTTTTCCTTGTAGAGACCTGGCAAACACCTTTTCGTCGAGACCTAGTCATGATATTCTCTCCCACTATTATGGGTACTGTATCGTCTGCCCCTCATTTTCATGGCGCTCCCGACATCGTTCTCTACCATGCGGACTGTTCCGATGGATTTGGAGCCGCCTGGGCTCTGTGGAAGAAATTCCCAAGCGCGAACTTTGTTTCAGTCAAACATGGACAGCCTCCACCACCCGATCTCAAAGATCGACGGGTCGTCATGGTCGATTTCAGTTATGACCGTCCTATTTTAGAGGCCATGGCCTCCGAGACCAAGGAACTCCTGATTCTGGACCACCACATCACGGCAGAGAGAACCCTCAAGGGCTTTCCCAACGCCTACTTTGACCAAACAAAGTCCGGTGCCGTACTGAGTTGGGAGTGGGCACATGGCACCACTGCACCCTGGTTGCTCCAGTACATCCAGGATAAAGACCTCTGGATATGGGCCTTACCGGGAAGTCGTGAGATCAACGCAGCGCTCGCCTCCTACCCATTCGATTTCACTGTGTGGGACCGCTTTACACAAGCTTCGTTAGAGCAAGAAGGGCGGGCGATCTTACGCTACGAACAGGAGCTGGTCGGCAAACTTGCGTCACAGGCAACAATGGTAGAATTCCAGGGCAACATTGTTCCTTCTGTCCAAAGTGCGATTCTGACCAGCCAAATCGGCGAACGGCTCTCACCTCAACACCCGTTTTGCTTGATCTGGCATGATCGCGATGGTCGTCGCTATTTCAGCATGCGCTCCCGTGAGGATGGGACAGACGTCGGCACGATTGCGGCCTCATTCGGTGGAGGAGGCCATACCCACGCGGCAGGATTCTCTGTTGCTCTCCAGGGTGATGGGACGCCGCCGGCTGATCCCAGATTGCCTCGTCACATTACCCCTGGACGCCCACTTCCCTAGCCGTGGCCCATCGTGATTCCCCTCCACGACGACAATCCCACCCGACTTACTCCCATCGTCACCATGACCTTCATCGTCGCCTGTGTGGTGGTATTTCTCTATCAAGCAGGGCTTCCCGAAGAACCCGGTCAAGTTTTTGCCTTTCAATACGGTGCCATTCCTGCCGTCATCTTTGGGCACGCCTCTCTTCCGGATGAGGCACAAGTCACGTTTCCCCCTACGCTGACACTGATCACAAGCATGTTCCTTCACGGAGGGTGGATGCACCTCTTGGGGAATATGCTCTACCTGTGGATCTTCGGGAACAACATTGAAGATGTGATGGGCCATGCGAAATTCGTGGTTTTTTATATTCTATCCGGCATTCTTGCTGCGCTGAGCCATGCCCTTACCGATCCTTCCTCCCACATACCCATGGTGGGAGCGAGTGGAGCGATCTCAGCTGTGCTCGGCGCCTACCTACTGCTCTTTCCACGAGCGCACGTGTTGGTTTTGTTGCCGGCGATCGGGATGACTCGAGTACCCGCAGGCGTCGTGCTAGGCATGTGGTTTGTCACGCAGCTCCTCAGCGGAGGAATGAGTATCGGTAGCAGCGGAGGGGGCGTTGCCTTCTTCGCCCATATCGGAGGATTTATTGCGGGAATGGCGTTGATCGGCTTCTTCAAGCGACCCGACGTGAAATTTTTTGCACCGGCCCGATCAACCTGGCATGACAGGTACTGAGCGTTCTGCACTAGTCGGAGGTTACGCTGCGTCCAAGACTTCTCTCACCTTTTCGATGAGACCGAATTGGCGGTAAGGCGATTGCAGGACAAATCGCTGATTGATCCGATGTTGCTGAATCGTTTCATCATCGTAGCTGGACACAAACAACGCCTTCATCTTGGGCTGGTGATGCATGAGGCGACGCGCCAATTCCCGCCCACCAAGCTCCGGCATCACCAATGGACTCACTGTGAGATGAAGGATACCTTGATACCGTTGCGTCACCATCAGAGCCTCGACGGACGATGCCGCCTCCAGGACGTGATAGCGACATCGGTGCAAGGCTGAGAGCGCTAGCTTTCGCCCAATCTCGTTTTCCTCCACAAGCAGAATCGTTTCATTTCCTTTGGCTGACAGGGATTTCGAACTGGGCTCTTCCTGTAGGTTCGTTGTCAGGGAAGCGGGGAAGAAGAGGCGGACGGTGGTTCCTTTCCCAGGTCGGCTACTGACATCGAGCGTCCCGCCGTTTTGTTTAACAATTCCAAACACCGCAGTGAGCCCAAGCCCGATGTTGGTTTCCTTCGTGGAAAAAAACGGTTCGAACATGTGACTCTGGGTATCCAGATTCATCCCTGTCCCTGAATCCGTGACCTGAATAAGAATCTGCGGAAATGTCATTCCGGTCGGGAAAGCTCGATTCGATTGGGAATTGCCCTCCAGTAGCTGGAGTTCGACCAGCAAACGACCTCCATTCGGCATGGCGTCTCGTGCATTCACTACAAGGTGCAAAAGCACGGTTTCCAATCCTTCGCGATCCACTTCTGCAGAGGAGGCCCGTTCGTCTGTTCGAATGATGACCTCGATATTAGCCGGGAGAAGACTCTTGATCGTGCCTCGGAGATCCGTCAGTACCGCGTGGGCGGAAACCGTGTGACGAACTCGGCTCTCTTCGAGATTGAGTGCGATCAGTTGAGCCGTGAGGGTGGCAGCTTTTTCTCCGACCTTGAAGATCTCATCAGCCGATGATCGTAGGGGATCGTTCGGCTGAAAGTGCGACAACATAAGACCCGTATGCTTTCCGATGACCGTGAACAAGGTTCCGAACTCCTCAGCGATTCTTGTTGCAACTCGACCTGCCGCTTCCATTTTCTGAGCATCCTGAAGTCGGCGCTCCAATCCCTGACGAGCTACCTGACCTTCACGTAGCTCTGTATTGGCCCTCGAGAGATCTTCCTTGAGAAGCTTGATCCGTGCTTCCAATAGAGCCTTCTTCTCCGTCAACTCATCTTCGGTTTTCTTCAGACCTTCAACGTCTCTGAGCAACGAGGCATTTTCTTCTTTTGCGATTGCCGTGCTTTCCAGGGCGAGGCCATAAAAGACCGCCATCACGAGAAGAACTGGGATCCCCAATAATTGGCCGGTGATGAGCATTCCGGAATGAAGACTGGTTTCATATAGGACGACTGCATACCCGACGCTCAAGATGAGAGAGAGACCAAGGACATGGGTCAACCGTCTGACGGAGGCCGCAACGAGCACCAAGACGAAGTATGCGATGTAGAGGTCCGACCTGGCATTGCCTGACAGATAAATCGTGGAGGTCACGAGCAGAGTATCGACTGTCACAAGACCGGCGGCGAACCAAGTCGACGTGAGCACGCCCGCAGGGAGCATGGCGACTGTAGCCATACCCAGCCATAACCCCATCACAAGGGTATTGCTCATGACCCGACTAATCACCGAGTCGCTTCCGAAAAGCAATTCATAGGAGAGGATGATACTGACGAGTCCCTGTAATACGAGAGATCGAGAGGTTGTGTCGGTAAGTAACCGGTAGAGCCTATTGGGGGCCTGACAGAGCCCTGGATTCTGTGTGATGTCTGGCATGTCGCGAGGCCATCTTCGTTGAACAAAACACCACATTCAGCAACTTCCATACCATTCGATGCCTACAAAACTGCACCATTTGATGTGTATTCTTCTTGAGCGATGGCCCAGTACAGTCAATCTGAGGACAAATTTGGACGGATAAGTTACAGGGACGGGCCGAAGCATGGCCGACCGGTGGGATGATCTAAGCGGACGTGCCGAGGTTCACCATAAACTTCTGGGCTGCGGCTGCTACCAATTCCTCTTGTGGGCCCGTGAATGTGACGTGACCCATTTTTCTGCCCGGACGAATCATTTGCTTGCCATACAAGTGGAGTACGGCTCCTGGCGTCGAGTGGAGGTTGGAACAACCCTCTGCCGACATCACAGATCGGACCTCCTCACCGATGAGATTCACCATAACTGCCGGACCCAGAAGTCTCGTTTCTCCGAGAGGCAGATCACAGGTTACACGCACCTGTTGTTCGAATTGGGATACCGAACAGACATCCAATGTATAGTGCCCGGAATTATGTGGGCGCGGTGCGATCTCATTGATGAGCAGATCTCCATCGGTGGTGTGGAATAGCTCAACACAAAACACACCGACACCTTGTAGCGCCGCTACAGCTTGTAGGGAGACCTCCTTGGCGCGTTCGGCTATGCCGGAATCGATAGAGGCAGGCACACATGTCGCGCGCAAGATGCCCTGCTCATGCCAATTTTCGACGACAGGATAAAGACGAAATTCCCCACCCTCATTCCGGACTACCAGAACGGAAAGTTCTCGGGCAAATACAATAAACCGTTCGACAATCCACCGCTGACTCGATCCGGGTTGCTTCATGATCGTTTCCAGCTGTTTTGCATCAGCAGGAGTTCGAAGAATCCACTGCCCCCTTCCGTCATACCCACTGGTCGCCGTTTTACAGACCACCGGACATCCAAGACGGGCGATGGCTTCAGCCAGCTGATCGCCAGATTCCACCATGGCAAATGGTGCGACTGGCAGCTGTCGGGACGACAAGAACTGCTTCTGTGCGATCCGATCTTGAAGCGTGCTGAGAACTTTACTGGAAGGCCTCATTGGGCAACGCTCTTCCAGCCACCGACACAGCTCAGCCGGAACGTTTTCCCATTCCACCGTCGTGGCTTGAACGATGTTTGCAAACTGTTCTCGACTAGAAAGATCGGAGAAGGCGGTACTGAAAGAATGCGTGGCGATCTGATGCGCCGGAGCGTCGATATCTGGATCCCAAACCGCCACATGATAACCCATCCGGCGTGCAGCCGAGGCGAACATCGCACCCAGCTGTCCCCCTCCCAGCACACCGACCACAGCTCCTGGCTCAAGGATGCGTATCGTCACAATCGCAACTTTGCCTCAACCTTGCCCTTGGCCTCTGGAGAATTCAAAACGTTTGCTGTTTGCTCTACGCGATAACGTTGAATGCGCCTTGCAATTTCAGAATTACACAAGGAGAGAATCTGTGCGGCGAGGAGGCCTGCATTCTCTGCACCACCGATCGCAACCGTCGCAACGGGAATGCCTTTGGGCATCTGGACAATGGACAGCAAGGAGTCCAGGCCGCGTAGGTTTTCCGTTGGAATGGGGACGCCGATCACCGGGAGATGCGTCTTGGCCGCCAACATACCGGGGAGATGAGCTGCTCCCCCTGCTCCAGCGATGATCACCTTGATTCCACGACTGGAAGCACTGGCCGCATATTCAAACAGACGATCTGGCGTTCGATGTGCGGAAACGACTAAGAGTTCATAAGGAATGCCGAGCTGAGCCAGTATGGTGCCAGATTTCTCCAAAATTGGAAAATCCGATTTACTCCCGCCGAGGACGCCGACAAGGGGGCGAGTGCTCTGATTCTTTCGCGGAGGTCGCCTCACCGTCCGTCTCGCGCTAGTCATGCTTCAGTTCCTCTCTTTCTCATTGGCAATCGTCCGACATCAAAGGTCGGCCTGAAGCACCTTATCGGGTCTGTCTAAGGTGGTCAAGAAGGAGGCCCACGATTGAACGACAGAAAACCATCATGAGGAAGCAACCGAGGAAAGTTTCGTTGCGAGAGTCGCTCTCTGGTATGAACGGTTTTAGAGAAGTCTTACACACCCCAAAAATACAAAGATGACTCAGAGGATACCCCCTGAGTCATCTTTGCGAAACTGAGTTCATGCGCCATGGCATTGCCGCGGCGCACTTGTACTACTTAATTCCCTGACCGGCTGACCTTGGAGCAAACATCTCAAAGATGCTCGGTTCACGCTCCGAGTAGTCCGGTGGGAAGAAGTTAAATCGTCTCCACAGCTCGTACCAGAGTGGTACACGATTCATAATCACCCAACCCAATACGTTGGTCCCTTGTCTGACCTGGCTCTGATCCGGCCAAGGTTGAGAATCCTCTGGATCGGGAACCACCCAGAACCGGAAGTTCCCCTTCCCATCGTCAATCTGGTCAACTACCTTGATAACGCCAGAACGAGTTCCAGCCATAAGCCCTGGCCAAGCCGGCAGTGGGATGGCCGGCACTCCGAAGAAGAGAATCTTAACCTTTCGGCCAGGCTTCAATAGAGGTGCATCCAGCCCTTCAGCAAACATTTCGATAGCTGGATCACTCGCAAGGGGTGAAATCGTGACTAAATTATCACCCTGCTTGACCGTTTCGTTAATTCCGACACGCGCCATCCTGACGACGGTCCCATCCATTGGGGCGTACAATTTGGCGGCTTCGATACGTTGTTGGACCCCTTGTTGCTTGTAGGACATATCCGCCAGCTGTTCCGTGGCCTTGGCTGCTTCTGCAACCGCTGCATCACGGGATGCCATGGCGTCGATAAGTTTTTGATTCACATCAGCCGTAATCTGATCCCGACCGAAATTCAGTGCCGACCTGCTCTGTTCAGCTGCCAGAAGACTGGCCTGGGCCGCCTGCAGAGCCGCTTTGCTTCCGATCTCAGTTTGGATCGTTAATTCGAGTTCTCGCTGCGAGACCAATCCATCTCTGACGAGCTGTCGATGACGATCGACGTTGAGCTGTGCGGTATCGACATCGATTTTCGCAGCTTCCACCTTCTGCTGTGCTTCGCGCACTCGATTATCAGCTTCGACCACCCGAGCTTCTGCTGAAGGCACAGCGGCCTCAACCAATTTCTTCATTTGCCCGATCCGCTTGTTTAGTTGATCGGCACGATTCAAAGCGGCCTGGCGTGTTTTCTCAAGTGCGTCTCGACGTTGTTCGAAAAGGGGAAGGATCTCAGGCGCCATGTAGGTGGGGTCGTAGTCCTCGAGTTCCCCAACCAAGTCACCTTTTTTGACTTGAACGCCTTCATAGATATGCCACGCCTTCACTCGGCCGGTAATCCGCGATTCGATCTGTTGCGGACGATCGTACGGAGTATAGGCAGAAACCTTCCCCGTCGCTTGAATAGTCTGAGTCCAGGGCACAAACTCGAGAATGATCAGAAATACAAGCAGGATCGTAAGGATCGCTCGGGAAGCCGTGAACATGCTACCCGAAAGCTTGACGTTCTCCCAGCAGGGCAGCTTTGATAATGCAGACCCCTGCTCGATTGCGATTGCCTCTAAACCTACCCCCCTCGTTACGAGGGCACGTTCTCCACCTCTGTCGAGACCACCACCTAGGCTTGCCATGGAGCCTCCATAAATTTACCTGTGTTGATTGGCCAATGTGTTAACCATTGCTCATTATGCATGGGCATGGTGCAGCATGATACGTCGATCTGCGTGATCCGTCAGGTTTGGATCCGTGGACACAAAGATCACCGACCATGCTTCGTCCTTCGAGCACAAACGTCGCAGGATCCGCTCTCTCAATGATGGTTCAAGCGAATGAATCAAACCATCGAATATGAGCACTTGCGGGCGCCCTAGGATAGCGCGGGCGAGCAAGATCTGCACAATGTGCGTCGGTGAAATGGATTCCCCGAGTGCGGAGATATCTGACTTGACTCCGCGTGGCAAGCCTTCGACGTCTTCCTCCAATTCGGTAAAGCGGAGGGCCCAACTGACATCGTCGTACGTCACATACGACCGTCCCATGACGATATTTTCTTCGATGGTCCCATCGACCAAGGTCAATTGGGAATCAATCATCACGCTTCGGCATTGGCTGAGGCCGTTGGGATCCATATAACGAAGATCCACCCCGTTGTACTGAACGACGCCGTTCGTCGGAGTTTCGAGCCCACCCAAGACACGAGCCAACGCTGTCTTGGCTGCCGTGGTCCGGGCATAAATGCCAAGCTTTTCACCAGGCGCCACGTCCAGGTTGAACCCGTCAAATACGGAGGCTCCTCCATGGATGAGGCTGACACCCTTACACGTGACCCGAACACCCTGGGTCAGATGCTTCGGCATGCCCACCGGTGATTCGACCGAGACGTAATCTTGCTCCTGCTTAAAGACTTCATCAAGATGGGTCAGTGCTGTGAAGAAGTAGTACACGAATCCCATGTTCTTGATCAGCGTGTCAAAATTGATCACCAGAGCGCCAACGACCGCTTGAACCGCGACAAGCTGACCAAGAGTCAACTGGCCAATGGCCATAAGGTAACCCGATATGCCAAGAGCACCTGCCTGTGCAATGGCTTGCCCACCTACAGAACCGATGTACTGACGCACGAGGACCCGAAACCGTGCCTTTCGACAGTCAACATAGTGGTTGACAAGATCGTTTGTCCGTTGGAGGACAAATGGTCGACTATCGGTCGCTTTGAATTGCAAAGAATTTTGGGCGACCTCTTGGACCCAACGGAAGACATCGTACTTCGCGTGAGACATGTCGAGGGTCGTCTTCAGCGCACCGCGTGAGAGGACGAAAAACGTAAACGCAAACCCCGCCATGAGAAGCAAATTATACATGAGGTAGTACGGATGGTAGACCATCAGCAAAAGCATGCCGACCGATCCACCCACGACCACATTGATCAAGTCGAAGAGCAACGTGGACAACGCCCGTTGCATGAAGACCGTTTCAATGAAAAAGTTCGACAGATACTGGGCTTGCTTGGTCTTAAAGCGATTACGCGGAAGCTGCTCAACCATCGCAACCGTAATTCTGGCGAAGACTCTACGCTGGATCACATCGATCGCGTAAAAGTGGAAGGTCTTGAACAGACCGACGAACAACAACACCGTCAACATAATTGCGGTCAACGTCCAGATCATGACCGGCTGAACCGCATAGGAGAAGGTGCTGACCATCTCCTGTACGGTCAATGGGACGATCAAGGAAAAAAACGCGACGGCCAAGGCATACGAAATGATCAAATACATGATCCTCTTCTCAGCCTTCATGGCCACAGAAAGCTGCTTCATCAATGCTTGAAACAGACCCGGGTAACGATCGCCCTGAGGTTCTTTCATGAGCACCCCCAGTTATAAGTCAGGATGTGAATCAATTGGTCCCTTACTGATACGAATCACCGCGGCACTTAATCACACTACGAAATCTTAAGCCAACCCACCGAACGTACTATCTACCCCATCCGATCATTAGTCACGCCCCAGAGCCGCACGACCTGATGATCCGGCCGCATGTAACGGATCCCCATATTTAGCGAGGATATTGGTCGGGAGTGGTTTCGACAATGCACCCTTGGCCCACAACATCCCCCCTCGAGCCACGGCATAGTCGGCTTGCGCCCGATAGAGTTCGTACGCGGCTTCGACGACCGCGCGCTCCCGCAGGTTGACGAAGAGCACACTCGTCGCTCCCATGTTGAACCGAGCCCGTTCACCTTCTTCCAACGTCTTGGCCAAGCGCAGTGATTCTGTGGCGGCCTTCACCCGATCCCGAGCCCGCACGATCGCCGAGAGCCAGTTGTCAACATCGATCTCGACCTGGCGCTCAGTATAGGCCTGCTTATACGCCAACCGTGCCTGTTCAGCTTCAGCATGCAGGACCTTCCCGCGTGCGCCTCGATTGAACAGCGGCATACTGAATCGAAGCTGCATATTGTAGCCGAACCCTCCGATCCAATAGAGAGAGCCCACTGCCGGTCCACCTGAAAATGTGAGCTTTGGAAGGAGACTATTCTTCGCCAGCTTTATTTCGATATTGTTCAACCTCGCTTCGATGTAGAGATCGCGTACTTCTGGGCGATCCTCCGCGGCTTCCAGTTTAAATGCTGCGACATCCTCTTCACTCGGCAGCGGCGTTTCCCCTTGAAATTCAGGGGCCCATTCAGGGCGAGGCGTCACAGGCTCGCCGTTTTCCCAGAGAAACAGCGCCAGCTTATATTGCTCATACTCCACCTTCCGCTGCGCGGCAATGGCAGCCTCTCGGCGGCG
>JAHBWR010000073.1 GCA_019636875.1 Nitrospira sp.
GGTACCATCAAAGGATTGGGGAACGAGCATCAGCTCTTGCTTGATCGCTATGGACGGTGGCAAAGACTACCCTTCGAAGACTGGGGGTATGGGAAGCCCGTCAGCTTACCGTGTGGGACGGTGGCCTTTGCACACCAACTCCATGTTGCCGATGGGTTCGGCCAAAACATGGATCAAGGTGTCAGTCGGCTGGAGACGGATATGGAAGCCTGGCGCATCGCGTTGAGTCAGGCGAGAACCCTCCCAATGAAAATGCTGGCCCTGCAGGCGATCAATGACGATATCGCCGTGGCCTCTGGATTGTTGGTTCGGTCGGATTTCGATGGGGCACATCTGGGGCGATTAACAAAGTTACTCCGCCCGCTTGACCAGGGAGAGCTGTCTATCCGCTGGCCCATGCAGAGCGAACTGGTGACGGCATCGAAAACGTATGATGAGCAGCTGAAAACCGCACGAGCGGAAGCTGAAACGACCCCCACGACGGTAGCCTCGCTTCTTCCCTTACCCAAACAGCGCAGGTTGAATGATTATGCGAGGTATTATGAGGCCTCGTACAAGGCTGCCGGCGAAGGGCAATACGGTTCGTTGCCCAAATGGAAGAGCTATATCCAGTTTCCTGCAACCACGTTCATGGACTACTTCACCAATCCGATAGAAAACATGGTGGGTCTCGAACCACTTCCTCGCTGGGATGAATATAACGGGCTCGTCGTGGATACCGATGCCCATCTCCGGCTGGCAAGTTTACAGGCGTGGCTCCGGCGTGGTCCTGCCGATGGCGATCTTCTTGCCCGCCTCGCCAAAGCTGGACAAAGCTTTTACGACCCCTACACAGGACTGCCGATGTTGGTCAATATGAAAAAAGGCGTCTTGTACAGTGTCGGGCATGATGGGAAGGACCAAGATGGAGATCCTAAGTTGGACGTGGTGGCGGAAATTCCGGTTGGTCATGCCGGTCCCGCTGCAACCAAGTCCGCGGCTCGGTCATCCAGAGCTAAGTAGTTCGTCACGTTATCTGCGATCTCAGTAAGATGGCTGCACAACCCTCCGCTTGACAGCGCTTCCGGTATTCCACACAATCACCCCGCGATCATCAGCCGAAGAGGATTCATGCGATATTCCCCAAACCTGTCCACTGATTACCCTCCAGTGGAAAAAGGCAAGACCTTCCCGACGCCCATTCCAACCCAGATCATCTCCAACGAGGAATTTGATCCTATTGGTCAGACAAGCCAGCAGAAGGCCGTTGAACAATTAGCCGAGGCGATAGTGGCACAAGCGGCGACGCGGCGAGGGGTCTCTCGTCGAGAATTCCTCTGGACGACTGGGTCCATGGCAGCTGGGCTTCTGGCCATGAATGCGTTGTTTGGGCGATTCTTTACTGTTGACCCTATTGAACTGTTCGAACCGGCGGCGTTTGCCGCACAGCAGGGAGCGCCCTATTTTATCTTCGATGTGCAGACCCACTACGTCAGCTCAGGCTACGATCCGTCCGATGCTGAATCCAATCGTAAGGGAGCGGTGTCAAAACAGGCACTGCTCTCCCTCAGAAAGCACATTCGAGAGGCAGGGCTGAATCCAAAGTTGGCGGGGGATCGAGGCTCCATTGACGATCTCTCGTGGAAGAACTTTGTCAAGGAAGTGTTCTTAGACAGTGAAACCAGCATCGGTTTGATCAGCACACCGCCGGGGCCGTATCCACAAGAGGCCGTCGTTCCGCCGAAGGAAATGGCGCATATCCGTGATGAAATCAATCGACTGGCTGGGTCGCAGCGAATGCTGGCGCATGGGCTTGTCACACCGCAACTTGGCTCAGCTGACCTGGAATTCATGGCGATGCAGGCTGAGATCCTCAAGGTGGATGCCTGGAAGTGTTATACGGGATCTTGCCCGAGGGGATTCGATAGAGGCTGGCGCATGGATGATGAGCAGGTCGCCTATCCGATGTTGGAGCAGGCTCAAAAGCTTGGGGTGAAACGCGTCTGTATCCATAAAGGCCTCCCGCTTGGCCCGGTACCGGATTACAACCATCCGAGAGATCTCATCAAAGCCGCCAAGGATTTTCCTGAGCTTACCTTTTTGGTGTATCACTCAGGATTTCGTGGAGTGGCCTCAATCGATCAGGTATTTGCAAAAACTGGAGAAATCCCTTGGACCACCGAGTTCTGCCGGATGAAGGAACGAGAACCGGGGATTTCAAATATCTACATGGAACTGGGATCGACGTTTGCGCAATTGGTGACGACTTACCCGCTGATCCTCGCGCACCTGCTGGGACAGATCATTCGTGCGTTCGGAGTGGACCATGTGCTGTGGGGAACGGACTCCATCTGGTATGGAACTCCGCAGTGGCAGATCGAAGCGTTCCGGCGCTTTCATATACCAGACGAGGTGATCGAAAAATACCACTATCACCCGCTCGATCGGCGAACCAAGGAACAGATCTTTGGACTCAATGCGGCCAAAATTTTTGAGATCGATGTGCAGGCGAAGCGGCATGCTGTGCCGGACGATGCGCTGGGCCGGCTGAGGATGAGCTATCTGGAGGAGGGACCGGAGCCGAGTCAGCGAGTGTATGGATGGGTGGCGGGGTGAGTTAGGCAGAGCAGGTCGTGTCTTCGGCTCGCGCACCGAGACACGACCTGCTCATGCCTAAGCATGAATGTAAGGAAGAGTGAATGGAGGAGAGGAAGAATGAAAAGCGAGATCTTGTATCCCGGGGCGTTTCCGATGGTGCGAGTGGAGCTGGCTGAGGGAGAACATATCAAGGCGGAGTCAGGTGCGATGGTGGCCTGCTCTCCGACCATCGATATCGAAAGCAAGATGGAAGGCGGCTTTCTCGGAGCCCTTTCGCGAAAGTTTCTGACTGGAGAAAAATTCTTCTTCCAGACGTTACGCGCCAGTCGAGGTCCCGGGGAGGCGCTCCTCGCGCCGACCGTGCCGGGTGAAATCGTTGTACTGGAGCTTGATGGCGTCAATGAGTATATGGTGCAGAAAGACGGATTCCTAGCCGGTGCGGATGGAATCACCATAGACAGCCAAATGCAGAGCATGACTCGAGGATTGCTGGGTGGGGAGGGGTTCTTTATCCTCAAGATGAGCGGGAAAGGGATGCTCGTTCTGAACAGCTTTGGCGCTATTCACAAGATCGAGTTGAAGCCGAATCAGGAATATATTGTCGACAATAGCCACCTCGTGGCGTGGTCGACCACAACCACGTATAACATCGAAAAAGCCACCTCCGGTTGGGTCGCTAGCTTCACGTCGGGAGAAGGGTTCGTCTGCCGATTTCGTGGACCGGGTATCGTGTACATCCAAAGCCGGAATCCTCGTGGCTTCGGCGCATGGGTCAGGCAATTCATCCCGATCTCCGAATAGTGGATGCTCAATGCGCCCACATTCATCACCCTCCCCACCCAGTCGCGCCAAGACGCGCCGGTTCCCCAGCTCCGTGTTGGCTCCGAGACTATCTACAACGGATTTCAGAAAGTATTCCTGGACCATGTTGACCATGGCATTGAGCATGCGTGTGGGAACAGATCACTGTCAATGAATCACGCAAGAACCACGTCATGACCGATTCCCATCCCAACGCCCTCTGTTTTGGAGATGAACTTCCCGCTGGTGGGTCGCCATGCCTTGTTCACGTTGAAGCCCAGGGGATCACGATTGCCTTTACCGTGGGCGGGAAGCAGCAGCAAGCTGAGGCAGTCCCGTTCTCAAGTGTGACAGTCTCGGCAGGAGGGCTCGATCACGACCAACTTGTCCTACAGTGGATGGGGCCAACGGGGCAGCGAACCCTGTATCTCAAAAATCCTGATGTGATTCGCACGTTTCGACAAGCAGCTCCCGATCAATTGACGATGCCTCTTGAACGAGTAGCGGGGCAGGTTCGTCATGTGCGGAGACGACATCGGATGGTCTGGAGCATCGTCGGGGGGAGTCTTCTGGCACTGGTACTAGGGCTATGGTTCGGAAGCGATCTGCTGGTCGAACTGGCCGCCGATCGTATTCCTATAGAATGGGAGCAGAAGCTGGGCGAATCGGCCTATCGAGACTTTCTGGCCCAGCATGAGAGCGTGAACGATGGCCCCACCGTGAATGCCATCACGGAGATGACGCAACGCTTGGCTCGTCACGCGCCGAATAATCCGTACACATTCGAGGTGACGGTGGTGAAGAGCGATGTGGTCAACGCCTTTGCCCTACCCGGCGGGTACATCGTTGTGTTTACCGGCTTGATGAAGAAAGCCACAAGTGCGGAAGAAGTGGCAGGGGTGCTGGCACACGAGCTGAATCATGTGTTGCAGCGGCATGGCTTGGAACGGATCGTCAAGCAGTTGGGTTTTGTAGCCGTGGTGTCAATCGTGCTTGGGAACTCGCCGGGATTAGGCGGAGTGATGAAGCAGCTCGGCGTTGAACTGATGACGTTGAAATTCGGTCGTGCACAGGAGACTGAAGCGGATCTGACCGGCCTCCAACTTCTTCATCGTGCCAAGATCGATCCCAACGGGATGATCACGTTCTTCGAACGACTGGCAGAGAAAGATGGGAGTCGGGTCGAATGGCTCTCCACCCACCCGATGAGCAGCGCCAGAGCCGACCGTCTCAAGGCACAACTCGCCGAGATACCGAAGCAAGACCCTGAGCCTTTTACTTTTGAATGGACGAAGATTCAAGCGTCGCTAGGGTGAGAGATCGGAGTGGGCCTATGACGCCGTCCCGCCTCATTCACATCGGGGTTCTTGCCGATACGCATGGTCTGTTCGATCCGACAATCACAAAGCTGTTTCGTCGTGTCGATCACATTATTCACGCCGGGGACATCGGCAAGGGATCCGTCATTGAACAACTGAAGGCCATCGCTCCTGTGACGGCTGTCTCAGGCAATGTCGATGGCTACGAAGAAAGCGGATTGGCAAGAGAGGGCATCATCACACTGAATGGCTTCCGCATCGCAATCCGGCATGTGGTCTTTGAAGGGGGAAAGTTGACCAGAGAAGGGAGGGAGTTTCTGGATCGTACCAGCCCAGACATTTGTATCTTTGGCCATACGCATCAGCCTAGGAACGAATGGTTCGGCGATACGTTGCTCTTCAACCCTGGGTCAGCTGGACCAAAAAGGTTCACGTTACCCAGGACGGTGGGAACGATTACGATCGGCGCAAGGCTGTCGACGAAACATGTCAGGCTAGATTCAGGGGACATAACTCGAGGTTTTTGAGTGGAACATGTTGTGCCTGAATCGGTGGTTGTGCTAGTTGAGAACGCTCATGCTGATGAAAGGAGAAGATAATGAACAGATTCGGCTATCGAATTGTTGCCGCGACGGCGTTAGTAAGTCTCATGACGATGAGCACTGCCTGCTATGGTCCATTCAACCTCACGAAGAACGTCTATCACTGGAACAGTAATATCAAGGGGAACGGTCAAATCAACGACAAGTGGATGAAGGAGATCGTCTTCTTTGGGATGTTGATCGTTCCCGCGTACATGTTTTCGGCGCTGCTGGACACGTTTATCTTTAACTCAATGCACTTTTGGACCGGGGAAAGCCCGATCAAAGCTTCTGATACAGGCATTGACGACACAAAGGTGGCCACTGTGGGTGACACCACCATTCGGTGGACTCAGTCCAATGATGGGGCGACTGTGTCGTACGAGCGTCACGGTGTTCTCCTGCGGCGCGCGACGATCATCAGCCAGGCAACCGGTTATCGTCTAATGGATGACAACGGCAACGTTTTATCCGAGGCAACCTACGATGTCGACGGAGGTGTTCAACTCCGAGACGATACCGGCCGGGTGGTGAATCACTGGAGCAAGGACCAACTTCACTCGATGGCGCAACACTCAGCCGCACTGAGCGATCAGTGAGAATAATCCAGTGAGCGCCTAAGCTCGCTTCTTGAAGCCTTGACTTTGTTTTCGCCGGCATGATCCATCAACGTTGGGCTCAAGAAAAAGTTGTTGCGCTCATTTGTGATTTCTCTATAATTATCTCCCTTAATTGTTCGGACCAGGTAGTTAGAGAAACCGAACTTTTTTATCAACATCGGCGATGAATTCGGCTATACTGCGTATCGGTGTTTTGGAGACTAGTGGTGGGTACTTATATTCAATCTAACGGAGGAGGACTTATGTCGAAGAAAGTTCTTGTATTTTCTATCGCCGTCCTGTTCGGCGCCCAAGCGGGTCTGGCCATGGCGTCCAATCCAGACACGGGCCCGGGCTGTGGCTTAGGGAAATTGGCTTGGGGTGAGTACAAGGGCCAGAAGGAAATCGCTCCTCAAGTGCTGCAGGCAACCACGAACGGCACTTTCGGCAGCCAGACGTTCGGCATTAGCTTTGGCACCTCCGGTTGCACGAACGATGGCAAGATCATGAGCGAGCAGAAGACAACGATGTTTGCTTCCTTGAACTTCGACGCGCTTTCTGCGGAGATGGCTCAGGGGAAGGGCGAACACCTGACCTCGCTGGCCACCCTGATGGGAATTCCAGCCGATCGTCACGGAGAGTTCTTTGCCATGACCCAAGAGCGGTACACCACATTGGTTCAGGCTGGGGAAGCTTCCCCGGTCGCCTTGGTGAAGTCCCTCAATGATGCGATCGCGGGCCACCCGGTCCTCGCACAAGCATCGGTACGCTAAGTTATTCCAAGGGCCCTGGCAGACATGTCAGGGCCCTTGTTGTCTCCAGTTAACACTGTGGTTTTTCCACTCCTCGTCCTACTCATTTCGCTGTTCGCCTCATCCCTTTCCAATGCGGAGCCTTCAGATAGCGACCCATATCTCACCCAACTGATCAACCAAGCTGAGCAGGCGAAACTCGCGGATCAGCGTGAATGGCATCTGTTACTCCACTACCGGAAAGGACTCTTTGGCGGCTACGAGAGCGAGCAGGACGATCCGGGTTTCTTCATGTCTGCCAATGGAAAGACTGATCCGGCAGCTGAACTTGCCGCGACACTCACACAATTCTTCTCTGCGGAATTGGTCGGCCGGTCGAAGCAGCCGGCTCAATGTGCCTTTATCGCTCGATATCACTGGCTCAAGGAGCAACTGAACTTCGATCCGACTCGGTTACAGCCACGTGCCTGTGAACGCTTTGATCGCTGGTATGAAGATTTTGAGGTGGAAGCGATTTCTCTCATCTTCCCGTCAGCTTTTCTCAACAATCCGGCCTCAATGTTCGGTCATACGTTGTTTCGTGTCGACCAAAAAGGCCAGACAGAACAGACCAGGATTCTAGCCTATAGCATCAACTTTGCCGCGGATGTCCCCCCCGGCGCCGGTCTGGCTTATCCGATACGAGGAATCTTCGGAAGCTACAAAGGGTATTTCTCGACCATCCCCTACTACCTCAACGTTCAGAAATACCGCGATATCGAAAATCGGGATATCTGGGAATATCGTCTCAACCTCACCGACACGCAACTGCGGCGATTTCTCATGCATGCGTGGGAGTTGGGAAACGCCTACTTCGACTATTTTTTCTTTAAGGAGAACTGCTCCTATCACATTCTGGCCTTACTCGATTATGCCGATCCCGGCTTGCATCTCACAGATGAGTTCATGTTTTGGACCGTTCCGGCCGACACGGTCCGATTAATCGTCTCAAAACCAGATCTGGTCTCCCAGATTACCTATCGCCCTTCTCGCGGTACCGTCATCAAGCGGAAACGAGAGTTCTTGTCTGCAGAAGAGCGGGACTTGGCGCATCGCATGACTCAAGATCCGGCCGCCCTCGAGTCCCCGTTGTTCAACCGATTGGATCTTCCTCGACAAGCGTTCGTTCTTGATTTGGCGTCGGACTATCTGCGCTACCGGATCGATACGACTAGTTCCCCAAAACCGGAATGGAAGGAGCGCAATAAGGCAGTTCTAATGGCTCGCAGCCAGCTCAGGATTCCCTCCGAGGAGTTCACGGTACGCCCCTTTGCCAAACAGCCGGAACTCGGCCATAAGATGCACCGAGTGGCGATCGGCGGAGGGTGGCGAAACAACGATACATTCGAAGAGGCGACGTTTCGAGGAGGGTACCATGACTTGCTCGATCCGGAGGTCGGCTACACACCGGATGCGCAGATCGAAATGGCTTCCATTACAGTCCGGCACTACAACCGAGCGGATCAAACCAGGGTCGAGCGAGCCACATTGTTGAATCTTCTCTCACTCTCACCCATCGACGCTGTGTTTCACGCGCCATCATGGAAGCTGAACGTCGGGATGAACACCATTCGGCATCGCGACTGTCAGCTCTGCAGCAACGGGATCGTGAACAGCGGAATCGGTGGCGCGAAGGAATTTCGGTTGCTTAAGCGGGAGGTGCTATTTGCATTTGCCGAGGTAGAGGCCAACGTCAGCGGAGCCTACGACGAGATGCATCGTATCGGAGGAGGAGGAACGGTGGGGATGTTGGCTGATATTACCGAGCGGTGGAAGATGATGGCGACCGGATCGTATGTGAGATTTCCTCTGGGCGACAAATCCGACGATTTCCGATGGTATGTCGGCTCGCGTTTCACCATAGCTCAAAATTGGGCGGTGAGGCTGGAGTACAACCATCGAAGCTATGACAATGATGTTCTCTTTAGCGTGCAAGCCTACTTCTGATTTGTGAGTCAGACGTAATTTGCCAAGAACGACGGCTCTTTCTTCTCTGAGTCCACATCGCTATCCTCGCGAGATGAACCTCCTCGATCAATTCTTCGTCTATTATCCCGAGCCATGGCAGGATCGAAATTGGGCAAGGTTGACTGGTTTGCCGCTGGAAGATGTGTGGTTTCAGGGTACTGATGAATCTCGACTGTTCGGCTGGTATGTTGAAGCAGCCGCCAACCGCCCCGTCTTGCTCTGGTGCCATGGTAATGCGGGCAACATCATCAATCGCCTCGATAATTTGAGGCTGCTCTACCAGATGGGATTGTCGGTCTTCCTGTTCGATTACCGAGGATACGGAAAGAGTCAGACGATTCGTCCCACGGAGCAGGGTTTCTATCATGATGCGACTGGAGCCTATGACTATCTCACGAAAATCAGGAAGATTCGCCCTGAACGAATCGTGCTGTTCGGGCGGTCGCTGGGAGCCGCTGTGGCAGGTGAACTCGCAACCCAACGGCCTGCCGCAGCTCTGATTCTCGAATCGTCATTCCCTTCCATTGAGGCAGTGGCCAAGGTTCACTATGTCGGTCTCCCGATGCATTGGTTTCTCGGGGCTGAATATCGATTGATCGATCGCATGCCTCATCTTTCCTTACCCAAACTCATCATTCATGGGGAGCGAGACGACATCATTCCGGTTGAGCTGGGACGCCAAGTCTACGAGGCAGCGAAATCGCCCAAGGAATGGTTCGGCATTCCAGGAGCCAATCACAACGACACCTATGCCGTCGGCGGGAGGGACTATTTCCGCCGAGTTGGAGAGTTCCTCCAAACAGCGATCGTTGCCTAAGAGAATAGTAGTCTCAGATGGCAGGACTGTGTTGAATTATCGCTTCGCTTCCGGGGGTGGCCAGTTCATCTCCGCATGTCGGCCGCAATAGTAACACAAAAGGCGATAGCGGGCCCTCCGGCGAGGATTGTGTAAAGAGACAAAGGTAATGGGAGTCTCATCGAAGGGGCAGGTTGGCTGGTCGTGGAGGAGGTGTGATTCCGCCATCAATGTGATTGAGGCTACATCCCACGCAGGTTGGTGTGTTTCTTTGCCTGTGATGTGTTCCACGGTGTGACACTGTTCACAAGCGGCTTCGTAGGTCTTGATGCGTGCACTATGTAACGTGTGATCGACCACCTCCATCGCACCGCCGCATCCCGGTTTCGTACAAGTCAGGTGCTCATGCTGCAGGGCCTTGAGGAACCGCTTATGCGCCTCACGTTCCTGATCCGATTTCATCGGTATGCCTCCCTTTCCTGAGCTATCTTGACTCTAAAGAACGGCATCCCGGTTAGTTCCTCTGCGGACACCCTTCCTTGCGAGGTGAGTACGTTGGCTTCACCTGCGCGCATGCATCGAGCACCGAAACTAACCCGATCCTCGTTCTCCTATATTCCCCAGGCTCCGCTGATTTGGATATTCGCACCGTTCACGTACCGGGCTTCTTGGCTGATCAAATAGCGGACTGCGGCAATCGTATCATCAACTGTTCCGATGTACCCAGCAGGAATGCGTTTCGTCATGGCCGCAAGTTCCTGAGGTGGTGTGCTGCCGGAGTCAATGAAGCCTGGCGAAATGGCGTTGACCGTAATCCCATAGGGAGCTAGGAGCTTCGCTAGTGTGCGGGTGAGAATGAGGACGCCTGCTTTGGCGATGTAATGTCCGGTGACATCAGGCTGCGCTTCCATCTGATCGGCATTGGCCATGCTGAAGCTGATAATCCTGCCCGCCTTTCGGGATTTCATACCAGGGGCAACAGCTTGAGCGAGGTAGAAGATGGGATGCAGATTGCCGTCGAACATTTCGTTCCACCCCGCAACGGTTTCGTCGAACAGGTTGATGCGGTGATAGGGACCGGCACCATTGATAAGGACATCGATTTGTCCCCACTCGTGCTCGACTTGTGATACCAGAGCCTTAGCCGCCGCGGGATCCGATACATCGCAGCGAACGGCCAACCCTTGTCCTCCTCGCTGGTTGATCTCCTGGACGGTCTGTTGTGCAGCTGCCTCGCTGGTTCTGTAGCAGATGGCGATCTTCGATTGTTGGGCGGCAAGGTCGAGGGCAATCCCTCGTCCGATGCCTTTCGCTCCTCCCGTGATTAATGCGACATGCTGGTTCATACGGGCCCTCATCCGAACGGCTAGTGAGATGTCATGTTCTTGAACGAAGTCGTTTCGCTAGTGCTTGGAGCACACCAGCGGTGCGGGTTGAAACAACTCGCTCATTCTTGGGTTTCTTTGTCTCGGCATTGCATGCGTCAATCAGGGCTTCAAGATCGTCCAATGTATCGACATCGCGCCAGCGTTCAAGGAGCGCCATCTTAAGGCCAAGTCTGGTTGCTTTCTCTTGTGTGAGTCTCAGGACTTGGTCAGTCGACCAGGGGATGTCCACGAAGAGTTCTGGTATCGGCTTGTTCATCCCGATCAAATAATAGCCGCCATCCAGGGCTGGACCAATGGTGAGATCGTAGTTCTCGAGCAGAGTGAGTGCTTGCCTCAAATATTCAAGTGGTACCGTCGGTACATCGGTCCCAATCATGATGGTCCGGCGGTAGCCACGCGAGAACATTGTCTCAACCACATGATGCATTCGTCGGCCGAGGTCATCTCTGACTTGATCGATCAACTTCACCCCCTGCCGTTCTTCCATAATTTTGAAGAACACATGACCAGAGGATGGTGCACAGGCAAGGTACCGATCCATATCCAACTTCAACTTTCCAACAGCGGTCTTCGTGCGTTCGAGTGTGTCGAGCACAAAGCTGCCGTGGAGTGTAGCTGCCTCGTCGGGTGTCAGCGGTGGGCAGAGGCGCGTCTTGACCTGCCCGGGAACGGGGGCCTTCGCAAAGATGACCAAAGCGGTAGCACGAGTTGAGTTCCGGCCGAGGGGAGTACCAGATGGCATATGTTATCTCACCGAGTGGTAGACGCGGGCCAGTTGATGCGGGTTGACGCCTGCCCAGTAGAGGAGGCGTAGTGTCCACATGAGGAGAATCGTTCTCAGGGGGCCTTGTGTGTCCCACCGTCTAAATGAGGTGACGACGGTAGACCGCAACGCCACCATACGACCGGCCTGCTGGAGGCGCCTGCTGAATTCGATATCCTCCATCAGGGGGATCTCGGAGAAACCGCCGAGGGCCTCGAATACCTCCCGTCGGACAAAGAGCGCTTGATCCCCGGTCGCAATCCCGGTTAGTCGAGACCGGCGATTCATAAACGCACTGATGATTTGACTCCAGGCTGAAGAGTTGTCGAATCGAACGTCGAACCGTCCACCCACGACGGTTGGGCTAGTCAAGGCGGACTCCACGATCCGTTCAGTCTGTGGTGGCAACTGGGTGTCGGCGTGCAAAAAGAGGAGAACTGTACCCTGGCTGGCCTTTACCCCTTCATTCATTTGCGATGCGCGCCCCCGCGGTGCTGTGACGACGCGGGCATTCGGCATGCGTGCGCAGAAGTCCTGCGCGAGGTCGAGGGTGCGGTCTGTGCTGCCGCCGTCGACGATGATGATCTCAGTGGGAGCCGAAGCCGACAAACATGCGAGGCTCTGTGGCAGACTCCGTTCTTCATTTAAGGTGGGGATGATGACAGAGATTGTCATCCTGGCGGTCACGGGGTCGGCTTCTTCGGTTCGACGAACATGAAGTACATCACGATGATGATGGTGCCCCAAAAGAGCATCTGCTTGTGCCAAAACAGCACTTCGCCATACTGGAAAAGAACCAAGGCCAATGTGACGGCCAGGCCCATGACTCCGTACCGAATGCTAGGCGTTTCGATTGCCGCATTGGCCCAGATGGTCAAACCTCCGAAATAGATAAGAAACGGCACCTCATTGATTTCGAACCCACCGCTGATCGAGAGGAAGATATTCAAAAAGCCGATGAACATCAGCGCGGTCCCGATCATCAGGCCGATGACGTGGACTTGATGTTCATTCCCGCCTTCCTGCCCGCCTGGCGGGGATGGTGGAGTCGAATGCACTGGTTCGTTGTGAGAAGGTGGGAGATCAGATGGAGCCATCGCTAGACCTTAAAATGTTTGCTCAATGTGAGTGATTGTTGTTGATAGGATGATCCCAACTCTGATCCATAGAGTCGTGTCGGAACGCCCATCATTTTCTCATAGACGACTTTGAAAAAGGTCTGTCCGTCATGAATTAAGAATGGCACATCATGGGGGCGAACTTCCAGCACGAGTTGTGTCCCTTTGATTTCTCCCTTCGACCCAAAACCGAATCCGGGGTCGAAGAACCCGGCGTAATGCGTTCGTAACTCCCCGCAGGCCGCTTCGTAGGCCACCATTTCGGCAGCATAGCCCGCCGGAACCCGGATCCGTTCCTTTGAGGCGAGGATGTAGAACTCTTCCGGCTCCAAGAGCAAACTGTTGTGACGATGACGGGGAAGCGGTTCCCAAAAATCGGATGCTGCATAATGACTGATTTTTGCTAGATCAATGACGTGACTATTCTTTTTTGCCCGGTACCCGATCACTCGGCTGTTCCCCCGATCTGATCCTGCCAGATCGATACGAAGGAACAGACCGCGATCGGCCCGAAAGTCGCCATTCCCGACGGGTTTCAGTGCCCCGCCGTTTTGATAGAGCAATGGAGTCCGTCGATGGAGGGACAGCAGGGCTTGGTCTGCCACGGTGGCTTCACCGGCGACAAATCGGATCTGATTCAAGGATTGTCCAGTACGCACCTTGATCGCAAAGGAGCGTGGGACAATTTCCAGAAATAATTGGCCTCGATAGCCGGCTCGGATTTCATCGAATCCCGCGGTGAGGTCCGTGACCACACGTGTAAAGACGTCCAGGCGCCCGGTCGTGCTCTTTGGGTTTGCACGGGCGCGGACGGTTTTCGGGAGTGCCAGGTGTTCCAGTAGGGGCACCAGGTACACGTGGCCCTTTTCAAGAATGCCACCGTTCGTCAGATCCATCTCGTACATGACGAGATCGGACTGATAAAAATCCAACACGTTGAGCCGAGACGAGATGGCCGACAACTCGGGTAAGAAACTGCTGATCAAGCGATAGGCCTTGTGCCCTAGGCGGAGATCAAGGCTGGCCGGTTGAAGCTGTCGTTCTTCGATGGCCGGCGAAGACGTCACGCCGCGACTCGCAATCAGGCGCTTGATATCTTGAAAGGGGAGAATGCCGGACCGGCGAGATCGTGTGGTCACAGGTCGTCCGACTCTCCGCCACAGCTGTTTCCCCATGAAGCGAAACCGTCTCGATCGGGATAGCTGTCACTGCAGGCCACGTAAGCTTCCTCATCCGAGGCCTCACGTAAGGATCGGGCGCCCACCATGGGAAGCTCACGCCCCGACCCGGTCTTCGGCTGAGGATAGAGGAACGATTTCTGCTCGTAGTTGCGGAGCACAGCCCCATCCTCGTCGAGATGAACCAAATAATCGTCCGGTAACAAAGGAATCTTCCCGCCGCCGCCGGGCGCATCGATGACGAAATGGGGTACCGCCATTCCACTGGTGTGGCCTTGAAGTGCTTTGATGATATTCAAGCCTGTTTCCACGGTCGTCCGAAAATGATTGGTTCCTTTGGTCAGATCGGCTTGGTACAGGTAATAGGGCTTGACTCGGGCAAGGAGCAGCTGATGGACCAGACGTTTCATCGTCTCAGGGTCGTCATTGACGTCTTTCAGGAGCACCGTCTGTGCGCCCAATGGTACGCCGGCATCGGCTAGTCTCCCACAGGCGGCTTTGACCGCGGGAGTGAGTTCATCGGGATGATTGAAATGCAGGTTCATATAGATCGGGTGGTATTGTTTGACCATCTCGCACAGTGCGGGCGTGATGCGTTCAGGCAAGGTTCCCGGTACCCGCGACCCAATCCGGATCAATTCCAGGTGGGGAATCGTTCGAAGCGATTTCAGGACCCGCTCGAGAAGGTGGTCGGGGAGCAGCAACGGGTCTCCGCCAGAGAGAATGACATCGCGCACTTCCCGGTGTTCGCGGAGATACTCGATCGCGCGGTCCAATTCACCCTTCTTGAGGAAGCCGGGTTTGCCGACCAGCCGTTTTCTCGTGCAAAAGCGGCAGTAGATCGGACATTGATTGGTTACCATCAAGAGCACTCGGTCCGGATACCGGTGAACGAGATGGGGCACCGGGCTCATGAGATCCTCTTCGAGTGGATCATCGTCGGCCGCAATGTCGTCCAATTCCGCCATATCGGGTACGACCTGTTTCCAAATCGCATCTCCCGGGGATTTGATGGTCTCCAGTACGGTTGGAGTGATTCGCACGGGATATGGGCCGACGATCGCTTCAACCTCTTTCTCGTCGAGCCCAAACCGTTCCGCCAAGTCTTTCGGTTTGACGATACTTCGGGCGAGGACTTGTTTCCATTCTTCCATGAATCGTCCTTTGTTGATCAGTTGATCCGGCAGGAAGGGTGGTCGTCGTCTTCGTTCGGGGTGTCGGGTATCGCACGGGCTTGCGACTCGAACTGTGCCGTAGCCGCATCGCCCATCCCGGATGTTCCGTATCGTGTATCCAGATAATTGAGAATGTCTTCGGTCTCCGTCAAAATCAGGTCGTCGTCCTTAAGGACCGGGACATAATATTGGCCGGATACCTCGTAAACTTGCGTCCGCATCCGCCTGCTGTCAGGCACGACGATGTCTTGATAGGAGACTTTCAGGGCGCTCAGTTTTTGTCGGACCACGTGACAGTCAGGACACCAGTCGACGTGGAAGAGAGTTAGAGCCACGGTGACCTAAGGCTACCAGGAAAACGAAGAAAGTGAAATGGCCTTCTTGCAGTTTGTTTGTCGGGGGATCTCAGCTGGTCTGAACGGCACAGGGCGCGAGTATCGCGTCTTTCATACCATGGATCACTTTTTTGTCGGCGGGGCAGACGGTCGCCAGGATGCCGGCGAGTTCGATCGTTCCGTCTGACACAAAATAATAGGGAGAGAGTCGAGCGCGACCGGACATATGAACGACCGCAGCCTGCCCTTCATCCAGAAAGTCCATCTCGAACAATCGGCCCTTGTGAAAGGCCTGCAAGATGTAAGGAGTGGTCGGAAAAGATGCCAGTGCGTTGCGCAGCGCGTCGCCCCATTCAGCCTGTGGGAGGTCATGCCCGACAGACACTCCTCTGCTCCCCCAGGCCAGCTCTGAGAATCCCGATGGCTTGATGACGAACTGGCGCTCCTTCTGCGTGGCGTTCCCAAGATCGCTCCAGCGCGCGACGGCCCGAGGACCGAGAGAGAGGTCTGGAATCGTGGCGATGGGCGGAAGCGGGGTTGGGTCGAGTAGCCAGGTTTTCGGGATGACCTTGGTCAATTGGAGTATACATTCGGCCCCAAGTTCCTTTTCCCAGAAGGGACGCAGGACGGGATGGTGAAACAGGGCAAAGGCTGATTTTTCCTCGAGTGCCGGTTTGTATGGAGGAGTCACGGAGACTCGCCCCTTTTTGGCCGCATATTGGATCAGTTCGGCCTTGGGGATGTTCAGGAGGTCGAACAGTTCATAAAAGCGGTAGACGACGTCAACGGGTTGCTCATGCCCGTCGGCATCCAGCCGTAACCCTTCCTCCGTAAATCGAACCTCACGAGGCTCGACGCACCAGACAGAGAGTCCTTCCTTGCGGAGTTGTTCGGCGAGCCACAACATCTCCGGCCGGTAGTCTTTGGATTCCTCAGATACTAGGATGGCCACGCAGCCTGCACGTTGGGCTTGATGCGATCGCAGCATGCGGGCAAAGCCCAGAACCATCCCATCCCGCCCTCCGATGATCTGCGAATGCCCATCATCAAAGTCATGGTAGATCTGAGATAGGCACGCCGTCAGCCCAATGCCTCCGGGAACTGAATCCAGCTCGGTGATCACCATGCCGTCCTGCGTTGGAATGACATCGGGTCTAATGACGGCCGGGATCTCGTCGCGAAACCGTTTCATTCGGCTGTACTGGATGAGTGATTCCGGTTTGCCTTGATCGAGGTAGGCGGCAACCCACGTAGGCTGGAGGCCTTTCACGCTTTCGCTGTAGAGGCGATTGAGCCCCCGATAGAATGAGAGGAGATGCGGACCTAACGCTCTAAAAAACTGGAATTCGTCGGAGGATAGGAGAAGCGGGCAGGGACTGATGCGCCAGGAAACTCCAAAGAGATCGGTACAGCCCAAACGTGTTCGAATGATGGTACAGCGGTCAGAGGCCGCCGCCGGTGAGAGTGTGGGGCAGATAAGGTGCGCTTGTTCCACGTGGGTATATCCTTTGCCATCGGTGCGTCAGGCAACACAACGGTTGTTCTAACCTACAAGACACTGAATGCTAGCACGCAGGACCTAGGGCGACAAGGGCTCTGAGCACGGGCACGATATCGGCAAGATGAAAATTATCATGCGCTGGAAGAGGGGGCGTTCTTGCTACCTTTCGGCATGCGTCGTATGATGGGCACCCGATGGGTCCCATTACAATGGATTCCAAACTAAT
>JAHBWR010000074.1 GCA_019636875.1 Nitrospira sp.
TCCTTCGGCGGACGCCTGATCGACTGGTGGAAAACGAAGATCGTGGCGGTGTAAGCGAAACATTGTCACGTACGATACGTGAAGCGGGGGAAAAAGGCGATCTTGGTAGCAAGATGAAAGAGGCAGAATCGTTCAGAGGCAATTTTCTAGTCAGTGTCAGCTACCGACCCTGAGCAGACACACATGACCGACCGCTATCAAAAGGGATGGCCTTACGTCGATCCTCATACATACTCATGATACATGGTTCTGCCGTCGCAACGTATAGAAATAACAATGAGCATGGCGTATTCTTCACGAAAAGTAGTGGCGTTTTATTCGGACAGAACATGGCAGATCCGATTCTTATGTGGATCGGCCTAAACATTGTTAGCCCTTGAGAGACAGATGGAATGCCATCCGAGGAATACAAGACGAATGTCTCGGCCTTTGAGACAACATTAAAAGAATGTTTCAGCCTCTCGCAACAATGCGCAGGCATGTCCGCTCCGACAAGTGCTCACTTCTATGCCAGCGTACTATTCACGACACTCTGTTCACGTAGCGCTAGTTTTGTGATCCTTGCACCAGGGACGTCCTTCTCCATAAAGGCATTTGATCATTGGGATTATGCGTCTTTGGCCGTGATGGCCAGGTCAATCTTGGAGATTCGGATTGCATTCTTCTATATAGGTGTTCAGGAGTGCACACCCGCTGAATGGAATTGTCGGTGGAATCTCTTTAATCTTCATGACTGTATGTCACGAATACATCTATTTGAGAAAATTGACCCACTGTCGAAAGATTTGCTGGGCTTCAAAACACAGGCGGATGAAATTCAGGACCGGCTCAAGAAGAATGAATTCTTTCTTTCGCTCTCAGAATCTGAGCAAAGGCGACTGTTGCATGGACAACATGCCTATCCGGTTCCTCTCGAAAAGATAGCGGAACAGGCAGGAGTTGAGCTGACCACATTCCGATTGCTATATAAGTTTCTTTCGAGTCATGTTCATGGGCTGCCAATATCCTTCTATCGTGCTGGAGATGATGGTCGCGGTCGTGGCGTACATTGCGAAGTCGAGGAGAACTATAGTTCTTTGTGTGTTTCATTTGTCCATGCCCTGTTGGTGGCATCTCGCGATGAAATGCGTAAACTGTTTGAACCCCACATCATTGGCTAACAACTCTCTTCACCTGGCTCGTGGCGCTGACGCGCCAGTGGCAGGTGAGCTTGGTCATTAATGCAACAAAGCTGAGGACCGCTTTACGGCGGTGCGATCTTGGCGCCGAACTTCTGCTTGATGGCCGTTCTGCGACTGTCGGAATCCGACCCAAAGATGAAGTCCACGACCGACCGCTATCATAATCCGTATAAGAACCCGTGATACATGGTCCCATCGTCGCAATTCATTGAAACCACACCGGACATGACATATTCTTCACGAATAGTGAAGCGTTATACGCACAGACCATGGCAGATCCGGCTCGTATGCGAATCAGCCTAAACATAGGTCGGTACCTGTAGAACCAGGAACTTGACGCAAACGGTTTGTGGAGATTCGCGCCTTACCAACTACCGTTCATGTGCACGGTCAGGGGGCTCTGAGTGACGCGCAGCTATATGGCTGAGCCTGAGAAGACCTACCATGAAGACGACGCCGTGTGCGTCGATTGCATCGAAGACGAAGCCTTGCGCGAACTTGTTCGGGCGGAGGGACATGACCACACCTGCGTGGAATGCGGGGAAACAAATACGGCTGTTTCCATCAAGGATCTTGCGGCGCTCATTGACCCGTACATACGTGAACACTATGAGCCTGGCCCTTACGAGCCTCAATATGGCTCGGTTGACGATGATTCCCATTGGGAAGAACAGCAAGGTGACGATCTTTCGCACGTTGTACAAGGCATAGTTGGGCAGTACTTCGAATTTAATGACACGCTAGTAGGCGCTCTCATCGACAACGACCAGGCCGATATCAGCGATGGAGATGAGCCTTTTTACGCGCCGGACATCAACTATGTGGAGACGAGCGTTTATGTGGGCCATCTATTGGCGGAATGGCGTGCGATTAGCAGTGAGCTGAGGAAAGAGCGAAGATTTTTCAGCGATTATGCACGGCAGTTCTTCGACTCGCTCTTTGCGGGGATAGAAGACCTGTGGTTCAACGAACCGAAAAATGACCAGGATTTCGCGCCGTCGTCGGAGCAGAAGAAGCACGGCGTTATTCAAGAGTGGCCCGCAGGCACAATGCTCTACCGTACGCGTCGCGCCGATACGTGGGAAGACTACACGCGGCTAGTCCTGAAGCCAACTGTGGAACTTGCCCCGCCTCCTTCAAGGTACGCGCGGGTAGGGCGGATGAACGCTGAAGGCGTCACAATCTTTTATGGCGCGCTAGATGCTGAGACGTGTCTTGCAGAGATGCGCTCTTTCATAGGTGGATATACTGTACTAGCTCGCTTCGAAACGAACAAGGCTCTACGCGTCTTAGACTTCAGTCGATTAGACAAAGCCTACTGGGATGGTAAGCCGCTAAGCTATTTCCAAGACGACTTCAATGAACAAGTAGCACGTCGTAAGTTTCTCCGCCGGATACACAATCTCATAAGCGAGCCCGTTATACCGGGTCACGAAGATGAGTACCTAATTACGCAGGTTCTCGTTGAGTATCTGGCATATGTGCGCAGCCCCAACTTTGATGGGCTACTATTCGCCTCGACGCAATGCGAAGGTGGAACGAACGTTGTGCTCTTCCCGAAACACGCTGATGCGGCCCTAGAGAACGAAAGCGATAGCACGCTTATGCGGTTCCCACTGAAATACGTAGATAATAGCGTTGAGATTTATAGAACCAGAGGAATCAAGTACAACATACCAAAAGTCGACTTCTTTCTCAGAGACGGCAGGGTTCATTTGTATGATCGCGATTATGAGGAAGACGATGATGGTTGACCGGCACGCCCAACACCTGTCCTAGATGTTTACCTAAGCTGAAACGTAGGTTGGGTAGTGCGGTGTCGAACAACGTGCACAGCACGAGCATTACTCTACAGGGCTGAGGACCGCTTTATGACAGTGCGATCTCGGCGACGAACTTCCGCATTTGGCCGGAAGTAGACCTTACCGAAACTCAAGTTCATCTCCCATTGCTCGTTCGGTGAAGTACCGATCACTATGAAAGTGGCGACTATCCTTGAGGTGGTTGTGTCTCGGCCAGAAGTGGTTGAAACATCGGATCGCTGGCGAGGACGGCCTTCAGTCCTTCGCTCTCAAGGAAATAGCGCCAGACTACCTCGTCCTTTCCCGGTATCTCATCGAACCAGCGTTTGGCTTCGGTGAGGTGTTGGAGCATCTGATTTTTTTCCCCATAGTCCGGCATGAAGATCATGCTGTAGGCCATGGTGTAGTGCGCGAGAAACCTGTCGATCGGCAATTCCGCGAGTGTGGCCGACGCGAGCGCATCCTCATAGGCGCGAACGCTGTCGGGGTCATGCAAGATCCGATTCCAGGCCACTTTGTTGATGCGGGACCATGCGAGCTGGAGCAGCGCCTCAGCCCTGGGTGTTTTCCGCTCAGCCGGAATGTCTTTGACCAAGGCCTCAAAGGTGTCGATCATCGGAACTTGGTCATTGTTCCAACGATAGGCCATGCCCAGGCGAAACCGGTTATCCAACCGTTCAGGATGGAGCTTCACGAGTGTCTGTAACGCGGGCAGCAATCGATAGAGCAGGTCCGCCGGCGTCGGTTGTGAGAATCCACCCACTTCCATTCCTAAGGAGAGATCCAGACGGGTCGAAGCGGCAGCGGTGGTCCAGTAAAACTCGTTGACGGTGAGAGAGAGCGCCGGATCTTTGATCGCCAATTTGTGGTTCTGAGCGGCCTCTCGCAGCAAGACGCCGTATAGATTTCTTGTTAAGACAGTCAGGGCGTCGACTTGATTGGGATCGATGATGAGGATGCGATTGAGCAGGGCGACACGGTCGCGCAGGTCAGGAAATGAGGCAGCGCGAGCAGAAGCAGCCGTCAGCGTACCAGGCTGATCGTCGGGACCCCACCAGACAATGGAGTCGGGAAGGGCACGGCTGGTCTCGGTCGTAAACGGGATTCTCTCTGCAACCATGCCTGGTGCTTCCGGCGCCGTTTCCACCGGAAGATGGAACACAGCAGTGTCGAGTGGAAATCCGTGCCGCTTGAGTCCACTGAAAACCACCCATTGAGTGGCGATAGACTTTAACGCCTTTCGTTCACGCTTGATCGTACTTGTCCACTGGACGGTGTCTGGCCCATAGGTGATGGGAGCGGTGAGCGGATCCTGATACTGGACCGTGAGCTCGACCAGTGTGGTCGGAACGCCGATGACTTTCCCGTTCGATGTGAGTCGGAAGGATCCACTTGGAATTGAACGGTTTTTCTTCACGGCGAGGTGCAGGCCGGTTCCTGGAGGTGTGAGCCCGAGGGCATCCATGACAAAGGCCGAGGCAGAGGCGCGAGCCAGGGCATCGCCGTAAAAGACAAGCGGACCAGCGCTTGGCCAGAGGACGTTCATCCCCGTGTCAGATCGCCGGAGGAGCGGTGCATGACCCGCAGTGAGTGCTTGCCAACAGTCATCGTACGAGGCATCGGTTGGTGCCGCTGGTTTCGGTTCAGCAATGGGGGCGGTCAGCAGTTTATACTGACAGGCGAAGTCTAGTTGTCCGGCGGTGATCTTGTCGCCCTGCGCGATGGCTTTGGCATATCGCAGGGCGGTATCGACGACGGCCTTCCTGGCGGGTCCCCCCTTCTTCGCCTGTTGTGAGGGGTTGGAGGCTGCGGTGGCGAGAGTCGGCAAGGTCGTATCGAGTGCCGTGAGTACTCCCGAAAGGATGAGAATTCCAAGTAATGGGTTCATGATCATTATGAAATGAAATTGAGTCGTTGTGGGTCACCGAATCTGGGCGGCTTTCAAGATGTTCTGGCGCATCATGGCCCGATCGTCCGTCGACAAGCTCGGGCTCGGCCGATGGCGACAGAGCGAGACGGTCTGACGCAGGGAAGAGACGAAGACTTCACAGTTGGGACAGCTTCCCAAATGTCGGCGAATTTCGTTGCAAATGTCTCCTGCAAGTTCATCATCGATATAGGCGGACAGTTGACGGAGAATGTTCAAGCATCGGCCTTTCCCGTGGTCATGCTGATGCCGAGCTGTTGAGGATCGTGTCCGCTTTGTGGACGGGTGGCGCTTTGCCATAGAGCCGTTTCCTCCGCTATCCCAGTAGTGCGTGTTCGCGATCAGTCGTCTCCTGGCCGAGTCCTTGAGCACTGAGTTGCCGACGGACAAACAGCCGGGCGCGGTGAAGACGTGATTTCACTGCCCGTTCATTCAACCCCATGATGGTTCCGACTTCCTTCGCACTCAAGCCTTCCATATCACGGAGCACTAAGACCATCTTATACTTTTTCGGTAGCTGATCGATCGCGTTATCGAGCGCATTACGCAACTGTTTGTTCTGGAGCGCTTCTTCTGGACTGAGTCCGTCGATCGGAATCTGCAGACGAAACTCCCCATCAGACGTGGGGATGAACTCTTCGAGCGATAATTCGCGTTCCGGAGCGCCCTTCCGCCTCCGCCGCATACGCAAGCAGGCCCGAGAGGCGATGGTATAGAGCCAGGTCGAGACTTGAGCATCACCACGGAATTTCTCGAAGCCACGATATGCATTCAGAAACGTCTCCTGCACCAAATCTTTCGCGGCCTCTTGCTCGCCGCATAATCGATGCGCAAAACGATAGACCAGGTCCACGTGATTACGATAGAGGGTATCGAACGACTTGGCGGCCCGTGCATGAAGTGAGGGCGTCGGTGAGGCACGATCAGTGGTGGATGGGCGCATGGCATGGCAGTCTACGGGGGGATCGAAAAGAGAGTCAAGACGAAGACGAGAGGTTCGGACGCTACTTCACCAGGTGGAATTGGACGACATCGCCGGCTCCGTTGAGCTCAACGGTGATCGGTGTTCCTTCCTTCTTGCCGGTCAGCGCGCCTTTCCCTCGATCGGTCGGATAGGTCTGGTCTCCCTCTGGCGTCCAGAGCCTGACACTCGATCGATCTGGGGTAGCGAATTCAAAGGGACCGGTCACGAATCGCCGGGTGGGAGCCGCATCCTTGGACGGAGCGAGATCCGCGACGACGTGGTGGTCATGCATCCACAAGGTCATGGTCTGTCCGACTTTGGCATTCTTGATGCCGATCTTGGCGTTGACGTTGACGATCCCGATCGGAGTCCGAAAGAAAATAAAATTGGACTTGAGTTTTGAGATGGTGCCGGTCAACAGGAGTCGTGCGTTGGATCCGCGAGGCGCGATCTGCCCGACCTGCAGGTCGAACTGCAGATCATGGACACCAAGAACCGTATGGGTATCATCAACTTCCACGGTGATGAAATCGCCGTCTTTCCGGCTTGAGAGAGCCCGTGCCTGGTTTCCCAGGTTGAAGACTTGCTCGCCCTCGGGTGTCCATCCTAACAATTGTGTGTCGTCGTCCGCGCTCAGTTTGAGGGGCCCACTCAAGTAGCGGTGAACGAGCGTTCCATCGGTTCGCTTCACGATATCGACGACGAGATGATCATCGTGGATCACAAAAGACACTTCCTGTGAAGCCGGAATGGTCTTGAGTGTGGTTTTCGAACTCAGAGATAAGAGTCCGACCTGTGTCTTGAGAAAGACGATGCCGGGCTTAGCCCGCCAGACACGGCCTGTTAGTCTGATTGAGGGGTTGGGTTCAGATTCCGGTTCAGCTGGTTCGGGTTCGAGCTCCGCCGTCTCTTCTTCCTCGGGCAGGGCGGAGGAGTCCGGCTCAACCGACTCCTCTGCCTGATCAGGGATCTCCGACTCGACTGGTGGCTCAAGTTCTGAAGGCGAGTCTGGGTGCGCAGGCAGCGCTGAATCAGGTTGCACACGGGGTTCAGCCGCTGGGTTGAAGGGATCCACTAAGACTCGGTCTGCCGCCATGCTCCTGGCGCCGATATTCAGCACTCCTACGAAGAGGAGAGCGGAAAATAATGGGAAGATAAATAGCAGTCGAATCATCGGATCAACGCGCTCACGTTTGCTCGCGGGCATTCATTATTTTGGCAACGGAGATTGTCACAAACCATACTCAATTATGCGAATAACATGTGCTTCCCGCGTAGTCAACCCGAAAGCGCCTTTCGAGACGAGAGTACCCGAACTTCGCTGATGATGAGAAGCTATGTCCTCTGTAGCCTCTCTCCTTCTGTCTCGTCGGTTGCCCTTGTTCCCCTTGTTGGATTCCAGAGGGCTCTCTGCTACACTTCTTTCTTATCTGATACAGCCATATGCTGTACGCTGTCGTACGAACGAGCTACTCACTTGATTGTAAGGAGCCGCGAGATGACAACAACGATACGGGCCCGAATGAAAGGTGGGATCATTGAACCACTCGACCGCATCGACTTTCCGGAAGGGCAAGATATGATGATCACCATCCTTACCCCACCGTCGATAACGGACCAAGAAGCCTTTCGGCGCAGCGCTGGAAGATGGCACGGCACGTCCGATCCTCAGAAGCTGATTGACGACATCTACGCAGACCGTTTGGTGGCGACTCGTTCTGCTCCAGCTTTATGACCCTGCGGTACCTCCTCGACACGGATTGGGTCATTCATTACCTTCATGGCCGTCAGGACATCGTCAAACGGGTTCATGCCCTGAGTGAGCAGGGACTAGCTCTCTCGCACGTTTCTCTTGCAGAGCTGTATGAAGGTGTCTACTTCTCATCGAATCCATCCAGCAATGAATTCGGACTTCATGACTTTCTTCGTGGGGTGACACTGCTTGGTATCGATGAAGAGGTATGTAAGGTATTTGGTCAGCAGCGAGGACGTCTACGAAAGATGGGCAAGGCGGTGGGTGATTTCGATCTGTTGATTGGTGCAACAGGCTTGCGCTATGGCTTGACGGTCCTCTCGAATAATCGTCGCCACTTTGAGCTGATCGAAGGACTGACGATTGAATCCCTTTAGTCTGCCCTGAAGGGGAGCCGAGTCCCAACTCGCCGATTCGTAGGGCTCGCTCCTTCCTCTGGTTTTCTCTCCTCGATAGAAGATCTCCGATATTTGTTTCTAGGTTGAGCTGTAGTGACCATCGGAAAACCAGCCTATCTCTATTTTCTTGCCCCAGTCACTTTCCATGACACCCGTAGAAGGTTCAAGATCGAATGACACCTTCTCGATCCGCGTCAAAAACAAGCTGGCAAATAACAGTGCTGTATTGATACGAGTTCCTTCCAGGCCGCCTGAGGATGGAATAGGAAAGACGGTTCCCACCATCACTCAAAGGAGTTTCTGAGTTCGGCAGGCCCAATTCATTAATAAGTGTACTTCGATGTTTGCCAATGGAGGAATCCACCGTCTTTACCCACATTCGATTAGAATCGCAGCTACTTGATACAAAAGCACATGATATTACTCGAGTCCATGTCATACACCAGCTAGATCGTTGCCATCCCGTTTTCACTTGTAGGCCTTTCTTGCCAAGGACAGGAGAAGTGTACTCATCAGCGGTGTTACAGCCGTTCAGGATCGGCTTTTACATTTCATATTTGATAATGTGGTGCCGTTATCGGGCAGAGCGAGTTCGCCATGAAGAGCATGTTTCGAGTTGCAACTTGTTCACTCTCCTTCACAACGGGCCATTCATGGGGTCCGGCCTTGTAATCGAGCATTCTGACAGCGCTCACACAACACGCTACACGATGCCACAGGTTCGAATTGTAGAGTATTAGATACACAAGGCAAGTAAAGAGTAGGTACGGGAGATCAGAATCCGGGATGCGCTTACTTCTTCCTCACCATGATCCGGAGCGGTGTACCGGTGAAGCCGTAGGTCTCGCGTAGTTGATTCTCCAAATACCGGAGATAGGCAGGCGTCATGTCTCCCGGATGACCCACAAACAAGGCGAAGACCGGCGGTTTGGTGGCCACCTGTGTGATAAAAGCCGCTTTCGTCATCAATGATGGCTTGTGTTTACGCACCGGCAAGGGGTGGATCGCAAGGATCTTCTGCAACCAGGTATTCAACGCACCGGTAGGGACGCGTTTCGTAAACATGGTATGCACGTCTTTGAGAAGCGGGAAGAGGCGTCGGAGAGATTCTGGTTTGATGGCTGACCCATAGAGGATGGGAGCCCACACCAGAAACGGAAATCGGCGGCGGAGTTCAAGCTCATACTCCTGCCGTGCTTTCTCATCGCCGGCGCGCAAGTCCCATTTGTTGATCAAGAGAATGCAGGCGCGCCCTTGCTTGAGAATGGCGCCGGCAATCTTGGTGTCTTGTTCGGTCACGCCTTCTTGACCATCTAACAGTAGGACTGCCACGTCCGACCGACCGATAGCACGGAGCGATCGGAGCACGCTGTACCCTTCCACTCCGCGATCGACCTTGCCACGCCGTCTGATCCCTGCCGTGTCGGTGAAAACATAGCGTTGATCCTGGTGGGTGACCAACGAGTCGATGGGATCACGAGTGGTTCCTGGAACATTGCTGACGACGACCCGATCTTCTCCCAACAGCGCATTGACGAGCGTGGATTTGCCGACATTCGGTCGCCCTACGACAGCAATGCGGGGAAGTTGCTGCAGCTCATCAGATTCCTCGGCAGGGGGAAGCAGCGGGTAGAGGGCATCCAGCAGCTCGGCCACTCCCAGGCCATGTTCGGCGGATATGGGATAGAGTTGGTCGGTTCCCAGTCGGTAGAAGTCGGCCAATAACGGTTCTGATTTTGGTGTATCGATTTTGTTAATTGCGTAAAACAGCGGCTTGGTCACACCACGGAGGAGTTTCACCACTTCGTGGTCCGGGGGAGTCAGTCCTGAACGCCCGTCCAAAAGCGTGATGAGGATGTCCGCCTCGGCAATCGCCAGTTCGGATTGCCGCCGGATCAAGGTCAACATACTGTCCGAGGCGGAGAGATCCAGCCCCCCTGTGTCCACCAACCGAAACTTTCGATTGCGGTAGGTGGCGTCGGCATAGTTGCGGTCGCGTGTTACCCCGGGGACATCGTCCACAATGGCGATCTTTTGGCCCAAAATCTTGTTGAATAGCGTCGATTTTCCGACGTTCGGTCGGCCGATGATCGCGACGAGCGGAGGCGGGCCGCCTTCTTGCGGGAGCCCCGGAAGCGTGGGCTCTTGCTTAGGTTTAGATTTCGCACGCGCCATGATGGGCCGGACGGTACCATAGGATTTTTCTCAAACACAACTCGCCTCGTCTTCAGGCCGTTCGTTCAGCTATACTTTGCTCTATGACTCAGCACGCTCCCGACTGGTCTCAAATTGACGATGTGTTGCTCGATATGGACGGTACATTGCTGGATCGCCATTTCGATAATTTCTTTTTTGAGGAAGAACTACCCCGTCGATATGCCACGCTCCATGCCATCTCGTTTGAGGAAGCTCGCGATCGGCTGATGTCGATGTATCGATCGGTGGAAGGCCAGTTGGCCTGGACCGATCTCCATTATTGGACGAAACAGGTCGGCATCGATGTGGTTGCGATGCACAAGGAACTCGATCACATGATCGGCTTTTTGCCCGGCGCCGAGGAGTTTCTCCGACATCTGAAGAGGTTGGGGAAACGCGTGACTATTGTGACGAATGCGCATGAAGCCGGGGTGTCGATCAAAGTCGCCAAGACGGGCTTGGATCGCTATGTCGATCGGATTGTGGATGCGTTTGAGGTCGGCGCGCTCAAGATGCGATCGGAGTATTGGCCGAACTGTCAGCGCTTGTTGGGCTTTAATCCGTCTCGCTCATTGTTTATGGATGACGACGAAGGGTGTCTGATGGCCGCGAAAGAATTTGGAGTGGCGTACCTTGTTCACAGCGCCAAATCGAGTTCGCAATTACCCCCCTCCACCTTGCCTCAGTTTTTCTCCATCACCGGATTTCCGATGCTGATGAATGGTCGGCCGACGGGCTAGTGTTGTGCGACTGCCGCGCCTTGATACATCTCGCCAGCGAATCGTGGCACACCGTGCATGCTGAATCGATCAAGGTGCGTAATCGTGAGGCCGGATTGGGAGATCATTTGATCAATCTGCCGGTTGAGGTTACAGCCGCAGCCGATGACGTTCTGGATAGGGTTCAACCTATCCTGCCACACCGTGATCTTTTGATCTTTACTCCGGCCATGTTCCAAGAATAACAGCCTCCCCTCTGGTTTGAGAACACGCCGCACTTCTTGCAGCGCGAGTACCGGATTAGGGATCGTACAGAGCGTCCACGTGCTGACGACGGTTTCAAATTGTCCGTCTGGAAACGGCAGGGTTTCAGCTGTGACGTGGTTCGTCTGGATCGGAAATGGCACTGCAGCCATGCGGCGACTGACCTTGGCAGGAAGCAGAATTGCCGGATCCACGATTGAAAGGCAAGTGATCGTGGTTGGGTAGTGGCTGAGGTTGAGGCCTGTGCCGAACCCGATCTCCAGCACCTCTCCGGAAGCAGACCGCAAGAGTGCTTCCCTGAGATGCGAGAATACCGGCCGAGCCATCACCCAATCCATGAGGTGAGGGAAAATATGGTCGCAGTAGAACCCCATTATACCGGTAGTATAACAAAGCACCTCGACTATTCCGGGGCGGAACTTGTGACCCTCAGGGGGCTATGTTAGATTCCCTGGCTCCACGGCAGGTGACAACCAGGTTTTTGGGTATAAGGTTGCGATGAGTAAAGGGTACGACCACCGCGCGATCGAGTCCAAATGGCAGCGGTATTGGGATGAGCACCGGACGTTTCGAGTCACGGATGACCCAGCCAAACCGAAATTCTATTGCCTCGACATGTTCCCCTATCCATCCGGCTCCGGGCTTCACGTCGGCCATCTAGAAGGGTACACCGCCACCGACATCGTCTCTCGGTACAAGCGGATGCGGGGGTTCAACGTGTTGCATCCGATGGGCTGGGATGCGTTTGGTCTACCGGCTGAGCAGTACGCCGTAAAAACTGGAATCCATCCGGTCAAGACGACGTCGGACAACATCGCCACTTTTAAGCGTCAGATGCAACGGGTGGGACTCTCGTATGACTGGGAACGAGAACTCAGTACCACTGATCCGCAGTATTATCGTTGGACACAATGGATTTTTCTGAAACTTTTCGAGCGGGGGTTGGCCTACGTGGCGGAAGTTCCCGTGAACTGGTGCCCGGCGCTCGGCACCGTGCTGGCGAATGAAGAAATCGTCGATGGTAAGAGTGAAGTTGGCGGCTTCGATGTGATTCGCAAGCCGATGCGTCAATGGATGCTGAAAATCACCGCGTATGCCGATCGATTACTGGAGGACCTCAAGCTCGTTGATTGGCCCACCAGTACGTTGGAGATGCAGAAAAATTGGATCGGCCGGTCGATCGGCGCAGAAGTTGATTTCGCGCTCGCCGATCAGAAGGGCACGATCCGCGTATTCACGACACGACCTGATACGTTGTTCGGCGCAACCTATATGGTGCTTGCACCGGAACACCCACTGGTCGATGCGATCGTGAGCGACAAACAGAAACGTGCGGTTCAGACCTATCGTGAGGCATCGGCGAAGAAAAGTGATTTACAACGGCAAGAGTTGGAAAAAGAAAAGACCGGTGTGTTTACCGGAGGCTATGCCATCAACCCTGTGAACCAAGAGCGATTGCCGATCTGGATCGCAGACTATGTTCTGATGAGTTATGGAACCGGCGCAATTATGGCCGTGCCTGCTCATGACGAGCGGGACTGGGCGTTCGCGCGACAATATGCGCTCCCGATTCGAGAGGTCATTGCCGGAGGACAGGTCCATGAGGCAGCCTACACCGACACGAATCGCGGGATCGTCGTGAATTCAGCGACGAGCGACGGCGCGTTTTCCATCAATGGACTCATGCCGGAGGAGGCGATTTCGAAGGTCACCGACTGGCTCGCTAAGCAGGGTAAGGGCACACGCGCAGTCAACTATAAGCTGCGCGATTGGCTGTTTGCCCGGCAACGATATTGGGGGGAGCCGTTCCCAGTCCTATGGGTGGACGGCGAAGCGCGACCGCTTCCGGAAGAGCGGTTGCCGTTGGTGCTACCGGAGACGCACAACTTTAAGCCGTCGGGGACGGGCGAGAGCCCCTTGGCGAACTTAAGCGAATGGCTGGCCACGACTGACCCCGCCACAAACAAACCGGCAAGACGAGAAACTAACACCATGCCCCAATGGGCTGGCTCCTGCTGGTATTACCTGCGATTCATCGATCCCAAGAACTCCATGCAGCTTGTCGATCAGGGGAAAGAACGGTACTGGATGCCGGTGGATCTCTACATCGGTGGAAGCGAACATGCGGTTCTGCATCTCCTTTACGCACGGTTCTGGCACAAGGTGTTGTTCGATATTGAGGTCGTCAGCACACCGGAACCGTTCATGAAATTGGTGCACCAGGGCATTGTCTTGGGGGAAGACAACCAGAAGATGTCCAAATCGCGAGGGAATGTGGTCAATCCGGACGAGATGATCGATCAATTCGGCGCGGATGCCGTGCGGCTCTATGAAATGTTCATGGGTCCGCTCGAAGCGATGAAACCCTGGAGCACGAGAGGCGTGGAAGGGGTGACACGATTCCTGGAACGGGTCTGGCGGTTGATGGTCGATGAGCAAGGTCGATTGTCCAGCGCCGTCGTCTCGACCGCTCCCAGTCTTGACCATAAGCGTTTGCTCCATCAAACAATCAAGAAAGTGACGGAAGACATCGAGGCACTGCGTTTTAACACCGCGATCTCGCAAATGATGATCTTCACCAATGAATTGACGAAGGCTCAGCAGCGACCTCGGGCCGTAATCGAGCCGTTTGTCCTGCTACTCTCCCCCTTCGCACCGCACGTGGGTGAGGAGCTCTGGAGTATACTTGGGCATCAACCCAGTGTCTCGCAACGGCCCTGGCCGACCTATGATCCGGCGATGACGGTCAGCGAGCGTGTGACTATACCCATTCAGGTCAACGGCCGGCTGCGAGCTAAGATCGAAGTGTCGACCGATGCGCCTCGCGAAGACATTGAACGGCTGGCCCGTACGGAAGCGGCGGAGTGGCTCCAGGGAAAAGAACCAAAGAAGGTGATCTACGTCGACAAGAAATTGCTCAATTTTGTCGTCTAGGAGTGCTGAGTGCTGAGTGCCGAACATGTAAAGAGTAGGCTTCAAACCAGAAACAGACCGTTTGTGTCTATTCCCAGCACGTTCATCACCGTACTCCTCGTGTCGACGCTCGCCTCCTGCGGCTATCAGTTTCGGGTAGACGGAGCCGGCCCGACCATCGGAGGAGCCACTGCTTCGACACTGACTGAACCTCCACCACGTCTCATCATTAGGACGTTGGTCAACAACAGCTTCGAGCCGAATCTCGAAATGCGGTACACGAACTATTTTCGCGATGAATTTTCAGCCGGCAGCGGGGCACAGGTTGTCCCTGAGTCCGAAGCCGCCGATCTCGTACTGACCGGGCGGATCCTGTCGGTCATCGTACCGACGCTGAGTTTTTCCCAGACCGCGACGTTAGAAAGTCGAACCGAGGTGATCGTCCAGATTCTCGTAGAAGACGTCCGATCCAGAAAAGTAGTCTGGAGGCAGCTGGCAAAAGGGTCTTCGGAGTTCTTTGTGACGCCTGATCTCCAATTCAATCGCGCGCTACAAAACCGGGCCGTAGAGCAGGCGGGCCGGTTTGTGGCGGCGGATTTGGCCGCGCGATTTCTATTGCAACTTGAGACCGGGGCTCTGACGATGCAGTCGTCCGAGACGGATCCTGAGCCTCAATAGCATGATACGTATCGTTCAATGGCCTCGATGGTAAGCCACACACAACTGGAGGCGGCGCTCGGCCAACAGGCACCGGGATGGCTCTATCTCGTCGTTGGCGAAGAAGACCTGCTCCGAGACCACGCGATCGCGGCTCTCAAGCAGGCGGTGCTTGGGAATGGCGGAGACGAGTTCAACTACGAACTGTTTTACGGCGATGAAGCGAGTGGAAGCGATATTCGAAACAGTGTGGCCGCGGTACCCGTTTTCTCCCCACGTCGGCTCGTCGTGGTGAAATCGGCGGAGAAACTGACGGCTCGGGACGGCGATCAGTTGCTCGGCTGTATACAGAATCCGGTGGAGTCCACGACGCTGGTCTTCGTCAGCTCGAAGTTGGATGGTCGGCTCAAATTCTCTCAAGCCCTCACGCGAGCCGCGACGGTCGTTGATTGTTCGCCGCTCCGTGATGCTCAGTTGCCTTCATGGATCACCCAAGAAGCAGGACGGGTTGGGGTGCGGCTTGAGGAGCCAGCGGTTCACATACTGCGAGAAGTGTCCGGAGCCTCCCTCTACGGACTCCGCCGCGAATTGGAAAAGCTTGCCTCGTATGTGCCGTCCGATCGTTCGGCGACAGCAGCTGATGTCTACCTGCTTCGAGGGGTAGATCCAGGTGCGTCTGTGTTTGACCTGGCGCAGGCAATCGCCGAGGGCAGCCGAGGGCGTGTTCTCTCGATCCTCGCGCGCAATCTTGAAGCGGGAGAGGCTCCGCTTCGAATTCTGGGATCCCTTGCATGGCAATACCGCCGACTTTGGAAGGTCAAGGATCTGCTCGCCAAGGGTGGTCGGGAGGGGGAGGCCGCTCGGAGTTTGCGCATGGATCCGCGGAAGGTGCGTCCCTTTCTCGAGCGGTTTTCCGAGGCGCACCTTCGGAATGCGCTGCGGCTTTTTCTAGATACAGATGCGAAGCTCAAAGGAGGGAGTGCTAGCCGTCCGCGAATGGTGCTGGAAGGCTTGCTGTTGAAACTCTGTGAAGAGACCGCAGGAAAACAGACAAAACCAACAGCTCTGTCCCCGGCTCCGCCAAAACGACCGCTTACCCGGGTGGTGTCGAATGTTCGAACGATTAAGAGCCGGAACCGGACAGGGCGTTGACGCGATGAGCCAAACGAGAAATCCGGCGGGATGCGGTATTTCGATGAAGCACGCCTTTGGAGACGGCTTTTCCGATCGCCGACGTTGCTTCTTGCAAGCTGGTCTTGGCGTCCTCCGCCTTTTTTCCAGCCACGTCCGATTGGACCTTCTTGATCAGTGTCTTCACTGCGTTGAGGGTCGAGCGGTTCCGCTCATGCCGTCGCTCGGCTTGGCGAGCTCGTCGAATGGTTGATTTATGAATCTGAGGCATGGAGTACTCCTGTAAGAAAGAGGTTGACTTGTATCATAAGGCTTCGCCGATCGTCAAGGATCGGCTCTGAAGAGGGGATATGGGTATGGTGAAAATTGCGGCACGAGACAGACTGATCCTTGCGCTGGATGTGCCTTCCATGGCAGAGGCGGATGGTCTATTAGACCGGCTCCAAGGACACATCTCCTTCGTCAAGGTCGGCCTTGAGCTCTACACGGCGGCAGGCCCCGAGGTCGTCAAACGGATTGTCGAGCGGGGCATGCGAGTGTTTCTCGACTTAAAGTTTCTCGATATCGAGGAGACGGTTCGCCGAGCGACGAATCGGGTCGCATCGATGGGAGTCGAGTTCTTGACCGTTCACGCCAATCGCAAGGCTCTGACCGCCGCGGTGCAAGGCCGGGAGGGCTCATCGCTCAAGCTGCTGGCGGTGACCGTGCTTACGAATTTCGACGGCCAGGATCTTCGGGAAATGGGAATCCAACGGACAGTCCAAGATCTCGTCACCGCGAGGGCTCTGCTGGCGACCGAAGTAGGCTGTGATGGCGTTGTGGCGTCCGGTGAAGAAGCTTCGGCCATTCGGAAAAAAGTCGGGTCGCGTTTCGCGATTGTGACGCCGGGTGTACGACCGGCCGGCAAAGGCGTCGATGACCATGCTCGGGCGACCACCCCTACGCAAACGATCGCGTCTGGCGCGGATTATCTCGTCATCGGTCGGCCCATTCGCGATGCTGCCGATCCATCGGCAACTGTTGCTGCCATTATTGCAGAGATGCAGGCCGCCTTCGATGCCAGGGGGGAACGGTAATCGGTTGCGACGGGAATCAGCCCTTTGCTAATATCAGCTTCTTTCAGTCTACGTGGTGGGTGTAGCTCAGT
>JAHBWR010000075.1 GCA_019636875.1 Nitrospira sp.
CCGCCCATAGATCAGTGATCGAATCCAGAGATGAATATGAACAGCAATAACCGTGTCTACATTCTAGGAGTTCTAACGGCATTGGCCCTTGTCGGTTTTGTTGGTTGTAGTTCCCTACCCGATTGCAGTCCCATGGTGAAGTATTCCGAGTCCCGGCTAGAGGTTAAGGGATTCGAGCTTCCGGTGAAGCCAGGAATTGATGTTAAGATCGCTGAGGTGGTTTGGGAACCTCAGGTTGTTCAGAGCGCTACGGACTTAACCCAAATATTGGATAATCACCGAATTTCGCTGTGTAATCAATTGAAAGCGGCTAGGGGCGCGTCGAAGGAGGCCTATGAACGATCGCTAGTAAGGTTTCAGGAAGCAGATGTGAAACTAACTCAATTAGCCATTCTCGTGGCAGCTAACAATCCAAAAGCCGTTGAGCGGTGGGTAGAGTCCTATGAGGTCAAAGGGAAGGATCCCGACGCAGCTTCACAGCTTAGGTCTCTGGATTCGCTCGTCGCGGACGTCTCGGATATAAAGGAACGAATCAAGCGATGGCGTCTCTCCCCATCTCAGTTCAGCGTACTTGTTGAAACTTTATCGAGAGGTCCGAAGGGTGAAATCGGTTATCTGGGGTTTATTAGTGGGGACAGCGAGTCTGCTGACTTTGCATGGGGTCTGGAGCAAGCGTTACGTAAAGGAGGTTGGACGATAAACGACCGCGTCGCTGCTACAGGACTTACTTTGCGAGGGCTACTAATCGGGACACAGAATCCAGAATCAATAGAACTTAAGACGCTACTCTCAGCTTTTAGCAGCGTCGGGATTCCCACAGACGTCAGAGTTTACCCAAAGTGGCCGCCTAACAGAATTAACCTCAATGTAGGGAACAAGCCTTGAACTTGCTCAGCCGTGAGTTGTTGTGTAACCAGTGAAATTAAAGGGGGCTATAGGCTGGATCTTGATTCGTCGATGCCGAGCTAGGACCCACCGATCCATCGTTCAAGCTCCGGGCTGCATTTTTCTTGAGTCCGAAATGATCCACTTCTCAGTGGGTGGTAGCCAGGAAGCTTAGGGTTTCTTTGCCACCACCTTGCCGTTTTCCCACACGTAGATCGGTGTCCCATACATCTTAGCGGTTTTTCGAGCTGTCTTAGCTGCTCGGCGGAGCGCGCGACCGACAGCTTCAGTAAATGTTTTCGTTTCTTTGTTTCGTGAGATTTTCTTCATGGACGTTCATCGAGCCGGTCGGTCGTTCACTCTATCGATTAACCCGCCACGGGCTGTTGGTAATCTACTTCGATCGTGAAGCCGAGGTCTTCGATCATACCCCAGACTTCGGGGGCCGGTGCGCCCGGCGTTGTCAGGTAGCCGTTCACGAATACTGAGTCGGCTGGATAGAGTGCCAACGGTTGAAGGCTGCGCAAGTTGTGCTCTCGGCCTCCGGCGATGCGAATTTCCGTCCTGGGATGGAGGAACCGGAAGAGGCAGAGCACTTTCAAACAGCGTTGAGGCGTGAGGTTGTTGGCCTGTTCGAATGGGGTGCCGGAGACTGGGGTGAGCATGTTCAAGGGAATGGAGTCCGGCTTAACGTCTTGCAGGGCTGTGGCCAGCTCGATCAGGTCCTCGTCTGTCTCACCCATCCCAACGATGCCCCCAGAGCAAATTTCCAACCCTGCCGCACGCGCGTTCTTGATCGTCGACAACCGGTCCTGGAACGTGTGAGTCGTGCAGATCGACGAGTGGAAGGCCTCACTGGTGTTCAAGTTATGATTCACTCGGTCCACACCCGCGGCCTTGAGACGTTTCGCCTGGGATTCGCTCATCAGGCCGAGTGAACAGCAGATTTGAATCGGCACGTCCTGTTTGATCGAGCGTACAGCTCCAGCGATTTCATCGATCTCGCGATCCAACGGACTTCGGCCGCTGATGACAATGCAATAGCGCTGAGCTTTCGATGCAGCAGCTTGCCGGGCTCCTTCGATCATCTGTTTCTGTGGCAACAGACTGTACCGCTCAATCGGCGCTGTCGAAATCGACGACTGCGAACAATAGTGACAGTCTTCTTGGCAGGCCCCGCTTTTGGCGTTTTGCAGCATCTGCAGACGGACCGTACGGCCGAAGTATTTGGATCGGACTTGAAAGGCTGCGTGTAACAACGCGAGGAGATCGTCATTCGGTGTCTCCAAGACAGATCGGCATTCTGTCAAGGTGAGAGGTTCGTCGTTCAGCGCTTTGTCTGCTAAAGTCATGTGGCTCATGAAGTCCTCGAAAATAGTTTGCGATGTTCTGATGATTCGCTTGTGTTCTGATCCGTTGAATCGAGAGGGGATGCTCACACACTCGCTAGGTCCAATCGTCAGCGGATAGTGGCGGAAAACCTACACGGTTTCAAACGGAGAAGCAATGCCCCCATAGGGGAGGGATGGAACAGTCGAGGCTTCGCCTTCCGGAGGTGCTTCGATCCGGGTCGCCTCAAGCCAGGGGAGGGCGGTGAGCGTGTTCCACTTGGCGCAACGGCGGCATCGGCCCGTCCATTCGACGGCTTCCTGTTGACATTGGGTGCAGATATAGGGAACCACGACCCGTTTTTTGAAACTCAGCGCCTTCTTCAAGGCCGCAATGGCATCTTCGAAATGTTGCTTGCGCAAATAGAGGTTCGCCATGATCTTGTGGTAGTCCAACAAATGATCCTGCGGGCCCTCAATCGTTGAAAGCAGGTCGAAGGCTTCATCCACCATTTCTAGACGGTAATAGAGCTTGCCTAGATAGAATTGCAGGACGGGGTCCTGTGGACTCTGTTGTAAGGCTTCCTGATAGACGCGGATGATTTCGCTTGGTTCTCCTTGATCCAAGAACAGCTCTTCCAGCCGGTGCAGAATGATGACGCTTCGCGTTCGCGAATAGACTTTTTTCAAGATTTCGACGGCGTCTTTGGTCTTTCCTTCATGGAGCAGAATCTCACCCAGTCCAATGTAGGCAGGAAGAAAACTACGGTCCTTCTTGATGGCACCTCTGAAGTACCGACGAGCTTTATCGGGGTGTCCACGCTCAAGTAGTTGCCGTCCGACTTCATACATGCATCCGACCAACCGTGCGGCTTCCGGCTGTTTGTCGGCGGCGGGAAGGTTGGCTTTGACCAAGCGATGCTGAATCTCCAGCGCCTCACCCCAGCGCTCCATCCTGATATTGAGATCGCGTTTACGGATCAACGCCGTCAAGTTATCCGGCTCGATCTTGAGAATCTTCTGAAGCGCCTGGAGAGCCTCTTCATATCGTTTAGCGTCTTCCAAATCTTTGGCCAGTTCCAGCAAGACCTCGATGTTTCGGTCTTCTACCCGATGTGCGTGTTGATGGAGTCGAATGGCCTCCGGGAAATTGCGCTCGGAGCGATAGACGTTGCCCAACCACAAGAGGGAATCGACACGATTCGGATCGATGGCGAGCGCTTTTTCAAACAGGGTGATTGCCTCCAATGTTCGCTTCGACATGAACGCATGAGTTCCGTCTCGATGCAGCGAGTCGACCTTCTCTTTTCGACGAACCAGGCGGCTGCTCCGCCAGTTCAAGATGAGGTGCGCCGTTTGTTGTAGGCCGACGGCGAAGGTGGCGAGGACGGCTCCAAAGGCCATGGAAATCAGCATAAGGGTCACCGGACTCAGTTCAAACTCGATGCCCGGGCTTGTATGAATGACGACAAACCCTGGATTCAGCTCACGGAAGTAACTGTAAATGAACAGCCCTGCGCTGATGAGGAAAATACTGATCAGGAGTTTGAACATAGCCTACACCGTCTTTTGCGGGTTCGCTTTCCGGACGACGCGTCGTTTGGGCGGGGTGGTGACGGCCGACGATTCGTCAGGAACAGGAACCCGTTGCGCGTCGCTCCACAAACGCTCGAGCGCATAGTGCGCACGGGAATCTTGTCTCATGACATGGGCCACGACATCGCCAAAGTCGATCAAGACCCATTGACCGGAGGAGGTTCCTTCGACACTCAGCGGTCGTTGGCCTACACGAGAGAGTTCGTCGACAATGGAGTCGGCAACTGCGCGGGTCTGCCTGTCGGATTCTGCCGACCCAATAACCAAATAATCAGCGATCGACGTAAGCGGGGCAACGTGGAGGACTTGTACATCCAAAGCCTTTTTATCGAGCATCGCCCTAGCAGCGGCGAGGGCGGTGGCCTTAGATGCGCGTGCGATTGCTGTCCTCCTGATAAAGACTATGCTGAAGTATATAAGATTCTACCGAGGGCGGCAACATATTTGCCAGGGGGAGTCCGCTACGAATTCTCCGTCTGATCTCTGATGCCGAGATCGGGCAAGGTGAAATAGACAAGCAGGTCACGGCTAGCGCATCAGGGAGGGCGATTTCGAGCCTTTCAATAGCCCCGGCATCGAGCTGTGCAAGAGATTCTGGATCGAGGTTTGGACATAATGGCAGGTCAGCAAGGGCTCGGAACACCTGTCCCGGACGAGGGACCACCACGACATGGCAGATGTTCAAGATTGCCTCCGGATTTCTCCATGTGGGGAAATCCAGGAACGCATCAAGGCCAATGATAAAAAAGATCTCCCAAGGTTGACTGTATTGCGCACGTATTTCGCGGACCGTATCGATGGAATATGATTTGCCAGTGCGATCGATTTCGATTGTCGACACGGCGAACTCCGATGTATCGGCGATTGCAAGACGGACCATTTCATGCCGCAATGGGGCCGGAGCCAGAGAACGGTTCTGCTTGTGAGGCGGGTCGCCGGTCGGGATGAAGAGGATGCGTGCGAGGTTCATGCGTGCACGTACGTCACGTGCAATGGCCAGGTGGCCGTTGTGGATGGGGTTGAAACTCCCTCCGAATAGGCCGAGACGTTTCGGCGAGGTGGTTTGTGCGAAGGGTGTGGTGTGGTGGGCTTGTCGATGAATCATGACTCAGGACTCGTCGCCCAAGACACTACAGAATGACCAGATTGTCTCGATGGATGACTTCCTCATACTCTTGAGGACCAAACTGAGATTGAATCACCGCGGTCTTGAGACCTTTCATGCGGTGCAAGAAGTCGGATGAAAAGTTTACCAGGCCTTTAGCAAATTCCTTCCCGTCCGGTGTAAGGCAACTGACCGGATCGCCGGCCTCAAACACGCCGGTTACCTGAAGGATACCCGATGCGAGGAGACTCTTCCCACGTACACGCAAGGCCTCTACTGCTCCCTGATCGAGATGGAGTTGACCGCGAGCGCGCAATGTGAAGGCGATCCAATGTTTGCGGCTGTTCAAACGGCGTTCCTTGGCGAGAAAGAGGCTTCCTCCCGATTGTCCTGCTAAGACTGCGGGCAGGAGTCCGGCCCGTTCGCCGTTGATAATTAATGTGGGAATTCCATACTCTGCGACCTTCTTCGCCGCCCGCAGCTTGGTGGCCATCCCCCCAGTACCTTCAAAGGTGCTGGAAACTCCCGCCAACCGTTCAATGTCGGGAGTAATATCAGGGACGAGTGGAATCAGCGCGGCAGCTGGGTTCTTACGGGGATCTTCCGTGTATAACCCATCGACATCCGAAAGAATCACCAATAAATCTGCATCGGATAGGTGGGCTACTTCGCTCGCAAGGCTGTCGTTATCACCGACCCGAATTTCGTCTACGGCAACCGTGTCGTTTTCGTTGATGATAGGGATGATGCCAAACCCGATCAGTGCCGAAAGGGTATGGCGAGCATTGAGAAAGCGACGGCGATCAGCGAGGTCGTGGTGCGTCAGCAGAATTTGTGCCACTTGAATCGCAACACGCTCGAAGGCCTTTTCATAGGCCCATATCAGTCGACTTTGTCCGACGGCGGCGGCGGCTTGCTTGACCGGAAGGCTCTTGGGATAGTCTTTTAGGCGTAATTTTCGGATACCGGAGACGATGGCGCCGGATGAGACGATGAGGATCTCCCGTCCCTGCGTGCGGAGCGCGGCAATCTCATCCGCTAATCGCTCGATCTGTTCAGGCCGAAGTCCCTCCGCACGTGACGCAAGCAAGCTACTGCCGATTTTGATGACGATCCGTTTTGCCTGGACTAAGAGCTCGTCTCGCATGGCGCCTTTCGCAAAAGATCGACTTGCTTTCCGACATAGGTGATCAGATCGCTCAGACCTTCGTTCGTGGCGGCTGAGATGGCCAGACACGGATAGTTCTTTTGTCGGCAATAGGTCTGCAGTTCGGTCAGTCGTTCGCCTGCATCGATCACGTCGATCTTGGTTGCCACGACGGCAAAGGGGCGATGGGGAAGCGTTGAGTCGTAGGCACCCAGTTCACGTTGCAGCGTCTCAAAGCCAGTGACAGGATCCTCCGTCGCCCATTCCGATACATCGATCAAGTGCAATAAAAATGCGGTGCGTTGAATGTGGCGCAGAAACTGAACACCGAGCCCCTTCCCTTCGTGGGCTCCTTCGATCAAGCCTGGGATATCAGCCACGACAAAGCTACGATGGGATCCCCAGCGCACAACGCCGAGATTAGGAATCAGCGTGGTGAAGGGATACTCAGCAATCTTTGGACGTGCGGCTGAAATCGCAGCAATGAGAGTTGACTTGCCGGCGTTCGGAAATCCGACAAGGCCTACGTCCGCAAGCAATTTGAGCTCGAGTCGTAAGGCACGTTCTTCGCCGGGGGTTCCGGGAGTACACTTCGTTGGCACTCGATTAACCGATGTAGCAAAATTGCTGTTTCCTTTTCCCCCGCGGCCTCCTTTCGCGATGACAGCCGCTTGACCATCTTCGACAAAATCAGCGAGCACCTCTTTCGTCTCGTCATCATAAACGATAGTGCCGACGGGGACGAGAATCGATAGGTCCTCTCCGGAACGGCCCGTACAATTGGATCCCCCTCCGGCGCGCCCGTCCTGGGCCTCGTAGTGGTTTTGGTAGCGGAGGTCGAGGAGCGTCGTGAGTCGATGGGATGCGGTCATGATGATGTCGCCACCATGGCCACCATCGCCTCCGTCCGGGCCCCCTCGAGGCACAAACATCTCCCTCCGGAAACTGCAGATGCCGTTGCCTCCTCGTCCGGCTCGGACCGTGATATGAGCTTCATCGACAAACATATGGTGACTTCATGCTACGAATGGTTCAGTGGTGAGGATGAGAAAGTATACCCGTTTGAGATGAACAGGCGGTGCGAATTCATCCTGTCCCGGGTCGGCGGAGCGGAAAAAGGGGAAAAGAATCAGGACTTGGCAGGGATGGGATACACGCTGACCTTCCGTTTGCCTCGCCCACCTTCGAACTTGACCACGCCGCTCATTTTGGCAAACAGCGTATGATCTCTCCCGAGGTCTACATTGAATCCGGGAAAGAATTTAGTGCCGCGCTGACGGACAATGATACTGCCAGCCGTAACCGTCTGACCGCCGTAGGCCTTCACACCGAGATACTGTGGATTACTGTCACGACCGTTCCGTGATGATCCGCCACCTTTATTAGTTGCCATGGTAAGTCCTCTCGAATCCGTTACGCGGACGCAATATTGGTAATTAGTAGCTTCGTGAAACCTTGCCGGTGTCCGCGGGTACGTCGGTAATTCTTGCGGCGCTTCTTCTTGAAGACGGTAATCGAACGAGTTCGTCCGTGACGCACAATTTTTGCCGTAACCTTCGCACCACTGATAAGCGGTTGTCCAATCAGGAGCCCCCCCTCGCCATGCACGAGGCGAACTTGGTTCAGCTCGATTTGGGATCCAATATCTCCGGGTAGGCTCGCAACCTGGATCGTGGCCCCTGCTTCAACGCGATATTGCTTACCACCCGTTTCAACAATTGCGTACATGTCTCTTCTCCGAATTTAAAGAACGGTTCATTTAACATGTGGTGGTGGAGACTGTCAAGCGGAAGCAGGCATGACCGAGATTTAGGATTCCGGCAGGCCCCCTCTCTTGGAGGGCTAGGCTGGAGCTTGCGTCAACGCGTATGGTTTGCTCCATCGAGGTAGGGGAGTGGAGAGCAGACAATTCCCTTTTGGATTGGGAGAGCATGCAGAACAATGTCTCACACCAATAAGTTCGTGATCCGCACCTACCACCGAATTCCCGTTCGTTGTGCGCTCTATTACTTGGGCGGAGATTTTCTTGGAAAAGGCACGGTGATCAACCTTTGCCGGAACGGGTTCCGGGTGTTGGGTGACCATCAGGTCGTTCCAGGCATGGAATTGGCGGTTCGGGTTACGCTCCCCGATAAGGATGAGCCGGTGGAAATTCAACGGGTCGCCGTTCGCTGGGTACGCGGGTTGCTGTTTGGAGCCAAAGTCGTGACCATGAGTCCGGATGGTGAAGATCGAATCGGAACATTCCTCAGTGCTCGCCTGCGCGCGTATTGTGCGTCTTCCTAGTCTCATGGCCGGTTCGCTTGCTTGACCCTCAAGTAGCCTCACGCTATATTCCACTCGGCACACGGCCTGACAACGGGTTCCTTTAACCGCGGAGACTGCCCTCAATGCTGGAGCCGGTCGAAAAAATTTGGATGGACGGAAAATTTGTCGCGTGGGGGGAGGCGAATGTCCATATTCTCACGCATTCGCTCCACTACGGCCTGGCAGCGTTCGAAGGTCTCCGATGTTATAAAGGAAAATCTGGATCTGCCATCTTTCGGCTTCAGGAGCACGTGGATCGACTGTTCAAGTCCGCGCACATCGGCATGATGGGTATGCCCTATGACCAGAAACAGATCACCGATGCCATTTTAGAAACGGTTCGCATCAATCGTCTCGATGCCTGTTATATTCGTCCGCTGGTCTACATTGGATATGGAACGATGGGGGTGCATCCGGGAGAGAATCCCATTCGGGTGGCTATCGCCGCTTGGAAATGGGGGGCGTATCTGGGAGACGAGGCGTTGGCGAATGGGATGCGCGCCTGTATCTCCTCCTTCACGCGACATCATGTGAACGTGTCCATGACCAGAGGGAAAATATCAGGATACTATGTGAACTCTATTATGGCGAAGCAACAGGCGAAGGCCGATGGATATGACGAAGCCATTCTTCTCGATCCGGAGGGGTACGTCGCCGAGGGAACGGGCGAAAACGTGTTTATGATTCGTCGGGGTATCCTTAAAACGACGCCATTGACCTCGGTGCTTGAAGGAATTACCAGAAACTCCGTCATGCAACTGGCGCGAGAGCGGAACGTTGCCGTCGTCGAAGAACGATTCACGCGTGACGAGCTGTACATTGCAGACGAGGTGTTCGTGACCGGAACGGCCGCAGAGCTGACACCGGTCAGAGAGATCGATCGTCGTCGAATCGGAAACGGCACTCCAGGGCCGATTACACGAACCCTTCAAGATGCCTTCTTTTCAATCGTGCGTGGGGAAGATGCTGCGCACGAGTCTTGGCTGACTCGAGTCTGACGGGCTCCAGAGGTAGCTGGTTGGTTCGCCTGGCAAACGGACCGCCAAGGATTTGGTCTTGCCTGATCAGTGACTCTCCCCGGAAGTTTCTCCTGCAGCAGGGTGTGTCTCCTCTGAGGGCTTGGCAGCAGGGTCGGCTGCTGGAGGAGGGACAGATTCGCTCGTTGATTCGCTTTTTGGCTGCATATCGATGACGGTGGAGGAGAAGTTTTGTTGCTTCGCTAAGATCGCCAGACTGAACGAGGTGACCATGAAAATCGCCGCGACGACCACCGTCAGCTTGCTCAGGAAGTTGGCAGGGCCACGGCTGCCGAACACCGTTTGACTCGATCCGCCAAAAGCGGCGCCGATCTCCGCTCCTTTCCCAGATTGGAGAAGAATCGCTCCGATCATCAGAAAACAGACAAAGACATGGATAACGACGATTGCGGTGTAGAGCATGAAATCTTAGACTCCGATTGAGCGAGCGATTGATGCAACGCGCGCGATTGTAGCAAAGGACTCGACCTGGAGACAAGCACCTCCGATCAATGCGCCGTCTACCTGGTTGGAAGCGAGCAGGGATTCGATGTTGTGGGGTGTGACGCTTCCGCCATAGAGAATCCGAGTAGAGTCAGCCTGCTCGGGGGAAATTGTGGAGGCCAGGACTCGGCGAATCGTGTGGTGGGCGGCTACGGCTTGTTCTGCCGTTGCTGACTTCCCTGTACCGATCGCCCAGATAGGTTCATAGGCGACCGTTATTCCACTCAAAGCCTCGGCGGTGAAGCCGGACAGAGTTTCGTTCAATTGTTGGGTGAGTACGTCGTCCGTCATTCCACTTTCCCGCTGCTGTAGCGATTCGCCGATGCAGAGGATTGGGCGGAGGCCGTGTCTGAGCGCGGCTCGGAGCTTTTTCTGAATGCCGTCGCTTTGTTCGCCGAAGAGGGTGCGCCGTTCTGAGTGACCAAGGATGACATAGCGACATCCAAGGTCCACAAGCATCGGGGCCGAGACCTCTCCCGTGTAGGCACCCTGATCCTCCCAAAACATATTTTGCGCTCCAAGCTGTAGAGGAGAGGAGGGCTCAAGCGCAGTGCGGACCGCTTGCAGGGCGGTGAATGGGGGAGCCACGACAAGCTCAATCTGTGTGGAGACACTATGAAGACGTTCACTCAGGGCACGGACGAACGTGGCCGCTTCGGACGCGGTCTTGTTCATTTTCCAATTGCCGACGATGAGAATTCTGCGCAAGCGTATCCCCGTGGTGTTGGGTTAGATGAGGCGTATGAATTAATTTGATCGGTCCGGCAACGCAGCGAGCCCAGGAAGTGTTTTCCCTTCGAGTAGTTCAAGCGCGGCACCACCTCCTGTGGAGATGAACGACATGCTTTCTGACACACCGGCTCGATGGACGGCCAGCGCCGTCTCGCCACCACCGACGATGGTCAAGGCGTATGCGTCGGCTATCGCATGGGCCATGGCAAAGGTGCCTCGGGCATAGGCGTCGATTTCAAACACGCCCATCGGTCCGTTCCACAGGATGGTTTTGGCATTTTGGACCGCCTCGTTGAACAGTTTGACTGAGGCTGGCCCAATGTCCAACGCATACCAACCTTTAGGAATCTCCTGGACTGGAACGATCTTGGTTTCAGCCCCTACCTCTCGGCTGGCCGCCACTACACAATCGACCGGCAGGTAGAACTTGACCCCAGCCGACAGGGCGTGGTCTTCAACTCCTCGAGCAAAGTCCAGCATGTCCATTTCAACGAGGGAGTTACCGATCTCCATGCCCTTCGCCTTCAGAAAGGTAAAGGCCATGCCGCCGCCGATAATGACCTTATCGACCCGTTTCCCAAGATTTTCGATGACACCGATCTTACCGGATACCTTGGCGCCGCCCAGAACCGCGGCAAATGGTCGCACCGGATTGGCGACGGCACCTTCGAGATATTCGATTTCTTTTCTGAGCAGTGCGCCTGCTGCTGAATCCTTGATGTACTTGGTGATGCCGACCGTCGAAGCATGGGCTCGATGGGCGGCGCCGAACGCGTCGTTGATGAAGACATCGCCCAGGGCGGCCAACGCCTTGGCAAAGGCTTCATCGTTTTTTTCTTCCCCGGCGTGAAAACGAAGATTCTCCAGCAGGAGGACATCCCCCTCTTTCATCTTGGCGACCAGTTTTTCGACCGCCGGGCCCATACAATCCGGAGCGAAGGTCACGTCTTTCCCTAACAGTCGTCCCAGACGTTTCGCGACCGGGGCCAGGCTGTATTTGGGGTCGAATGCCCCTTTCGGACGACCAAGATGCGAGCACAGGATGACTTTAGCGCCTTCATCGACGACACGATTGATCGTCGGCAAGGTCGAACGGATACGGGTGTCATCGGTAATCTGCAGCGATTCATCAAGCGGGACGTTAAAGTCAGCCCGGATGATGACTCGTTTCCCACGAAGTTGCACATCGTCAATCGTTTGTTTGTGCAGGTTCATCCGCACTCCTTATTCAGCCATGTTGAGGGATGAGGCAATGGGTAGGGCCGATGTGTAAGACCTTGCTGAATCATCCCTGTCACAGTCGTTTTGGCAGTTATTTCCCTGCCAGCACTTTCACCAGGTCTCGAACACGGCAAGAATACCCCCACTCGTTGTCGTACCAGGCGGTGACCTTGACGAGACGCTTGTCCACCACATTCGTCAACGGGGCATCGACGGTGGCCGAGTGCGCGTCCCCCTTTTGGTCGACGGACACGATGGGATCTTCTGAATACTTGAGAATGCCCTTCAGAGGCCCCTCTGCTGCCTTCTTGAAAGCGGCGTTGACTGACGCCGTGTCGCAATCTTTTTCAGTTTCGACGGTGAGATCGACCAGCGAGACATTCGGGGTCGGCACTCGAATCGCGAGTCCGTCCAGCTTGCCCTTGAGTTCGGGGATCACGAGGTGGAGCGCCTTTGCAGCGCCGGTGCTTGTCGGAATCATCGACATTCCCGCGGCGCGTGCACGCCGTAGGTCCTTGTGTGGAAGGTCCAACAGTTGCTGATCGTTTGTGTAAGAATGGATGGTGGTCATCACTCCGTGCTTGATCCCGAATGTCTCCAACAAAACCTTGGCGACCGGCGCCAGGCAGTTGGTGGTGCAGGAAGCATTGGAGACGATGTGATGGGATTTTGGATCGAACTGGTTGTCGTTCACACCGAGCACGATGGTCACGTCAGGATCTTTCGCTGGGGCGGAGATGATCACATGTTTAGCCCCGGCAGACAGGTGTTTGCCGGCTGATTCCCGATCGGTGAACCGACCGGTGGATTCGATGACGACGTCCACGTTTAGGTCCTTCCAGGGAAGCTCTTTGGGGTCCTTAAAGGCCAGCACTTTGATGGGTTTCCCATCAACAAGGATCTGATCTTCTTTGGCTTCGACAGTGGCCGGCAGTGTTCCATGGACCGAGTCGTATTTCAGGAGATAGGCGAGTGTCTTGGCGTCTGTGAGATCATTGATGGCGACGATCTGAAGATCTTGATCGTCTATTGCGGCGCGGAACACATTGCGTCCGATGCGTCCGAATCCATTGATTCCAACTCGAATGGCCATGGTGTATTCCTCTACTTATAACTATGTTTGTTTAGGACAAGTTGGGCAGTCCAATACCAAGCTCGATACTATCGATGGCGTCTCCTTGTTGTCAAGGTACAGGGAGTGCGCATCAGCATGTCCAATTCATCCAAACCTACGTAGGAGCTCAGGATTCCGGCGGAGTCGCATCTTGTTTCACGTCCGGCGTTTCGGTAGATTCCGAATGACATCGAGGGAGCATATTCAACATGCATCAGACGGTATTTGAACAGGCGGCGCAGGCCGTCGAATGGCCTCGCTTTTTGGCTTTTCTCTCGCAACAGGCTCAGTCGGCGATCGGAGTTGCCCGGTGCCGAACCCTTTCCCTGTCGAGCGAGCTGGCGAGTGTCTCGCTACGGCAACACGAGACCACAGAAATGGTGAGTTTGCTCGAAGGGAGTGATCCAGTACCCACACTGTCTTTCCCTGATATACGGGAGCAGCTGACTCGGTCGGAGAAGGGAGGGGTGCTCGAGGCCTTGGAGTTGCGAGATTGTGCGATGGTCTTGTCACTGATGGCGGAAATCGAGCGATATGCCCTCTCCCATCGGGACCAGATCCAGGCACTCGTTCGCACTGTGGAACCGCTACAGGTCAGCAAGAGTCTACAGGGAATTCTCAAGGCCATTGAGGGCGCGATACAATCCGACGGGTCCATGAAAGATACCGCATCGCCGGAGTTGCGACGCCTGACTCATCATGCCTTGGAGTTGAAACATGAAATACGGCAGAAACTCGAGCAGATCCTGCATTCAAAGCGATATGAGGAGGTGCTCCAGGAATTGTATTTCGCGCAACGAGAAGGTCGCTACGTGGTGCCGGTCAAGGCGGATATGCGTGGGAGAATACCTGGAATCGTCCATGATATTTCAGCGAGCGGCGCCACCGTCTTTCTCGAGCCGCGTGAATTGGTGGAATTGAACAATTCCATCAAGGTCGCCGATCTGGCGGTAGAGCGAGAAGTGCAGCGCATCTTACGGGAGCTCTCGGGTTTGGTGGCCTTCAGGGCTGACGCGATTGGTCAAGGGATCGAGGTGCTGGCCGAGTGGGATGTCATCAGAGCGAAGGCTGAGGTGAGCCGGCGGCTGAAATGCAGCCCAGTCCTGTTGAATGAGACGGGGCGAATCATGCTCAAACAGGCACGGCATCCGCTGCTGCTCATCGCAAAGGATCGTGTTCTGGCGAACGACATTCTTATGGACGAACGCGTCCGGGTGCTGGTGATCTCCGGGCCAAATACTGGAGGGAAAACCGTCACGCTCAAGATTCTCGGGCTGTTTGCACTCATGGTCCGGGCGGGACTGCATCTCCCGTGTGCGCCAGAATCCGAGATGGCAATTTTCACCGATCTTCATGCGGATATCGGCGAGGCCAAGACTTGACTCGCGACCTCTCCAGTTTTTCCGCACACATGATGCAGATGATTCAGCTTCTGTCCGAGAGTGCGACAAGACTGACTTCGAGCGAACCCCGCATCCAACGTTCGCTCGTGCTGCTGGATGAACCGGTGACCTCAACGGATCCACAGGAAGGAGCGGCGTTGGCCGAGGCGCTCCTCTGCCGCTTGGCTGAACTGAATATGAAGGTAGTGGCGACTACACATTACGGTGCGCTCAAGGAGTTGGCACAGACGACCCCCGGTTTTGCGAACGCCAGCGTGGAGTTCGACGTCGAGCGGCTTGCGCCGACCTATCGACTGTTCATTGGCATGCCTGGTGGTTCATCGGCCTTGGAGATCGCGGGACGTCTCGGGATGGATCAATGCCTTTTGAACGATGCGAGGAAGCGGCTTCGTCGCGATGACCAACGGCTTGATGAGTTGATGGCTGATTTGCAGCGGAAACAACATCAGCTTATTGAGGATCATGAGAAGGCCCATCAGGCTAGGCAGGAGGCTGAGGAGGCGGCTCGTGAAGCGCAGGCGCTCCGAGCGCAGTTGGAGGAGGCCCAGCAGGACGCTCGACGAGGGCTCAAAAAGAAGCTGGGTGAGCAGTTCCAACGTGCACGGGCAGAGGTGCAGGCCACGGTGGACTCCTTGAAGCGGGAACAGAAGCTCATCAAGGCCAAAGAGACGAAACAGCGGCTGTATGACCTGGAGACGAAGGTCAGACAAGACCTGACTCCGTCTGGCCCAACTATACCATTTGAGCAGCTTGGTATCGGAGATGCGGTGGAAATCGTTGGGTTGGGCACGACCGGAAACTTGCTGGAAGCGCCCCAAGGGAAGAAGCGCGTTCGTATCAAAGTCGGTGAAGGCGAGATTCTGGCTGCCGTCTCGAACCTTGTCGGCATTGCCCGTGAACCGCGTGCGGAGTCGGCACAACCGGCGCCATCGCCCTCGGGTCTACGGCGAGTTTCAGCGAATAATGGATTGGGGCTGGATGAACAGACCGTGGTCGACGTACGGGGCCAGGCTGCAGACGAAGCACTCGAGCAAGTCCTCGCGGCGTTGGATCGGGCGACTCTCAGCAGCGCTCCGTACCTGCGTATCATCCACGGGCATGGGACCGGTCGGCTCAAATCCGTTGTGCGAGAATACCTCAAGAACTCGCCCTATGTGGCAGAGTTTCGTGCCGGTGATCGGGCTGAAGGTGGTGATGGCGTGACGGTGGCACGAATGCGATAGATCAGAGATCCAGGACTTCTCCACTCATTTGGCGAGTCCTTTAAATGCCGGGTGCGTGTCTGAGAATCAAAACCGAAGTCCTATCCCCATCAGGCCGTAATGGGTGCGGAAGTCCATGGCCAGTCCTTCCCAGTGATAGTTGGCCGAGAAATACCGGTACTCTCCGAAGAGAAAAACTTTGGAGTTGAGGAAAACTTGTCCACCACCGAGAAACTGATGTCCAAGGGTGCGGGCCGAATCAAAATCTTTGTCGTCTCGTCCTGCAATGTTGGGGTTCAGCAGAGTTCCGTGGGACCAGCCGACACCTATTCCGACGTACGGTCGGATCTGTTCACCCGGATAGCGCAGAATAAGGTTGAAGGTCGTATTCAGCACGAGCAAGTTGGAGCGACCGGTCCCGTGGTTCCGTCCGCCGGCGATGTTGGGGAAGGACAGTGTCCCGCCGTGTGCGTTCGAATCGATTTCGAGACCCACCATTCGATGTAGTGCGGCAGGAAAGAGTCCTGCTTTTACTCCGGCACCATAGCCTTCTTGGATCGAACCAGGAACAGTCGTTTCCTGGTTAAAGATGCTCTCATCACGTGGCCAGCCACCCAATGCATAGATACTTAATTCAATATCTCCAAATTCGGCTGCGAAGGTGGGGGGAGAGGTGCTGAGGCAGCCGACTAGCACACTGACAAGAACGATGAGTCGGCAAGAGAAAACGGCTTCCACGAAACGCAACGAGTGATAGAGAACGAAGGAAAGGGCCTTCGAAAGAATTTTCGCAAGGCCCTTCCTCCGGCTTGCTATAGAGGACTAGTTGCCGCGAACGATGGTGCACCATTCGCCGAAGATGCCAAGGATATTCTTGGCTGAATGGTCAACAGAGGCCACGGTGGTGATACCACCGGCTGATTTAGCTGCGTGGACGCTTGCATCACCGGTCGCAACCCAGCCAAGAATGGAAGTGGCGCAAGCCTTCCCTTCCTTCCCGGCTGCGGCGGTGTCAGTCGCTACATCGCCGTACTTCGTCTCATTGTAGATACCGCCCGCCAAGGGGGAGGCAACGATCTGACAGCCTGCTGAGGTGAGTCCGATGAGCACTGCGAGCGAAAGCAGTAGAGACGTCCGTTTCATGGATCCTCCTTGTGAATAAAATAGACCGGCTACCAAGTCGGAATATAGGTAGATGACCAGGATCGGTCAAACCATTATTCGGCCCTAGATGAAGGTGGAGAAAGGCCTGGGTCATACGTAATCTCAATAGGGTGGTCATGCCGGTT
>JAHBWR010000076.1 GCA_019636875.1 Nitrospira sp.
CGCTGTTGTTCCATACCGGCCCGCGGGCACTGTTTTCGGATGTCAAAGCCGCTATGTCCTCGCTCATCGATCCAAAGACGTTGCGCTGGATCGGGTTCAGCCATTTTGAGTCTGATGAATGTGCAACCGTACCCGAGTGGCAGCACCTGGCTCCGCATTCGGAAGTTGTCTGCAGCTTGGTGGGCAAGATGGTCAGCGTCGACGATTGTCTGGCGCTTCGCCCTGCAAAAGGGATGGTCGATGGAGAGGTGATTGAGACCGGGCGATACCGACTCCGCTTTCTCGCAACGCCGCATGTACCCCATTGCTGGGACGCGGGACTGCTGTTTGAGGAGACGGAACGAACGCTCCTCTGTTCGGATCTCTTTCATCAGGAAGGCGATGTCGAACCGATGACGGAATCGGATGTCGTCGACCGCTGTCGAAAGACTCTGGTGGATTATCAGCAAGGCCCGCTGGCGAACTATGTGCCCTATTGCTCATTGACGGAACCCACGTTGCACCGGTTGGCCGCGCTGCAGCCGACGCGATTGGCGACCATGCATGGCTCGGTTTATGTTGGAGATGGAAGCAAAGCGCTCCATGATCTGGCCGCAGTCTGGCGGGAGGTCCTCAGCCCGCAGTCATGATTCGAAACGACTGGGGGGTAGAGAGTTGTAATCAGGCACCGGTCTTACGATCCAGCAGGATATGTGCGTGCTTCGGTGTGGCTGTTTGGCCAAAGGGTCAGCCGTAGGGATCTTCCTTGAAGCGAACTTGAATTTCTTCGACTTCTGTGCGCTGAGCAATCAGGGCCTCGACGCAATGCTGATCAACTTGTGAGCCGGCCATGCGTCGTAGCATCGCAAACGCCTCGTCGTTCGACCAAGCTTCCTTATACGACCGGCGGCTTGTCAATGCGTCGAAGATGTCAGCGACAGCCACGATTCTCGCCTCGATCGGAATATCGTTTCCCTGCAATCCACTTGGATATCCGCTGCCGTTCATCGCTTCATGATGGTACAGCGCGATGTTGCGAAGCATGTCGATGTGCTCAAGACCGTCGAGGCCGAAATTATTCAACATCACGTCGATGATCTCCCGACCCTTGGCCGTATGGCTGCGCATGATCGTTTTCTCACGGTCGGTGAGGGTGCCGGGTTTCTGTAAGATCTCGTCGGGAATCGCGATTTTCCCGATGTCGTGGAGCGGGGCAAAGAGAAAAATGTGTTCAATCAGGTCGTCGGTTAGGCTGTAGGTAGGGGCGATGGTCCGTGCGATCAAGCGGGCGAAGTTGGCCATACGATCCAAATGGGCGCCGGTATCCATGTCCTTGTGGTGCACGATGTCGGCGGCGGTTCTCACGGAGGCCTCGAGTGTCCTGATCGAGGACAGTTCGGAAATCGCCGTGAGCGAGGTGAGGTGCCCGAAGATATCCAGATCATGCAGGACTTGATCGGTGAATACGCGTTTGAGCCTCGAATTGAAAAAGACGAATCCAAAGAATGTGCCGTTCAGGAACATGGGTAGGGTATAGCTGGCCCCGTATCCGGCGGCCCGTATGCGCACAGCATGCTCGGTGCGGCTGCGTTTGAAGACATCAAGATCATTGACGACCCGTGGCGTGCCGCGTGCCATCGTCTCTTGAAGGGACGGGACTTCGGTGAGCTTTGCGGAATAGTGCCGCAGCGGATGAGCAGTGCGGCCACTGTCGACGTAGGTCTTGAGAAGGTCCGTCTTCGGGTCATAGACGGCAACGGCGATGCGTGTAATGAACGGATACCGCCGCTTCAGCAGTTTGTGAAGCGAGGCCAGCTTATCGGCCAGCGAATTGTGACGATTGAGAGTGTCGAGGGCGTCTCGATGGTAGAAGACGGCCTTGTTCCTGGCGGCTCGTGGCATAGAGGAAGTCTAGCATGGGAGGTGCAAAGCATCGCCAAAGAATTGAATCCGTACCACTCGATCTGGACGGCTGGCTTCTCCCAGATCCTTGAGATCGGATCCTGTCGCCTCAGCGACACTTGACCGGAACCTTCGAAGGAGCTGAGAATGTCCATAAGGCTACGTTTTCGATATCAGTTCGGTCGATCGCAATTTGGCTAGGCCACTGACAACAAGACGGAGAACATGAAGATCACCATCATTGGAGCATCAGCAGGAATTGGACTAGAGACCACGCGTCTTGCTCTTGAGCGGGGGCATGAGGTCACGACATTGTCACGACGGAAGGTTCCGTTTCCAGATCACGCTAAATTGCGAAGGGTGCAGGGGAGTGCGACGAATCCGAACGATATCCGGACCGTCCTGGAGGGAGCGGACGCCGTTCTGGTGACACTCGGTGTGAAGAGTCCCTTTGTCACTACGCTGTTCTCCGACTCCGCGCGTCTTTTGCTGAAGGCTCTTGGTGAAAAGGAGAGCTCTCCAACACTCATCGTCCTCACGGGGTTCGGTGCAGGCGACAGCTGGGGATACAATTCGCTTCCCATGAAACTTATGTTCTCTCTGCTCCTCAAGAAAGTCTATGCAGACAAGAGTGAGCAGGAGCGGGTGATCGCCGGTGGATACCCACGTTGGGAGATCGTGCGCCCAGGTCGATTGACCAACGGGGCGATGACCGGACGCTATCGCGTGTTGGACCAATTGGTGGACAGTATGAAGGTGGGCGCCATTTCTCGTGCTGATGTTGCGCACTTCATGGTAGCCCAGGCGGAAAACCCCACCCTCCTGGGAAAGTATCCGGCGCTCACTTACTGAGAGTGAGTCTCTGATTCCCGTCTCGGGACGACTCGTCCTTCTTCGAGGTCTTGAAGATCCGACCAGGCGGTGATGTCGGTGCGTGAGGGGTCAATGGCAGCCAGGTATTTCTTGAACCGGGCTGCGCTCTCAGGCGAACTTGGTCCGCGTGCCAACAACTTCCGATTCCATTCTTCCAACTCAGCAGGTTGGTGGGGTTTGGCCTGCTTCTCAAACCAGGTGACGACTCCTTCATCAGTCGAGTGCCCTTGAACAGCTGCCGTGAATTGGTCACTGGTGATGCCGGCAAACTCCAGCAGCCGATCGTCCATCGGGCAGGGATAGATATACTCGCCCTCGCTGCCGGCGAGGACGGCGCGGCATTTGTCGATCATGCGAGCCAGGTGGGCATAGCCAGCCAGCTGGACTCGCATGCTGCGCGGGAAGTCTTTCCGTAGATCCATCGTCGCTAGAGCAACTTGTGATTTGTGAACGTAAGGTTTTTCACTACGACCTGATTGTTTTCGTAGGTGATGATCCGCCGAGTGGCCGGCAGGTCACATGCTCCCACACGGGTGTGCGTGTCCGTGAAACTCTCGACATTGGTGAGCGTACCATCGGTGGGCGAATAGTAGTAGACCGTATATTTTGTCGTGAGATTTTTCTGGTCCTGCGTGACGGCGCTTTCTTCCACGTTGATCGTAAACGCAAAAGGATTCATGCCAGGATGGGCCATTTTCCGGTTAATCTGGGTAATGCGGTTGTTGTGTACCCGGTAGTAGGAATTGGAGCCATGGATAATCAGTTTCGTCCCGAAGGGATGACCATCTTCCTCCATGGTGAGCGAGTACTTTCCGTCTGACTCCTCGAAGCTTCGTGGACCGCGATGGACTGCGATCATACCGAGTTGTTCTTGAGCCCACTTTTGTATTTCTCCGTCCCCCACCTGAACCGAGACGTCGCGCGGACTCTTGACCGTGACCGAACCGGTGGTTTCTTCCCCGTTCACATTCACGGTGAGGTCAGCGGTAAAACCCTGAAAGTCTTTGGGCCAGCGAGCGGTCGCTTCAAAGGCCCGCCGAAGGAGGTCTCTGGCCTGAGGGTCGTCAGCTACGGTGGACGGTGCGTGTGTCGGCTGCATCATGAATCTCCTCTCAGAAAAGTCACTGGATTATCTGTACTTATACCGGGATCGTGGGCCAAGGCTCAAGCCTCAAATCCACACGGTCGAGCGGGAGATCCGCGGGCCTGTGGTGCGCCGTAAGTGGGCACAATGTTTGATGTTCCCAAGAATACAGGACTCTGATATACTCCAGCAATTTTCTTAGCAGGGGGTGTTCACTAGTTGGGGCCCTAGTGGGTCTTCGGCTGCAGTTGAGAAAGGATGGGCATGGAACGGCGAGCTGCTTCGCATACCGAAGAAGAGGAGATGAACCAACGCCGAAAGCTGCTGAATGCGGCGAGGCGTGGTGATACCAAAGCTATCAGCAAACTGTTTGAGCTGTACCAAGTGCGTGTCCTCAGCGGAGACCAGTTGGCTAAGGTCAATCGGACTTCTACCTACATGGTTCCTGTCAAGCCCTCGCAGAGTGGGAAGTCGAAGTCGCAAGACAAAGGGAAAAAGTCAGCTGCTTCGCAAACTAAAGGAGGCAAGAAACCAGTAAAGGCGACGGTGGCTGAGACGGCGGTCAAACCTCCTGCCAAGACCGCCCACGCAAAATCTCCTGCCGCTGTCAAAAAGGTAGGGAAGCGAAAAGCCAAGCCGAAGTAACGGGAGATGGCATCACTGCACGGCCACTCGGAGCCCCCCTCCTGCGAGTTTTGCTGCAATATGTTCGGCTTGTTCCGTTGCTCCAGTGAAGACGATGGCTTCCCCGTCATGATCGATTCGATAGGCTAACTCAAACGCTTTTGTCGACGTCATCCCAGGAATAAACCGGCAAAACAGCTCAATGACCTGCTGGTAGGTGTGGCAATCGCAATTGTACACCACCACGCGGGACTCGAACTCCGTGCCTGAACTGGTTCCGACTTCTTCGGTGATATCAGGAATAGTTTCTGGTGTTGCAGGTGTCGGCATGCAGCGCGGAGTTCTAGACACGTTCAAGAAGCTGGTGGCTGTGAGAGTGGTACGACTTCAAGGTATCCACCTCGTTCCTACACCGTGTCCATATCAATGACTTCGGTGGCATCCCATAAATTTTTCAGCTCGGCATCAGCCAAGGCTTTTTCTCGATCCTCGTCAGTCTCGGTTCCGAACGATGGACTTGGTGATGACGAAGCTGTGCCGCTACCCACTTCTTGAGAGGCTGGTCCTTTCGTCCGTTCGGAGCGACGGCGTTTCTTGGCTGGATCCATGTTGACTGGCATTGTAACCCCCTGGAGGCTAGGCGTAGTCTCCTCCGATAGCGCATGTCTTGTCAATCTGGCCATGATCAAATCAATGAATCGTGAATGCACAACGGCGGGGCGAGTCGTGTGCTCAAAACAGTGCCGCTGCCACCGTATCCGCGTATCGCCGTCCCAAGGGAGTCAGCCACAGGCGGTCGTGATCTGAAGCGAGCAAGCCCTGGTTCAGGAGCGAGTCAACCTGTTGATCTCGATCGGCGGTCCGGCTCGTCACACGAGGGACTCCACGGAGAAGGCGTAAGCCGAAGACGAGCGCATCGCGCTGTTGCTCGGATGTCGACAGTGTTGTGCGGTCAACGATCGGGAGATGATCACGGCTCAGCGTCTCCACATAGGATGCGAGGTTCGCAATTTTCCCGAACCTGGCACCAGCGAGATACGACTGTGCACTTGGACCGAGTCCCAGATACTCACCGCCGGTCCAATACAGGAGATTGTGGCGGCTGGAATAGCCAGGTTTGGCGTAATTGGAAATCTCATAGTGCATAAATCCCGCGCTGGCAATGACGTCTTCCGTGACGGACTCCATTTCGTTTTGTAGTGCGTCATCGGGGGGCGCCACGATCTGTTGAGCAATGTCCTGAGCGAGTCGTGTGTGTTCTTCAACGGTCAGGGCATAACACGATAGATGACTCGGCTGAAGCATCAGGAGTGATTCCACGGTCTCTCTCCAATCGCGCAATGATTGGCCTGGGAGTCCGTACATGAGATCGAGGTTGATATTCGCGAACCCCGCGCGGCGCGATGCATGAACGGCAGTTGCGGTGTCTCGAACCAGTCCGAACCGCCCGAGGGAAGCGAAATCCTGGTCCTTCATGGATTCCGCTCCGAAGCTGATTCGATTAAACCCAGCTCGGGCGAGAGCGTTGAGATCGTCTAGGCTGACGGTGGAGGGGTGTGCCTCGATCGTAATTTCCGCACTCGGGCTTATCGGCCACGTCGCTCGAATCCGATTCAGCAGCCTCGTCAGGTATTCAGTAGGGAGCGATGTCGGCGTCCCTCCACCAAAATATATGCTTTGCAAGAGACGTCCATCCAACACATCGTGCTGGGCATGGAGCGCAATCTCTTGAAGGAGGGCCGACTGAAACTGCGCGATCAGATTGGGTTGAGCGATCTCTAGGTAGAAGGCGCAGAAGTGGCAACGGCGGCGACAGAAGGGGACATGGATATACAAACCGACGGCTTCCGAAGGAATCATTTGTCGAACGAAAACAGAACAGGTTTTGAAAGATCTTTCGTCAAGACGATTTCGATCTCGTCTGTTGGTGACGCGCCACGGTTTCTGACATGCGTCGTCCAACCGCCATGCCTCCGCAGTGACTCAAACACCGATTTTATCACCTGCGGTTTGATGCGGGCTTCCCATTCGCGCACCCAATTGTGCTCATCTTCCTCGCCGGCGTAGTCGTCTGGAAACGACGCTTCCAAGGTGAATCGGAGAGCGAATGTTTTTTCCTCTTGGTACATAGGCTCCTTCTCGTTGCGATTGGGCAGCGCTGATCTTATAATGCGTCTGACCCAGAATGAATCAAGGAGAGACGATCAATGCCTATCTTCGAATATGTGTGCGGTGAATGCAATCATCGTTTTGAGCTCTTGATCCAAGGATCGGCGGAGGCGGTGTGTCCCAAATGTCAGACGAGTAAGGTTGATAAACAGTTTTCAGCCTTTGGTGTCGGAGCGACGACCAATTGGGCTCCCTCTGGAGGCTCCAGCCCCTGCGGGAGTTGCGGGGATCCACGCGGGCCGGGTGCCTGCTCGATGAACTGAGAGCAGGCTGTTGAAAAAGTCTTCCAGCTTCGTTCTCGCGTCGCTCAGCGGCTCAACGTACCGAAGCGTACGCCTCGCCGTTTTGTTCGCTGTGGCCTTGCCGGACGATCTTTTTGAACAGCCTTCGGGTCTTGTACAAATTGTCTTGAACGTCTAACTTTCTGCTCGAGCACACATGCAACATAGCTTTTCGACGTCGAGCGAACAGGCGCTGCAAGGCGCGATCTCAACCATCTCGCAATCTGATCCTCTCATCAAGCTGCTCCAGCAAGTGCGATTCGGTCGTATGAAACCGACAGATGTGGGGTTGCGTGCGGTAACCGAATCGTGGCTTGAAATCTACGAGAACGCGCTGAGTACGGCAGGCCTTTCTCAATCTGACTTCCGCCGACTCAATCCTGCCCCGCGGCTCGAGGTTCTCATCGAAGTCGGTGTGCTCACGGATGACCATCCAGGCGTGATGTCTCTGAAGGCTTCCTATGATCGGGCGCTGGTTCGTACCGCTGGCGAGTAGGTCTTTCACAATCATCTGTGTACTCCTATGTCAGTGTGGCGTATTTCCCTTGTTGCCCATCACCGTACAAGCGGAAGATGCAGCAGGGGTTCGTTCGCTGAGAGCCATTCCACTGACGCAACTTCATTCGGTACTCCCTTCCGACGTGCAGATTCTGATCGAGCGGAAGGCGATCGAAGCCTTCCTTATCGAACTGGATCGAACGCCGCCTGACTGGGCAACAGTCTATGGTCAGGGGCACAATGATCCGGACTATGATGAGCGACTCTTCAACTTGAACCGAGAGCGGGATGCATTGCGCGAGGGGAATTTTGCTCTTGAGAGGCGCGTAGCATTCGTGTGGACGGGAGAATTGTCGCGATTCGATCTCGAAACGCAGACGTACAGAGTGGCGATTGGGCCGGACTTTAACGCGACAAGTTGGGGACTGGTTCGATTCAAACCGGAAGAATTTCCGGGCGACCTGCGAGTCAGGCCGGACAAGACCCTGGCCGATCGCATAAAAAGGACTCTTTCCAAACAGGAGAAGGTGCAGGTGTTCGTCGTGATGGCTGGGAAACCGATCCCAACCGAATCGATCATCTATGATTTCTCTCATGACGAGGAGGGAGCCGGACTCATCATGCCGGTGGTGAGGGTTGAGCAGGTCGAAGTCCTTGTGAAAGACCAACCGGGACTCTGATTCCAACGGGACGCTGTTACTCAACAGCTGGGTAGGAGTTGAAGCGCTAGAGGAGACGAATCGTAGGACAAGATGATCACCATGCGTCTTTTGCGCATCGAAACCCGGTGCCGCTGGGACGGCTGTCCATTGTTCCCCAATCGCGATCACTCGTGCGGAGACTGGCGGCCGGTTTCAGCCAGGAACCACCGCGCATGGCCTTGATCGCACCTCGGTGTGGACCGGGCGGATCATTGAGGGGGCCGTTTCGATAATAGTTGGGATCGTACCAATCCTGCACCCATTCTGCAGCATTACCGGCCATGTCGAACAACCCATAGGGACTTACCGATTCTGCGAAACTGCCGACCGGCATCGTTAGGACTTCTCCTCGTATACCGTGTTCTTTGGCCAAGCGAGCCCCGTCGCCATTGATCCAGAAGGCCTCCCAGTCTGCTCCGCTAGCGAACTCGATCGTCTGTTGCGCCCAGTAACTGGCGCTGTTCGCTCGGGTGACGTCCCACTCGTTTCCCCACGGATACCGTCGGCCATCGATTCCCCGCGCCGCTTTTTCCCATTCGGCTTCTGTCGGGAGACGTTTCCCCATCCATCGACAATAGGCGTCGGCATCGGTCCAACTGACATTGACCACGGGATGCCGTTCAATGCCTGGCATAGGCTGATTGTTGGCCCAGAGCGTCGCGGTCTGATTCGAATTTTCTGGAGAACGATGACTCGTTGCCTGCACAAATGTGGCATATGCTTGGTTGGTGATTTCAAAGCGATCCATGAGGTACCCGCCGAGATAGACACGCCGTTCGGGATGCTCGTCAGGAAATCCATCGCTTCCGTCCGGCGTTCCCATCGTAAACTCTCCAGGAGGAATGAACACCATATCCGACAAGGTTTCCGCATCACTCACCGATGGCGTCAGACCGATGATAAGGAGCATGAGAAGGTAGCACGAGGAGGACGACCAGATCATGAGGGCCTGGGAATATTGCAAGCCTTGGCGATCGCGTCTCGATAGTTCAACCAGAGCGCTAAACTCCTCTTGACGCTTGTCAGCACAACCGGTCGCAGAGCCGGAGGGGTGTAGTTGACGACCATATCATAGGCATCCTGTCGATGACCTGCTTCCACCAGCTGGTGAGCGCGAATCAAATCCATGCGGTTTCGTGGAACCTTGTGATATCGAACCAAGGGATGGTCGGCGATGATGGCTTCAATGTCCTCCTGTTTTTTTCTTTTGGGTGGAGCGTGGAGCTCCTTGCGATCTTTGACGCTCCCCTCAACGAACACCGTGAATATGGCCGCTGCAACCACCCAGTGACGGTGGTGTGACATCCGTTCCAGCCAGGCTCGGTAGGTCCGAGCGGCAGGCAGGAGCCGATCCTGTTCAAAATCTGCACGGCGGAATCCCAATCCTTCCATCATGGCCAGGAAGAGTTCCGGATGTGATGTCCCCAATGAGAGTCCACCGGTCTCTTCCTCATAAATATTTTCGGCCAGCATATGCCGGACTGATGGGGGAGGGTTTTTCCCGAGGATCCGTGACAAAAAGACAGGAAAGTCTCGAACGTAGACCGCATACTCATGCTGAAAGTGAGTCTTGAGCTGAGGGGTGCTGAGCCGGCCTGAGGAAAAATACTCCCATGCCCAATGATGTTTGTGATCCATGAGCGTGAGGAGAGCGTTTAGAAAAGCAGATTTTTTCATGGGCATAGATGCGAGACCTTGCCTTCGTTCGTAACGGATCGGTACAATTCAGACTACAGAGGACAACCGATGAACCCGATCACCATTCAGAATCCTGACGAAATTCTCACCATCCTGGCCGATGTCACACTTCGAGGAACCGGCTTTACCACGGAATCCTTACTCGACTATGTTTTGGAAGAAGGATTTACAGAGCCCATTTTCCTCAATGCCAGCGGCGAGGATCCCATGGCGTTTTTCAAAGGGCAGCCGAATGCCTGGGCCATCTACCAAGTTCGCGAATGGAAACGGGTGTTAACGGTGTCCGGTGGTCCCGGCCAGGAAAGGCGCGTACGAATCACGGAGACGCCGTAACGTGATGGTGAGTCTAAAGTGAAACTGATGGCGAGTAAAGTGCAATCGATCGATGGGAGACAAGCCGGTCAGCGGATGAACAGCGCGTGTGAGCGGATGCTGATTCCGGCGGGCTTACGGTTGAATTCTGGGGTGGGGCTTCTCTGCAGGTAATTCGCGAAACTGACGCTCGCGGGTACCTTCGTACCATCCTCCCATCAGGATGCCTTCCTCAAAATACAGATAGCGATGACGGACCACCGCTGAACTCTCCCAATCTTCGAAAATCCATTCCTCCTGTCGAATTCCATCTTTCGTGAAGGTTGTATTGATCGTCTGCGGTCCGCCCCAGGATTCCAAGACCTGCTCTTTACTCATGCCGACCATGACGCGGTGTTGTGCGATGTGCTTCTCAAAGTTCGGGTCGCCCAGTTGAACGATCATGGGCCACACCACGGCCATGAGAAGAAAGAGCACAAGTCCGGTATAAATGATGATTCGTACAGGACGACGGCGGATGAACGATGGTTCCTCCGCGTTGGGATCAAATGAAATAGGTTGAGATTCGGTTGCCATAAGAAGGGCCGATGCTAGCAAGTGACTTGTCTGTGAGTCAAGGAAGCGCCACGAACTTCCAATGAAATCATATACATACGATCAGGCGCTATACTTGCTCATGAGTTTACGACACAACCAACCACAATCATGGATCGTGCGACCATCATGCAACACCTTATCCTCCTGATCGGCCTTTGTCTTGTTCTCGGAATGAGCACCACCGTGGAAGTTCTGGCGACGACCATCTACTCCTACATCGATGACCAAGGGACTCCGGTATTTACTGATTCACCGGAGACGATCCCCGAAAAATATCGGGCAAAAGTGAAGACGCATGAACAAGCGGGTTCAGTGGAAAAGGCACATCCGAAGAGTCAATCCATGCAGCAGAAGCTTCAGGAAGGAGCGAAGGCGTTTGGGTGGGAGATGCCGAAGTTCCCAAGTAAGTGGGACAATTCGAGTATCAGTGAATTGCCGATCCTCAACTCCGCCGGCATCGCGGCAATCGTTCTGTTGGTCATCATGTATCTGAGCAAGAATAGTCCGATGATCAGGTTGCTGGCACTAGGCCTGCTTATTGTCCTTGGAATCGGGACACCTGTACTCTTGTACACGACCGATGGTGGGCCAATGGATATCTTGAAGAAGAAGGCTGTCGCTTCAGGCCAAGCACAACAGGATCGGCTGCAGCAGCCGTCGCAGTAACCTTCCGCCACATGTTCTTTGCTGACTATTCCTCGTATTGGGGAACGGGGATTGGCTTGGGCACTGGCTTGGGGAGAACCGGGTCCAGACCTAAAGGGTGAGCGTAGGGATTGGAGACTGGCTCATGGGTATGGCGCTGCCGCAGGGTCACTAATTGCAAGCTCTGCGTGCTGATTTCCATGCGGTCGATTGAGGCCTTCGTTGTGAGGCGATCAGGTAGCCCCTGCATAGAGAAGAATTGGAAGCAGAGCGTCCAATCCAGTCGATCCTTTCCGTGCTCTCTCACGATGAACCGAGATGCTGGTGAAGGCGTTCCCTTGAACAAGAGCAGCCAGATATTGGATCGAAACGCAGGGGAGCCGGGGTCCGTTGAAGGACGAAACTCTGGAACCAGGGCAGGGATGCGATGGAGCGGAACGGGCGGTGAAAACTCGATATCCACGAGTCGGACGATCAGCGGGCGATTCTCGTTGTGATCATTCGGGTCAACGGCGTAGCTGAATGAGTAGCGGACCTCGATGCCCTCGCGCGTGAAGGTATACACATCTTCACCGTTCTCCGGTGAGACCACTTTGCTGAAGTAATTTGACCAATCTGTAATCGGGTAATAGGTGAAGACTCGCAACGCGGATTTTCGATCCCGCACGGCCTGTGGCATGCCGAGTTTTTCGTGGAGCTCTTTCTGGGAAAGACCGAGAAACCCATCCTCAAAATAGGGGTCTGCGAGAGTGGGAGAGGCATTCGCTGACAGAGCGAGGACCGTGAGAAAAAGAATGTGTATCGCACTTCCTCGGATCGACAAGGGCGACATCTCCCTGCATCGTAGCCAGCGTTCCAAATGTCTGTCAAGAATGGATCTCCTGCTTGCTCGCTTGGAATGCCATCCAGTATGATCGCCAGCAGAGCGAGAGCAATAGAATAAATTTGTAAACAAGGTGATCATGGCGATACAGCACAACACGTCCATCGAGGCTCTGTTGCAAGAGCGTATTCTCATCCTTGACGGGGCGATGGGGACGATGATCCAACAGCGGAAGCTGGATGAGGCAGATTTCCGTGGGGATCGGTTCAAGGATTGGAAGAAGGATGTCAAGGGGCACAATGATCTGCTCAACCTGACTCAACCTGCCATCATCGAAGAGATTCACCGGCAGTATCTGGAGGCGGGTGCCGACATTGTTGAAACCAATACGTTCAATGCGCAAGCCATTTCCTTGGCGGACTACGGGATGGAGAATCTCGGGTACGAAATCTCCAAAGCCGGTGCGGAATGTGCCAAGCGGGCGGTTGAGGCCGTGCAACGAGTGCAGGCGGAACGGCGTTGTTTTGTCGCCGGGGCGATCGGTCCAACCACGAAGACATCGTCGATTTCCACCGATGTGAACAGTCCGGCTGCTCGCGGGACCACCTATGACGAGTTGGTGAAGGCCTACGGTGAGCAGATTCGGGGTTTACTCGACGGTGGCGTTGACCTGCTGCTTGTCGAGACGATCTTTGACACGCTGAATGCGAAGGCTGCGTTCTTTGCGATCCAGCAGGCATTCGCGTCCGGTGCACGCCCGGTGCCGATCATGGCATCGGTGACGTTTATCCAAGCCGGGAGCAATCGTGGTGTGACAGGGCAGACCGTTGAGGCTTTCTGGAATTCTATCTCCCATGTGCCGTTGCTCAGCGTGGGGATGAATTGCGCGCTCGGGCCAAAGGAAATGCGCCCGCTGATCGAAGAGCTCTCGCATATTGCGCCCATCCATATCAGTGCACACCCCAATGCCGGTCTCCCGAATCCGTTGCTGCCGACCGGATTCCCTGAGACACCGGATACATTGGCTCCTCAACTTCGTGAGTGGGTGGAAAATGGTTGGCTCAATATCGTCGGCGGTTGTTGTGGAACGACCCCGGACCATATCAAGCGTATTGCCGAAGCGGTGCGCGGGGTGAAGCCTCATGCGATCTCGAAGGTCGAACCCTACACACGCTTGAGCGGGCTCGAGGCGGTGACCATCAGGCCAGAATCAAACTTCGTCAATATCGGCGAGCGAACCAATGTGACCGGCTCACCGGCGTTTGCGAAGCTGATTTTGTCCGGAGACTATGAAACCGCATTATCGGTCGCACGCCAACAAGTCGAGGGCGGTGCTCAGATTATCGATGTGAACATGGACGAAGGGATGCTCGATTCCAAGGCGGCGATGGAAAAGTTTCTTCGTCTCGTCGCGTCGGAGCCGGACATCTGCAAAGTGCCGATCATGGTGGATAGCTCCAGATGGGAGGTGCTGGAAACCGGGCTGAAGAATATTCAGGGCAAGGCGATCGTCAACAGTATCAGTCTCAAAGAAGGCGAACAGAAATTCATCGAGCACGCGACACTCGTCCGCCGCTATGGCGCGGCGGTCATTATCATGGCCTTCGATGAGAAGGGTCAGGCTGACACGCTGGAACGGAGAAAAGAAATTTGTGCACGTTCGTACAAGGTCCTGACCGAACGGGTTGGCTTCCCTTCGCAAGATATTATCTTCGACCCTAATGTGTTGACCGTCGCGACAGGAATTGAAGAGCATAACAACTATGCGGTGGACTTCATCGAGGCGACGCGCTGGATCAAGCAGAACCTGCCTGGTGCGAAGGTCAGCGGGGGGATCAGCAATATTTCATTTTCATTCCGGGGCAACAACATCGTTCGTGAAGCGATGCATGCCGCGTTTCTGTATCACGCGATTAAAGCCGGACTCGATATGGGCATCGTGAATGCCGGTCAGCTGGCCGTCTATGAAGAGATACCCAAGGACTTGCTCGAACTGGTCGAGGATGTCTTGCTCAACCGCCGACCCGATGCGACTGAGCGACTTGTCAGTTTTGCCGAGACCGTCAAGGCCAAGGGGAAGACGGTTGTCAAAGATGATGAGTGGCGGAAGGGGACCGTCGAAGAACGGCTCTCCCATGCGCTTGTGAAAGGCATCACGGACTATATTGACCAAGATACCGAAGAGGCTCGTCGGCAGTACGCCAAGCCGTTGGAGGTCATTGAAGGCCCGTTGATGGCAGGCATGAATATCGTCGGAGACCTGTTCGGATCAGGCAAGATGTTCTTGCCGCAGGTCGTCAAGAGTGCACGCGTCATGAAGAAGGCCGTGGCCTATCTCATGCCGTTCATGGAAGAAGAGAAGAAGCGGACCGGTAATTTCCAGTCACAGGGGAAGGTTTTGCTCGCAACGGTGAAGGGCGACGTGCACGACATCGGGAAAAACATCGTCGGGGTCGTGCTTGGTTGTAATAACTATGAAGTCATCGATCTCGGCGTCATGGTACCCTGTGAAAAAATCCTCGCGGCTGCTCGAGAGAGCAAGGCCGACATCATCGGCCTGAGCGGGCTCATTACTCCGTCGCTCGATGAGATGGTGCATGTGGCCAAAGAAATGACACGCGAAGGGTTTGCAGTCCCTCTCTTAATCGGTGGGGCGACGACTAGTAAAGCGCACACGGCGGTTAAGATTGCACCGTCCTATGAGCCGGGAGTTGTCCATGTGTTGGACGCCTCACGCGCTGTCGGTGTCGTGGGAAGTCTCGTAAGTGAGGTGCAGAAAGAGGGGTTCGTTCAGCAAGTCCGAACCGACTATGAGCGAGTCAGACAATCGCACCAGGATCGTGGGGCCAAGCCGTTAAAACCACTGATCCAGGCACGCGCGAATCGTTTAGCCTCAGACTGGGCCAAGACCGATATTCCAGCACCAGTGAGATTGGGCATTCAGACGATTTCCGATCAACCTCTGGTCGAGCTGATTCCGTACATTGATTGGTCGCCGTTCTTCCATACCTGGGAGTTGAAGGGACGATATCCGGCAATCCTGGACGATTCGGTGGTGGGACCAAAGGCCAAGGAACTTTATGACGATGCGCGGAAGTTGTTGGATGAAATCGTCCAAAACAGGCAGTTGACGGCCAAGGGGGTCTATGGGTTTTTCTCTGCTTCCAGTGTCGGAGATGATATCGAACTCTATCAGGATCCGTCCCGAAAGACGCTGCTGACGACGATCCACCATCTCCGTCAGCAATCGGAAAAACCGACCGGACAGCCGAATCTTTCATTGGCCGATTATGTGGCTCCCAAAGATTCAGATCGGGAAGATTATATCGGAGCCTTTGCCGTGACGGCCGGAATCGGGCTTGACGAGGTCTGTAAGCAGTTTGATCGAGACCATGACGACTACAATTCCATCATGGCGAAGGCGCTCGCGGACAGACTGGCTGAGGCGTTTGCGGAATGTCTCCATGCACGTGTGAGAAAAGAATGGGGCTACGGCAAGGGTGAACGGTTGACGAATGAGGAGCTTATCCGCGAGCGGTACCGTGGAATCCGCCCGGCGCCTGGTTACCCAGCCTGTCCAGACCATACCGAGAAGCGGTTACTGTTTGATCTGTTGTCAGTGGAAAAGAACACCGGTATCATTCTAACAGACAGTTTTGCGATGTGGCCGGCGGCGTCGGTGAGTGGGTTCTATTTTGCCCACCCTGAAGCCAAGTACTTTGCAGTCGGCAAGATCGGAAAAGATCAAGTCGACGACTACGCCCGTCGTAAGGGAATGGACCTCCGCACTGTCGAGCGATGGCTTTCCCCGAACCTAAACTACGAGCCTGAGTAAAGCGCAGGAACTCTCTGGAGCGACACAAGAACCATCACAATAGGTTGAAAGAACGTTCACCCCACCTCGCCTATCGCTGATCCGGCGTAGGTCTCGCCTTAGTATTGTGAATCAAATCAGATACTGAATCGAATTAGATACAATCCTCTATAGATCTAACCTGGAAGTCTTCGTGGTCTGTCTTGATCCTGCCTCAGCCTGACGTGAGATCATTCCGTTTGTCGCGTACATCAGCTGATCCTAGTGCTATGTGGAACCATGGGCAGTCCGACAATAGATTCGGCGAAGGCATACCACCTATGTGTCGGTAGGCGCGGAATGATATTTGCTTCGTTTGCTTGTTGGAGATATTCAAGTCGTGAATGGAGGAGAAGGTTGTGAGAGCTCGCTTAGCTACTTATTTACATCCCAGCCCAGGGTCAGGCTGGAACGCCTGCTCCAGCGGTTCATCTCCTTGTGAAGGCTCTGGCCTGGGTCGGCGAGTCCGGTGGTGATTTTCTACTTTCACCACCGGGTATCGCTGTGATAGAGAGATGCATCACGACGACACAAAATGCTGAATGAGGATAGCGTTGAGATCCCAGAGATCCACTGTAT
>JAHBWR010000077.1 GCA_019636875.1 Nitrospira sp.
CGCCTGCCAGATTCGTTACGCTAGAATTTCCGTGACCACGCCGGAGCCAACCGTCTTGCCGCCCTCGCGCACCGCGAACCGCAAGCCCTGGTCCATCGCGATCGGGCTAATCAATTCGCCCGTCACCGTGACATTGTCGCCCGGCATCACCATTTCCACTCCCGCCGCGAGCGTCACCACGCCCGTCACGTCCGTCGTCCGGAAGTAGAACTGCGGCCGGTAGCCATTGAAGAACGGCGTATGGCGCCCGCCTTCTTCCTTCGTCAACACGTAAATCTCGGCCTTGAACTTCGTGTGCGGCGTGATGCTCTTCGGCTTGGCCAGCACCATGCCCCGCTCCACATCTTCCTTCTTCGTGCCGCGCAACAAGACGCCGATATTGTCCCCCGCCTGCCCTTCGTCGAGCACTTTGCGGAACATCTCGACGCCGGTCACCACGGTGGTCTGCGTCGGCCGCAACCCCACGATCTCGATTTCATCGCCCACTTTCACGATCCCGCGCTCACACCGCCCCGTAACGACGGTGCCACGCCCACTGATAGTAAAGACGTCTTCGATCGGCATGAGAAACGGCTTGTCGATCGGCCGCTGCGGTGTCGGAATGTAGGTATCCACAGCCTCCAACAGCTTCATGATGGCCGGGACGCCCAACGGCCCCTGATTACCCTCCATGGCTTGCAACGCACTGCCATGAATGATCGGGGTCTTGTCCCCCGGAAACCCATACTTCGACAGCAGCTCTCGTACTTCCAACTCCACCAACTCCAAGAGCTCTTTGTCGTCGACCTTGTCGGCTTTGTTCAAAAACACGACGATATACGGCACCCCGACCTGCCGCGCTAAGAGAATATGCTCACGCGTCTGCGGCATCGGCCCATCCGCCGCACTCACCACCAGAATCGCCCCGTCCATCTGGGCAGCCCCGGTAATCATGTTCTTCACATAGTCGGCGTGGCCCGGACAATCCACGTGCGCATAGTGCCGGTTGTCGGTCTCGTATTCCACGTGGCTGATGGCAATGGTCATGATCTTGGTCGCGTCGCGGCGCCCTTGGCTCTCCGACGCCTTCGCCACTTCGTCATAGCTGATGAATTTCGCCATCCCCTTGTCCGCACACACTTTCGTCAACGCCGCCGTCAACGTCGTCTTCCCGTGGTCCACGTGCCCGATCGTCCCAATGTTCACGTGCGGCTTCTTCCGCTCGTATTTCGCCTTCGCCATAACCCCACTCCCTCCCGTATTTCAGTAACCCCTACTTCTTAATAATGGCTTCCGCAATATTCTTGGGCACCTGCTCGTAACGATCGAACTCCATACTGTAAGTAGCACGGCCTTGCGTTCGAGACCTGAGGTCGGTCGCATAGCCGAACATCTCCATCAATGGCACGGCGGCATCGATTGCTTGAGCTCCGGCACGAACCTTCATGCCCTGCACCTTACCCCGTCGTCCATTCAGATTCCCAATAACATCCCCCATAAATTCCTGAGGAACCAAGACTTCAACTTTCATGATGGGTTCAAGTAAAACAGGGTCGGCCTTCTTGCACGCATCAGAGAAACCCATAGAACCAGCAATCTTGAACGCCATCTCATTGGAATCTACATCATGATACGAACCATCAATAACAGTCACCTTCACATCCCTGAGAGGATAGCCCGCAACGACTCCGGTCTCCATCCGCTCTCGAACCCCTTTTTCAATGGCAGGAATGTACTCTTTCGGAATTGCTCCGCCGACAATCTTATTCACAAACTCCAGACCCTTACCAGGCTCCGAAGGCTCCACAGTCAGCACAACATGTCCGTATTGCCCACGACCACCAGTTTGCTTAATGTACTTCGATTCCGCCTCTGCTTTTCGTCGAATCGTTTCCCTAAACGCAACTTCCGGCTTCCCAACGTTCGCCTCGACCTTGAACTCCCTCAACATCCGATCGACAATGATCTCAAGATGTAACTCTCCCATCCCGGCAATGATCGTCTGGGCAGTCTCCTCATCAGTTCGCACACGGAACGAGGGATCTTCTTGAGACAATTTCTGCAGAGCAAAACCCATTTTTTCCTGATCCTGCTTGGTCTTAGGTTCGATCGCCATCGCAATAACCGGCTCAGGAAACTTCATCACCTCCAGCAAGACGGGCTGCTTCTCATCAGCTAACGTATCACCCGTAGTGGCCCCCTTAAGCCCGACCGCTGCAGCAATATCCCCCGCATGAACTTCATCGATCTCCTCGCGCTTATTCGCATGCATCTTAAGGAGACGCCCGATGCGATCCTTGGTACCCTTCGTCACATTCAAAACCGGGGTGCCCGTCTTGAGCGTGCCCGAATACACACGGAAGTACGTCAACTGGCCAGCAAACGGATCCGACATAATCTTGAATGCGAGAGCCGCAAAAGGCTCAGTATCATCCGACTTCCGCTCGACCTCTTTGCCGCTGTTCGGCTCAACCCCTTTCACCGGGGGAATATCAAGAGGCGACGGAAGGTAATCCACCACGCCATCCAAAAGTTGCTGCACCCCCTTGTTCTTAAAGGCAGAACCACAGAGGACTGGTGTGATTTTCATCGAAATGGTCGCAGCACGAATTGCACGCATCACTTCTTCTTCCGTCAACGGATGACCATTCAAGTACTTTTCCATCACTTGATCATCAAACTCCGCAACCGCGTCGAGCATTTTCTCTCTATATTCCGTTGCCTGAGCGAGCAAATCAGAAGGAATCTCATCCACCTTATACTTGGCACCCAACGTTTCGTCGTCGTAGAAATACCCCTTCATCCTAACGAGATCGATTGTTCCACGAAACTCGGCTTCCCGGCCGATCGGAATTTGGATTGGGACAGGCTTGGCACCGAGGCGATCAATGATCGATTGAACACTGCCATAAAAATCAGCCCCTACCCGATCCATCTTGTTCATGAAGGCAATACGCGGAACATGATATTTATCCGCCTGCCGCCAAACCGTTTCAGATTGAGGCTCAACGCCCTGCACGGAATCGAAGGCTGCCACCGCTCCATCAAGCACACGCAATGACCGCTCGACTTCAATCGTGAAGTCAACATGGCCTGGAGTGTCAATAATATTGATACGATAGTCACGCCAAAAACAGGTCGTCGCAGCAGACGTAATCGTAATCCCACGCTCCCGCTCCTGCTCCATCCAGTCCATGGTCGCCGCACCTTCATGAACTTCACCCAATTTATGAGTCATGCCGGTGTAGTAGAGAATACGCTCAGTCGTCGTAGTCTTCCCCGCATCAATATGAGCCATGATGCCGATGTTTCTGGTACGTTCTAGCGATGTTTGACGCGCCACTTGACTCCCCTAAAAACAGCTGTGCTGCAGATCAAGCCGCACCACACTGCTGCGATGTTGAAGCACTCAAGCCTGCGATCGCAGCACGGCCCGACTGCAGCACAGAACGACGCTACCAGCGATAATGGGCGAATGCCTTATTCGCCTCTGCCATCCGATGCACGTCTTCCCGTTTTTTCACCGCAGCCCCGGTATTATTCGATGCATCCAACAATTCGGCTGCAAGTTTCTCTCGCATACTCTTACCAGCGCGCGTACGCGCAAATTGCGACAACCAACGAAGGGCCAACGAAACTCGACGGGCCGGCCTGATTTCAACAGGAACCTGATAAGAAGCCCCACCAACACGACGAGATTTAACCTCAACGATCGGCTTCACGTTGTCGACTGCGGTCCTGAACACTTTCAGCGGATCACCGCCAGTCTTTTCCTGAATAGCATCGAAGGCCCCATAACAGATGCGCTCCGTGGTGCTTTTCTTCCCACTGATCATCAAGGTATTAATGAATTTTCCGACCAGTTTGTCACGATACCGTACATCTGGAAGCACTTCCCGTTGGCCCAAAAATCTACTGCGTGGCATAATATCCTACTTATTGATGAATCTTGGTTAGAATCAGGCAGCCAGTTCGTCTATCCACCCACTTACTACTTTGGCCGTTTCGCGCCGTACTTTGAGCGGCTTTGTTTTCTGTCCGCCACCCCTACTGCATCAAGCGCCCCTCGGACCAAATGGTACCGCACACCAGGAAGGTCTTTAACACGCCCTCCGCGCACGAGGACAATTGAATGCTCCTGGAGATTATGCCCCACCCCTGGGATATAGGTCGTGACCTCCATCCCGTTCGTGAGACGCACACGAGCAACTTTTCGCAAAGCCGAATTTGGTTTTTTAGGCGTCGTGGTGTAGACCCTGAGACAAACACCTCGTTTTTGCGGGCAAGATTTCAGAGCCGGGCTCTTGGTTTTTGCCTTCACAAAAACTCGCCCCTTTCGAACCAGCTGATTAATCGTCGGCATCTGTTTAAACCTTCTTCAAAAAACTCAAATCACTTACAACCAAGCCCAAAGCCGCAGGATTATAATGATCAACCATACGGCTGTCAAGTGGAGAAGATTCCTTTTTCTTCAGGATCGAGCTGCTTCTCCAGTTGCGGCTGGTGTCGTGGCATCTGATGCGGTCGAGGTTCCAGCAGAACCTACTCCCACCGGCACAGCTTCCGATTTTTCGCTAATGACAAAGGTGTCACGGTATTCTTCGAATCCAGATCCAGCCGGAATGAGGCGACCCACGATAACATTTTCTTTCAACCCCAACAGATCATCCTCACGACCGTTGATCGCCGCCTCCGTGAGAACACGCGTCGTTTCCTGGAAGGAGGCCGCCGAAATAAAGCTGTCGGTCGTCAACGCAGCCTTCGTGATACCAAGTAACACGGGCTTGCCGAGAGCCGGACTTCCGTCCTTCTCAAGAACTCGTTCATTTTCTTTTTCAAAGACGCTCTTGCTCACTTGGCTGCCAGGCAAAAATTGCGTATCGCCAGGGTCTTCAACCCGCACTTTCCGTAACATTTGTCTGACGATGATTTCAATATGCTTGTCATTAATCGACACACCCTGCAATCGATACACATCCTGCACTTCATCAACGAGGTACTTTTGCAATTCATTCGGCCCAAGCACATCAAGGATGTCGTGAGGATTCGCCGATCCATCCATTAATGGTTCCCCGGCTCGCACCCAATCACCTTCATGCACATTGACGTGCTTTCCTTTGGGAATAAAGTACTCTTTCACATCACCCATCTTATTATCGACTAGCACCTTGCGCTGACCCTTCACAAATCCGCCGTATGAAACTTCTCCGTCGATTTCGGTGATGACGGCTTGCTCTTTTGGTTTCCGTGCCTCGAAAAGCTCCACGACACGAGGTAGACCGCCGGTGATATCTTTGGTTTTTGTCGTTTCGCGAGGAATCTTGGCCAACACATCCCCTGGAAACACAGTGGCACCCTTTTCGACGAAGATATGCGCGCCGACTGGCAATAAGTACCGAGCAACCGCGTTCGAGCCGCCGGCAACTTTGGCGGTCTTTCCGCCCTCGTCCTTAATAGACACTCGGGGCCGAAGCGTCTGACCAGTATGCTCGATGATAACCTTACGTGACAAACCGGTTACTTCGTCGAACTCGTCTTTCATGGTGACACCTTCAACGATGTCACCGAAGGCGACTCTTCCGCCAACTTCAGTCAAGATCGTGAGCGAATATGGATCCCATTCAACCAATTTCTGACCAACGACGACTGGATCGCCATCTTTGATTTTTATCTTGGCTCCATACACGACAGGGTATTTCTCGCGTTCTCGCCCGCTGTCGTCAACAATCGCGATCTTCGTATTGCGATTCATCACAACCCACTCGCCTTCTTTGTTTCGAACGGCGATCCCAGCATTGTGAACGTCTGCGTTCTTTTTCGCGTCGAAGCTCATAAATCTGATTCGTCCGGCATGCTTTGCCTCAAGCACCGTCTGTTCGACGACCTTACTCGCCGTACCTCCGATATGGAACGTACGCATCGTCAACTGCGTACCCGGCTCACCAATGGACTGCGCGGCAATGACACCAACCGGCTCACCTTTTTCAACCAACCGTCCACGCGCGAGATCTCGACCGTAACAGGCACGACACACACCGCGCGGCGATTGACAGGTCAGCACGGACCGGATCCTGACACGGTCAACCCCGGCCTCCACGATCGATTTCGTCAGGTCTTCATTAATTTCTTCGTTCCACGACACAATGATCTCACCCGTCACCGGATCACGAATGTCTTCCGCTGCCAAACGACCGAGCACGCGTTCCTCTAGCGGCTGGATAATTTCACCACCCTCGACCAACGCGCTAACCAGAATACCGTCACGCGTTCCACAGTCGATCTCATTGATAATCACGTCCTGAGCGATATCGACTAGACGCCTCGTGAGATACCCTGAGTTGGCGGTTTTTAATGCCGTGTCGGCGAGACCCTTACGGGCACCATGCGTCGAAATAAAATACTGCAACACCGTCAACCCCTCACGGAAATTGGCGGTGATCGGTGTTTCAATGATTTCACCGGATGGCTTGGCCATCAGACCACGCATCCCCCCTAGCTGTCGGATCTGCTGCGAGCTGCCTCGAGCACCGGAATCGGCCATCATAAAGATCGGGTTGAACGATTCCACTTTCGCGGGATCACCGCCTGCCCCAAGCTCTCTCATCATCTCATTGGCGACCTGTTCGGTGACATGCGCCCAAATATCGATCACCTTGTTGTACCGTTCTCCATTGGTGATCAAGCCGTCTGAATATTGCTTCTCGATCTCGTTCACCTCGCGCTGCGCCTTCCCAATAAAGTCTTCCTTCTTGCTCGGGATGTGCATATTGTCGATACAGATCGACAAGCCCGCCCTGGTCGCATTCGTAAAACCAAGATCTTTGATCTTGTCCAAGAATTCGACCGTATCACGATGACCGGTCTGCCGGTAAACGGCATCGATCAGCTTTGTCATCTCCTTCTTCGTCATCAGCTTGTTTGCGTTCGCAAAGGGCAAGCCTGATGGAAGGATCTCAGACAACAACACCCGGCCCACAGTCGTTTGCACCAGAACGCCGGCGATGCGCACCTTGATCCTCGCGTGCTCTTCCACCTCTCGCGCATCGAAGGCAATCCGAACCTCTTCGGGAGAACCGAACACTTTCCCTTCTCCCTTGGCTCCCAATCGCTCCTTCGTCAGCCAATAGCATCCCAGCACCATGTCCTGCGACGGTACGGCGATCGGCTTGCCGTTGGCCGGCGAGAGGATGTTATTGATCGCCATCATCAGGACTCGGGCTTCAACCTGCGCCTCGACCGATAATGGCACGTGCACCGCCATCTGATCTCCGTCGAAGTCGGCATTAAACGCGGCGCAGACCAGCGGATGCAATCGAATGGCTTTGCCTTCCACCAAAACTGGGTCAAAGGCCTGGATCCCCAGCCGATGCAGTGTCGGGGCACGATTCAGCAATACGGGATGCTCACGAATCACTTCGTCCAGAACATCCCAAACTTCCGGCCGCTCCTTTTCAACCAACCGTTTAGCACTTTTAATGGTGGTGGCCGCTCCTCTGGCTTCCAGCTTGTGGAAGATAAACGGCTTGAACAATTCCAACGCCATTTTCTTAGGCAACCCACACTGATGCAGGCGTAACTCTGGACCGACAACGATCACGGTACGGCCGGAGTAATCGACCCGTTTTCCTAATAGGTTTTGCCGGAATCGACCCTGCTTCCCCTTCAACATGTCGCTCAGCGATTTCAGCGGGCGCTTGTTGGGACCACGAATCGCTCGTCCACGGCGACCATTATCGAACAGCGCATCGACCGCCTCTTGGAGCATCCGCATCTCATTCCGGATGATGACCCCTGGCGCCTTCAGCTCCATCAGTCGCTTGAGACGATTGTTTCGATTGATCACTCGTCGATAGAGATCATTCAAATCGGATGTGGCGAACCGTCCCCCATCCAGCGGGACCAAGGGACGTAACTCCGGAGGAAGGACCGGAATAACATCCATGATCATCCATTCCGGCTTATTTCCAGACTTCCGGAACGCCTCCAACACTTTGAGGCGCTTGGCGTATTTCTTCTTCATCGCAGCCGATGTGGATGCCTTCGCCTTAACTTGCAGATCATCCCACAACGCATGAATGTCGATCTTCCTTAGGAGATCGCGTATCGCTTCAGCACCGATTCCGACCTTAAATCCACTCGCGCCAAATTCAGAAATGAGGGTGCGCAGCTTATCCTCAGGCACCAACTCTTTTTCCGCAAGGTCGGTTGAACCAGGATCCACACAGACGTAGCTTTCAAAATAGAGGATTTTCTCCAACTGTTTGAGGCTCATGTCGAGCAGCGTCCCGATCCGACTCGGAACCCCTTTCAAAAACCAAATATGCGCGACAGGTGCAGCCAGTTCGATATGCCCCATACGCTCACGACGCACCTTCGATTGGATGACTTCGACTCCGCACTTATCGCAGACGATCCCCCGATGCTTCATGCGCTTGTACTTGCCGCAATTGCACTCCCAATCCTTGGTGGGGCCAAAAATCTTGGCACAGAAGAGTCCATCTTTCTCGGGCTTGAATGACCGATAATTGATCGTTTCTGGCTTCTTCACTTCGCCATACGACCATGAGCGGATTTTCTCGGGCGATGCAATGCGAATGCGCATCGAATCGAACGACACCGAATCCCGCTGTTTTTCAAACAATGTATATACGCCTTCCAAGGTAATGACCTCCTCTGATGCCGGTCTTCCGCCGGCACACAAGCAGTTAGTCTTGCGTCTTGACCAACTCTACGTCGAGACCCAGGCTCTGCAGTTCCTTGACCAGCACATTGAACGACTCCGGCAACCCTGGTTCAAGAAACGGCTCACCCTTGACGATCGCTTCGTACATACGCGAGCGCCCGGGTACATCATCTGATTTGACGGTGAGAAACTCCTGCAGAGTGGATGCGGCTCCATAGGCTTGGAGCGCCCAAACTTCCATTTCCCCTAGGCGCTGCCCACCAAATTGAGCCTTGCCGCCTAGCGGCTGTTGCGTCACCAGAGAATAGGGACCGATGGAACGGGCGTGAATTTTGTCGTCCACGAGATGGTGAAGCTTGAGGACATACATATACCCTACGGTAACCGGACTACCGAATGTTTCACCCGTTTTACCATCGATGAGCTGAGATTGCCCGCTCATAGGCAATTTGGCCTTCTTCAGTAAGTCTTTAATCTCCTTCTCTGCTGCGCCATCAAACACCGGGCTCGCGACCTTAATGCCCAACGCCTTCGCTGCCCACCCGAGGTGAGTTTCCAAAATTTGGCCTACATTCATACGAGACGGCACACCGAGCGGATTCAGCACGATCTCTACCGGTGTTCCATCTGGCAGATAGGGCATATCCTCTTCCGGCAAGACCCGTGACACGACACCTTTATTTCCATGCCGACCGGCCATCTTATCGCCGACCTGGATCTTGCGCTTCATGGCGATGTACACCTTCACGAGCTTGATGACACCTGGAGGCAGCTCATCGCCACGCTTCAAGCGACCAACTTTCTCATCGTACAAGGTCTGGAGGATCTCAATCTGCTCCTTTGCCCGCCGCTCAACATCCTCCAGCTCCTTTTGCTCATCAGGATCACTGAGGATGATGTGACGCACGGTGTCGTCAGGCAATCGCCTGAGAATCTCCGCCGTCAATTTCCCCTTCTTTTTCAAAATGACGTCGCCGCTCTCCGGATCCATGAGATCCCGGCCCACGACCTTACCGAGCAACAACTTCCGGATCTTCTTCGTCTTTTCTTCATCGATAATCCGCAGCTCTTCGTGGTGATCTCGCTGCAGCTTCATCTGGTCATCGGTTTCGATACTCTTCGAACGCTCGTCCTTATCCAGCCCTTTACGCGAAAAGATCTTCACGTCGACCACAATGCCTTCGACGCCAGGAGGGACGGTCAGGGACGTATCCTTCACATCACCGGCTTTTTCACCAAAGATCGCCCGAAGCAGTTTTTCTTCGGGAGTCAATTGAGTTTCACCTTTAGGCGTCACTTTGCCAACGAGAATGTCACCTGGCTTTACTTCTGCGCCGATCCGAATGATGCCGCTCTCGTCCAAATTCCGCAGCGCCTCTTCGCCGACATTAGGAATATCCCGGGTGACATCTTCCTTACCCAACTTGGTATCCCGAGCTTCTACCTCAAACTCCTCGATATGGATGGAGGTGAAGGCATCTTCGCGGACCAACTTTTCACTAAGCAAGATGGCGTCTTCGAAGTTGTAGCCACCCCATGGCATAAACGCAACAAGCACATTTTTACCCAGCGCCAATTCCCCATGATCAATAGCCGGACCGTCGCCGAGTACTTGCCCTTTCTTGACCGGCTGGCCTATCCGAACTACGGGAGTCTGCGTAATACATGTGTTCTGATTCGATCGTTGGAACTTGATCAGATCGTACACATCAAGCCCGGAATCCTTTCCCTTCTTGCCGTCTTTCGAATCGGCCCGCACCACAATCCGAGTCGCATCGACGCTTTCAACGACCCCTGACCGGCGTGCCTGAATCACATATCCCGAGTCGCGAGCCACCACGGCTTCCATCCCGGTCCCGACCAAAGGTGAATCGGAAGTCAATAATGGGACGGCCTGACGCTGCATATTGGAACCCATCAGCGCGCGGTTTGCATCGTCATGTTCTAAGAACGGCACGAGAGCGGTCGCGACGCTGACGACTTGCTTTGGCGAGACGTCCATGTATTCAATCCGATCCGGAGCCGCCAGCACAAAGTCTCCGCCATGCCGACACGAAACCGTTTCTGATACGAGCTTTCCAGACCCATCAAGCTTCGAGTTAGCCTGTGCGATGATGTATTTGTCGCCCTCGATTGCGGAAAGAAATTCAATTTCGTCCGTGACTCGCCCCTTCACGACTTTGCGGTAGGGTGCTTCAATGAACCCAAACTGATTGATGCGTGCGTACGTCGCTAACGACGTGATCAACCCAATGTTGGGACCTTCAGGCGTCTCGATGGGACAGATACGGCTATAGTGAGAGGGATGGACGTCCCGAACTTCGAACCCGGCTCGTTCTCGCGTAAGCCCGCCTGGGCCCAACGCTGAAAGTCGACGCTTATGCGTGATCTCGGCGAGCGGATTCGTCTGGTCCATAAACTGAGAAAGCTGACTGCTGCTGAAGAACTCCTTCACTGCCGCCACAACCGGCTTGGCGTTGATCAGGTCGTGCGGGAGTACCGTTTCCATATCGAGGAGGTTCATGCGCTCCTTGATACTTCGCTCCATCCGCACCAACCCCAGCCGGAATTGGTTCTCTAGCAATTCGCCCACGGATCGGACACGTCGATTTCCCAAGTGGTCGATATCGTCAATTTCACCTTTCCCGATCTTGAGATTGACCAGATAGCGAATGACTTCCACAATGTCCTGAGCCGTCAAGGTCCGCTGCTCAAGCGGCAGGTCCAATCCGAGCTTCTTATTGAGCTTGAGGCGGCCGACCGGGGACAAATCGTACCGCTTGGAGTTCAAGAACAAATTGTCAAATAACGCCCGAGCTGTGTCGACCGACGGTGTTTCACCAGGACGGAGGCGACGATAGATTTCAACCATCGCTTCTTCCTTCGACCCGATCTTTTCCATCTCCAAGGTATCAAGGATGACCGGCGTCGCAGTAGCCATGTCCAGATAAATAACCTTGAACTCCTCGACATCGCTCTCGGCAATCTGCTCGACAATCTCAGGCGTTAGTCGTTGATTTTTCTCCGCAAGCTTTTCGTTCTTCGAATCCACCAATTCCGTCAAAATGGCGCGTCCCACCAATTCCGTGGGAAGCATGGGAATTTCCTTCACCCCCGATGCCTTGAGCTTGGCGATAACCCCCTTCGTCAGCCTGGCACCTTCCCGCACCAATGGTTCCTTGCTATTTTTGTCCGTCACCTCGACCGAACAGCGAAGGCCATGGTGGATTTCGGGATCAAGCTTACGAAACATCTTGCCTTTCGATACCCGAATTTCTTCGACGGGATAGTACATCTTGAGCAAGTCGTCGCTTGAGAATGCAAACGCCTTCAGCAAGATGGTAGCAGGCATCTTTCGTCGACGATCGATGCGGACATAGAGGATATCCCTCGCATCAAACTCGAAATCGAGCCATGAGCCCCGATACGGAATGATTCGCGCAGAATACAAGACCTTTCCGCTCGCATGGGTCCTCCCTTTATCATGCGTAAAGGAGGCACCCGGCGATCGATGAAGCTGACTAACAACCACTCGCTCTGTCCCGTTGATAATGAAAGTCCCTCGCTCAGTCATGAGCGGCAATTCACCGACATAGACCTCTTGCTCCCGCACATCGAGCACTTTCTTGCGAGGACCCTTATCCTCCTTATCAAAGACCACCAGACGGACACGTAACTTCAGGGGAACCGCGAAGGTCATTCCCTGTTCGAGACATTCACGCTCATCGTACTTCGGCGTCCCGAGCGTGTAGCTCGAGAACTCGAGCATGGCGGTATTATTATAGTCCGGTATGGGGAAGACGCTGGCTAACGCCGCCTGCAATCCATGATCTTTTCGCCGCTCAGGTTCAGCTTCAAGTTGCAAAAACTCCTCATAGGAACGCTTCTGAATTTCGATCAGATCTGGAATATCGATGTTCGTTCGGATGCGAGAAAAATCTTTTCGCTCGACGAAATCTCGCAGAGTCGTTTCGGACATTCCTACCCCTCCACACGGTTAGCGGTGAACAGCAGTCGCCAGTCCTGTTATGAGAGAACAGAGCCGACACATGACTCCATCACTCCGAAATACACAACTGGCGACTATGACGAATTCCCTGGTTACTTGACTTCGACTTTGGCACCGCTTTCTTCGAGCTTCTTCTTCATCGTGTCTGCTTCTTCCTTGGTCGCCCCGGTCTTGATCGGCTTTGGTGCACCCTCCACCAGATCTTTGGCTTCCTTGAGGCCAAGACTCGTCAGCTCGCGCACGACCTTAATAATTTGAATTTTCTTGTCAGCCGGTGCGGACGCGAGCACCACGTCAAACGCGGTCTTTTCTTCGGCCGGGGCCGCAGCTCCACCGCCTGCAGCCGGTGCTGCAGCGATCGCAACCGGCGCAGCCGCCGTCACACCAAACCGATTCTCTAACCCCTTCACGAGCTCAGCAAGATCGAGCACGCTCATGCTTTCGATTGCCTTGATCAATTCCTCTTGTGATAACTTCCCCTCTGTAGCTGGCATATCCCCTTCTCCTTTCCGTTTATCCTGAATGGCTGCAATGACTCGTACGAATTTCGACAAGACCGCGTTCAATGTGTACACGACTCCACGAATCGGCCCCTGCATGGCCGAGAGCAACATCGCCACGAGCACTTCTTTTTTCGGTAGTGCCGCGACGGCTGCCAATTCATCCGGCTGGAGAATCTTGCCCTCCAATACTCCGGCCGTCATCCGAATCTTTTCGTCCCGCTTCTCCGCACCGATAAAATCCCGTAAAACCTTGGTCGGTAACACGGGATCATCATATCCAATCACGACACCGGTCGGCCCCTTCAGGTGTACCTTAAGTCCGGCCAACGCCGTCCCTTCGGCTGCACGAGCCGCAAGGGTGTTCTTGACGACTCGATATTCCGCCTTGACCCCACGCAGCTGCTTACGCAACTCGGTCACTTGATTGACCGGAAGACCAACACATTCCGTCAGAATCGCGAGACGCGCGCGACCGAATCTTTCGGCCAATTCCGCTATCGCCGTAACCTTTTCTTCCTTCTTCATCGCTCTCCTTCTTCGAACGATCGCCAACCGTCAATCGAGACACCCAAAATCATCCCACCCGCCATCTGACGAAAGACGTCGTTCGATTAACTCCATTGCTTCGCCAGTGCGACGGTATCCAATTGCACACCAGGACCCATCGTACTCGAAATCGTGGCACTCTTGAGATAACGCCCTTTGCAGGAGGCAGGCTTTGCCTTGAGGACAGACTCAATGATCGCAGACGCATTGTCATACAGCTTCGTTGGCTCGAAAGACACTTTCCCGACCGGAACATGCACAATACCGGCTTTCTCGACTTTGAACTCAACTCGGCCCTTTCTGATATCTGAAACCGCTTTCCCAACCTCGAAGGTTACGGTACCGGTCTTCGGATTCGGCATTAATCCTCGAGGCCCCAGGACCTTCCCAAGTTTTCCGACCGACGCCATCAGGTCCGGAGTGGAGATCGCACAGTCGAACTCCATCCATCCGCCCTTAATTTTCTCCATCAAATCATCCGCGCCGACGTAGTCGGCTCCAGCCTGCCTCGCCTCCTGCTCCTTTTCACCCTTCGCAAACACGAGCACACGAACCTTTTTCCCTGTTCCATGAGGAAGAGAAGCCGTGCCTCGAACCAGTTGATCCGAACGCTTCGGATCAATCCCCAACCTGAGGGCAAGATCGACCGATTCGTCAAACTTGGCAAAAGCCGATTTCTTGACTGTCTCAACGCCTTCACGCAACCCATACACACGCGGCTCTACATTCTTGATTGCCGCATTCATTTTCTTCCCCATTGCCTGCCGCTCCTTCGCTCTAAGATTATCCCTGAATGACGACGCCCATGCTACGGGCAGTTCCTTCTATGATCTTGACCGCCCCCTCGACATCAGCCGCATTCAAATCAGCCATCTTCTTACGCGCAATCTCATTCAACTGTTGTCGCGTAATGGCTCCCACTTTATCCTTCTGCGGCACGCCGGAGCCTTTAATGATCCCCGCAGCCTTTTTCAAAAGATCCGATGCAGGAGGCGTCTTCATGATGAAGCTGAAGGTACGATCCTTATACACGGTGATGACAACAGGGATAATACTGTCCCCTTCCTTCTGAGTCTTGGCATTAAACTGCTTACAAAACTCCATGATGTTGACACCGTGCTGACCCAGCGAAGGCCCGACAGGAGGGGCTGGATTGGCTTTGCCGGCCGGAATTTGCAACTTGATCTGCGCCGAAACTTCTTTCGCCATGACGTTTCTCTTTCTCCTTACACGACCGGCAATCAGCGCGTCATCGCCACACGCGACCACACACTGACGGTGCTCGATCGGCCTAAATCCGTTCTACCTGTAAAAATCCCAATTCCACCGGAGTCGAGCGCCCAAAGATACTCACCATCACCTTCAACCGACTATGGTCTTGATCAACTTCTTCAACCACGCCGTTGAACCCAAGAAATGGGCCGTCAATGATGCGGACATTGTCGCTTTTGATAAATTTGATTTGCTCCCGAGGTTCCGCTTGACCCGCGTCAACCTGCTTGAGCAACGATTCTACTTCATCGTTGGTCAGCGGGATCGGTACCGTACCCCCCCCTACAAATCCGGTCACTTTTGGAGTTTCCTTGATCATCTGCAAGGTCTCATCCTCCAGCGGCGACTCCAGCTCGATCAGGACATAGCCTGGGAAAAATTTTCGTCGCGAAGTACGTCGTTTTCCATCCTTAATTTCGATCACATCCTCTGTCGGAACGAGCACCTGCCCAACCTTTTCAACAAGCCCCATCTGATTTGCCCGCTCCATAAGGCTGGTCTTCACACGTCCCTCAAAACCCGCGTACGTATGGATGACGTACCAGTTCTTTGTCATGCACCACCCTCAAGCTTCAATGAACTGCCGATGAGCCTATCTCTTCTCACTTGATTCAAATAAGCTTGCCGACCAACCATGAAAGAAATGAATCAACGACGGACAAATACACGGACATCAGGATGCAAAAAACAATGACCACTGCCGTTGACCCAACTGTTTCCCCGCGACTTGGAAATGAAACCTTCTTCAACTCCGCGCGCACGTCGGTGATGAACAACCGAATCGTGCTAGTCATTCGTGTAAACATCTGAACTCCGTCCCCCAAGATCTATTCGAAGCTCTATCTAAAATGCATTAAAAACCCACCCTGCAAAGAAGCTCCTTCCCTCAACACAGCAGTCGATACACGCTCTCGCATTGCCGACCATCCCCTCACTGACACTTCTCCGCCAGCCTCACGAATGAGACCGACGGCATAATTAAACTTGTGGTGGCAGGGGCACTAGGATTTGAACCCAGACTCTCGGTTTTGGAGACCGATGTGCTGCCATTAACACCATGCCCCTCCATTTAGCGTCGAGCACTGAGCCTTCACACTCCACTCCCCATTACGCACTCAATGCTCAACCTCGATATCTTGGCACATTATTTCACTTCTTTATGAGGCGTATGCTTTCGGCAGAACTTGCAGAACTTGTTACGCTCCAACCGATCTGGATCGTTCTTCTTGTTCTTCATGGACGAGTAATTGCGCTGTTTACAGAGCGTACAGGCCATGTCGATAATTTCACGCATCTCTTTCTCCTCGATACAAGCTCACAGGCCTCAGCGCTGGCAAACACCGCCACATCCACACTAGCCAGCCTCT
>JAHBWR010000078.1 GCA_019636875.1 Nitrospira sp.
GGCACACGATGGTGAAGCGCCCCTGCTGCGTGGTAGCGGGCGGTGAGACAACCGTGACGGTTACAGGGAAAGGGGCCGGCGGACGTGCTCAGGAATTCGCTGCTGCCGCCGCATGTGAGATTGCAGGTCTTCCAAATACTTGGGTTGTCGCACTCGGGAGTGACGGAACTGACGGGCCTACCGACGCCGCAGGCGCGATTGTGAACGGAGAAACCATCGCGCGGGCTAAAAGACTCAACATCAACCTCCGTTCTGCCGTGAATCGGCATGATACCTACCCCGCCCTCAAGACGCTCGGATGTCATATTTATACGGGCCCCACTGGGACAAACGTGAACGACCTTTACCTTCTGCTCCTTCTCTAGTTACTATCGACTCCCATGGCGCCTCCGCTCATCCTGCCACTGTCTCAGTGTATCGATGTAAGCCTCGCTGGAGGAAAAGCCGTCGGTCTAGCCCGCCTTATTGTGGCCGGGTTCTCCGTTCCTCCGGGGCTGTGCATCACGACAGAAGCCTACTGGCAGGCGTTACGTACGGCAGGGATCCAGGATTTCGACCTATGGCCCGCGATTTGCCGACTACCTGAGATCGAACGGCGCTCAACTTTGAGCCGCTATCGGAATCAGATCAAAGGGATCGATATTTCCCAACTATCCAGTCAATGTCTGACAGCGCTCGAAACATTGAGCCAATCTCCAAATGTGCGGTGGGCTGTTCGTTCTTCTGCCACAAACGAGGATTCGACCCATATCAGCTTCGCTGGCCTCTACCGCACCCACCTTGGCTTGGGCGTGCAGGAGATTGAGGAGGCCATAAAGGATCTTTGGAGCTCCTTGTGGGAAGACCATGTCCTGGACTATATGGCTCGGCAGAATCTCCACGCACCTTCAAGAATGGCCGTACTCATTCAGCCGATGGTGGACGCCCAGACTGCTGGAGTGGGGTACTCTATCCATCCCGTCACTGGCCGACGGAATCAGGTGATGATTAATGCGATCCCTGGGCTTGCCGCACCATTAGTCGACGGTACGATTACTCCAGATCAGTACATCGTGAAAGTCGCTGATGATGGGCAACCACTCGCCGTTCAAACACGAGTCCTGACCCAGAAGTCCCAACAGCTTTTGGTTTCACCTGATGGATTACGCAAGGATCGGATTGTGGGCCAGCCTCAACACGCTTCATCACTAACTGATTCTCAACTCTTTTCTCTTGCAAAGACAGCTAAACAGATCGAATTGGCCTTAGGTGACCCCACGGATTTTGAATGGGCCTATGACGCCGACCAGCTTTGGCTGGTCCAAGCCAGACCAATTACAAATGTCCGTCCCTCCCCGAGCCTCTCCAACGATGACTGTGAATGGTCACGAACGAATTTCAAGGAGACGTTGCCGGAACTACCAAGTCCTTTGAGCCTTTCGTTCCTGGAGCAGTTTATGGACCGTTACATCCTGGCGCACTATCGGAGATTAGGATGCCGTATCCCTGATGGACTCACGTCGGTCCGCATTCTGAAGGGGCGGCCCTATCTGAACGTGACCCTCTTCCATCTGTTGGTTGCTCAACTCCGCGGAGACCCATTACTAAACGCAGAACAGATGGGAGGCGAACCGCTGGTCAACGCACCTCCGGTTCAGCCACTCGGCGGCGCAGCCTTTGTGCGGGCCGGATGGTTGATGCGGCAGGAGATGCGTCGGGTTGAGCGTGCTGGGCCTCGCCTGTTTCAAGAAATGAAGCAATTGGCTGCAACCTATAGTCATACTCGCGTGCGGCATTTTTCAATTGATGAACTGGTCCCAAAGTTGGATGCGCTGGGCCCCTGGCTGGAGGGCCGAGAGGTCACCTTCGGAATTGCTGGAGGAGTCGGTCAGTGTTTAGAAATGTTCAACCGTACTCTTCCCCACTGGCTGGGCCCAGATTGGCGAGAGCTCTTGAACGCCGCACTGCAAGGACAGGGGACCGTCATCAGCGCACAGCAGATTCTCCGTCTCGCTGAGCTCACCGACATCGCGCGAGAAGAGCCGATTGTAAGCTCATTCTTCACAGCGGAATCATGGAAGCCTTCGACATTTCGTTCCGTGCTTGCCGACACACAATTCCTTCGTGCCTTCCAAGCCTATTTGGATGACTATGGCCACCGAGGAGTCGGCGAATCAGATGTCATGTCGCCGCGGCTGGCCGATAATCCGGAAGCAGTTTTGACGATTCTCCGGACCCAACTCCTCTCGGCTTCCCCTTCTCATCAGGCCGTTCTGGCGCGTCAAGAACAGAATAGAGTCGCCGCGCTCGAGCAGATCAAGGAACGAATTGGCTGGCGTATCGATCGATGGCTGGCTTTTTCATGGTGCTATAGAAGGCTGGGGCGATTCTTCGCACTGCGAGAAGCCAATCGACACCATTTAATGTATTACTCAGTCGCCATCCGGACGCTGTTGCTGCGTCTTGGTGAGCTTTTAGTCGCGCAACGCCGACTGGATGAGCGCGAGGACGTCTTTTTCCTATCCATCGACGAGCGAAACGATCTCCTCACAGGAAACACCACAAACTGGAACGCTATTGTCCGCGAACGCCGCCTGGAACGAGAGCACAATGCAGCTGCCTCGGTCCCCGATACGATTCGAGACTGGGAATCCCTGAACCAACAGATGCACCTATCCATTCGAACCGATAGCCCAAGCCAGCTCACCGGCATGCCAATCAGTACTGGATTCGTAATTGGTCCGGCACGACTGATTCGATCGGTCATGGATTGGAGAAACGTGATGCCGGGTGACATCCTGGTGGTGCCGGTTATTGATCCAGGCCTGGCACCACTCTTTGGAATTGCTGGGGGACTGATCGCGGAAATGGGTGGAACATTGTCGCATGGAGCCATCATCGCTCGTGAATATGGGTTACCAGCCATCGCCAACGTGCAAGGGGCGATGGCCCAACTTGCTGACGGGCCACACGTCACGCTCGACACAAAGTCGGGGACCATTCGTATCGAGCCATCTCCACCATCGAGCTGTGGCTAGAGCTATTTGATCTGGGTCTTCTGCTCCTTGACCTTTCTCAATACCTTGCGTACTGTGACTAAAAATGCTGTTTTGACACCCTACATATGGGAGTTCTTTGTCTCCTCAATTTTTTGAGTATTTCACACGCCTGACCGAGGGCATTCCCTTAGCTATTGGATTTGGGGTTGGGATTTTTCTCGGTGGTCTAGTCGTAGGGCTTTGGGTCACTGGGCGCTTGCGTTCTCAGGCCCAACGCGCCGAGGCGACTGCCGATGAGCTACGAAAGCAATTGGAGCTGGAGCGGACCGCGGCCCTGTTGTTGCGTGAGGAACTATCCCAAACCCAGCAGGCCCGCGTCCTGGCTGAAACTCGAATGGAAACATCGGCACGGCAGCTCGCGGAACAGAAGGTCTTGCTCACCCAATCCCGCGCGGAGCTCGTCGGGACGTTCCAAGCCCTTTCCGGCGAGGCCTTAAAACAAAATAATGAGGCATTTCTGAAGCTTGCCGCTGTGACGTTCGAAAGTCTTCATGTCAAAGCTGATGGCGACCTGATCCAGCGCCAACAGGCCATTGATGCGCTGGTGCGTCCCCTTCACGACACGCTGCAGCGGTACGATGAGCAGCTTCGTCTTCTGGAACAATCACGACAGTCGGCGTACGGGGGGTTGGATCAGCATCTGAAATCATTGGCTGAGTCTCAGCAGAGGTTACAGCAGGAAACCGGAAACCTGGTCAAAGCCCTACGAGCGCCGACCGTCCGAGGGCAATGGGGAGAGTTGACCTTAAGGCGAGTCGCAGAACTTGCCGGGATGGTGCAACACTGTGACTTCGTCGAACAACCGTCCGTCACCAGTGAGGACGCACGGTTTCGACCTGATATGGTGGTTCGGCTGCCAGGCGGGCGTCAGATCATCGTTGATGCGAAAACCGTGCTCTCCGCTTACTTGGACGCCCACGAAGCACAAAATGATGTCCAACAGGCTGAAGCCTTGCGTCGCCATGCCGCTCAAGTGAAGAGTCGCATGGATGAACTCTCATTGAAAGCCTACTGGACGCAATTCGATCATTCCCCTGAGTTCGTCGTCCTGTTTCTCCCCGGCGAACAGTACCTCGGCGCTGCATTGGACCAGGATCCTCAGCTCATTGAAGAGGGGTTTGCCAATGGAATCGTGCTGGCAACTCCGGCAACATTAGTTGCGCTGCTACGTGCCGTGGCCTACGGATGGCGACAAGAGCGACTGACCGCCCACGCGGAAGAAGCAGGCCGGTTAGGCAAGGAGCTGTACGAACGGATGGCCGTGCTGGCTGGACATATGAACGATGTGGGGCAGGCCCTGGGGAAAAGCGTATCGGCTTATAACCGCGCTGTGGGCTCTCTGGAGACACGTATTCTCCCGGCTGCACGGCGCTTCAAAGAATTGGGAGTGTCCTCTGATCGCGAGATTCTTACGCTTGAGCCGACTGAGGTCGTCCCCCAGAAAACATTGTCTTTTGATAGCGACTGAAGGAGTGCGCATGACGAACGAACAAACCATGGTTGAAGCCTTTCATAACAGATTCGACATTCTGGTACAGACCGTTCCGACCGACCTGAATGATGACACGAAGCAGCTTCGTGTCCGTCTCATCCAGGAAGAGTTCGATGAGTTGAAGGAAGCGATGGCCGCCGGAAATCTTGCCGCTGTCGCAAAGGAACTGGCGGACCTGCTCTACGTCACCTATGGGACGGCGGTGTCCTATGGGATCGATATGGAGCCGGTGTTTCAGGAAGTCCACCGGTCGAATCTGAGCAAAGTGGGTGGTTATAAACGAGCAGATGGAAAATGGGTGAAACCCCCAACCTATTCGCCCGCTGATATTAACCCGATCTTAGAAGCACAACGAGAGCACGTATTGGCTATGGCGCTAGCAACACACAACACCGCGACGGGTTCCTCTGAGAGCACATGAAAGATCCACACTGTCCAACTTGCGGAACCCCTTTCGTTCGACGGATCCATGATGAAAGCACCATGGAGCGGATCTTCAATCGCTTCAGGATCTTTCCGTTTCGTTGCCAGCTCTGTACCACACGTTTCCGAGTCTTCAGAAGCGTCCCTACTTCGCCCCCCTCAGCAACAGACCGCCGGGAGTATAAGCGTCTGCCCGTGTCGTTCCGCGCAAACCTCCTCGCAGAACATGCCGCGCAAACGACCAATCGTGTGACGGACATATCCATGGGAGGGTGTACGCTCGAGACCGCCGCAACGTTGCCTCAGGGAACGTTCGTTGAATTGGTCATCAAGCCAGCTTCCGATGAAGAGCCGATCAAGATTGAGACGGCCATGGTGTGCTCGTCGAGGCCGGGATCAGTAGGGCTGAGCTTCCTTGAAATGGTGACAGCCGATAAGAATCGCCTCAGCCAGGTCATTCTCAGCCTGCTCGTCGGACAAAACCTGCACCAGAATTTCTTATCTTAGTCTTGCCTTCTGTGCTCCAAGCGTCGTGAGAGCGCTGTCACGAGGAGATTATCAATCAGTCGAACGGGCCCGATGCGCACGGCTCCGAGCAGCACGGCCTTCCTTGTCACCATTGAAAGAGGCTCGAGCGTGTGAGGGTCGCAGACCGCCAGATAGTCGACCGTCATGTTCGGCTCGGCTTTGACGGCCCGATGCATCGCTGCCTGGATTACCTTCCCAGCACGAACACCTCTTCGGATCACGTCAGCCCCCGCCTGTAAGCTTCTGTACAAGCTCACGGCGCGCACTCGGTCATCCGGCGAGAGATAGACATTGCGTGAACTCAGTGCCAGCCCATCCTTCTCCCGTACTGTCGGTTCCACGACAATGGTCACACCAAGGTTGAGATCCTCGACCAGCTGTCGAACCAGCGCCGATTGCTGAAAATCTTTCTGCCCAAAGTGTGAGATGTGAGGGCGGACAATCCCGAAGAGTTTGGTCACGACGGTGGCAACCCCGGAAAAGTGATGAGGGCGCACTTCCCCTTCCCACCGACGTGCAATCGTAGGAAGGGTGACGATCGTCTGAAATCCTTCAGAGTACATGGCCTCTGCATTCGGTTCAAAACACACATCCACCCCTTCATTCCTGCAAAGGGCTCGATCGCGCAAAATGGGGCGTGGGTACTTAGTGAGGTCTTCGCGAGGGCCGAACTGCGTGGGATTGACGAAGATACTGACCGCAAGGGCGTCGCATCGCAAACGGGCCGCTCGAATCAGGGCGCGATGTCCTTCGTGCAAGGCCCCCATTGTGGGGACCAGCCCAATTCGTACACCTTCCCGCCGAAGGCCCTCACTCCAAACAGTCATGGCATTCGGTGAGCGGATGATCTTCATGTGCCCGGTGGTGAACTGCACCTAGGACGAGACCCATATTTCGTGGACGGCTGAGGAAAGAGGAGCTGCACGCAGGCTTGGTCCTTTACTTGTTCCAATAGTCGTGCAACCGATTGCTGGAGCACGGGATGGACCCAGAGCGGATCCAATTCATTCAACGGCATGAGAACAAACCGGCGGTCATGAAGTCGGGGGTGTGGGATAGTCAACCCTGGCTCCTGAATGACGCGTTCACCATAGAAAAGAATGTCGAGATCGATCGTTCGAGGCCCAGAACGGTTATCCTCATCCCGCCCAAGGGATCGCTCAATCTCTTGGAGTATCGCAAGGAGGCTTTGGGGTGTGACATCAGTTTCAATCTGTACCACGCCGTTGAGGAACCACCCTTCCCCTGGATCGGTTCGGTCTCGAACCGGTTCCGTTTCATACAAGAGCGACACTCCAATGAGCCGTGAATGAGGGAGCAACCCGATCAGTGTCACGGCACGATCGCAATAGTCGACTCGGTCGCCGACGTTGGACCCAAACCCGATGAAGACGGTTTCCATAGAAGCCATGACACGCGCGAACAGTGAAACGGGAAAAGCGGCCGTGAGAGTGTGTACCCCTCACATGTCAGGGCCGGTCTCCTACACGGCTAAAAACCTGCCTTGTGGATCCGCTCAACCGCTTCCGCAAGCCGCTCCTTGGTTGTACAGACCGTCATGCGAACATAGCCTTCGCCCGGTGCGCCGAAGCCGTTGCCTGGTGTCGTCACAATGCCGGCCTTTTCCAGTAAATGCGCGGTGAAGGACGTCGAGGTATATCCCTTCGGTACGGTCACCCAGATATAGAATGCAGCGGGAGGTGCATCAACGTCGAGCCCCAGCTTTTTGAGTCCGTGGACGATCGTGTCTCGACGCTCCTGATAAATCTTTCGGATGCCGTCGGTCACAGAATCGTCCAGCTCAAGGGCGGTGATGCCGGCCTCCTGCACCGCTTCAAACACACCGGAGTCCAACTGACTTTTCACCTTGCCGAGAGCGGCCAAAACGGCCTTGTTCCCGACGACAAATCCGATGCGCCAACCCGTCATGTTGTAGGTCTTCGAGAGGGAATGAAATTCCACACCGACGTCTTTGGCGCCTTCCACTTCCATGAAACTCACCGGCCGCTTGCCGTCATAATAAATTTCCGAGTACGCCGCGTCGTGACAGATGATAATGTGATGCTGCTGCGCAAACTCGATGGCTCGCCTAAAGTAATCCTTCGTCATGATCACCGACGTGGGATTGTTCGGCGAATTGAGCCACATCAGCTTGGCCTTGTTGGCCACGACCTTCGGAATCGCACTCAAATCAGGGAGAAAACCGTTGGCCTTGGTCAGCGGCATGAAATGGGCGGTACCGCCGCAAAAACTGGTTCCGACAGGATAGACCGGATAGCCTGGGCTGGGCACCAGCACGACATCACCGGGATCGACAAACGCCAGATGAACATGCCCGATCCCTTCCTTGGAGCCGATCAACGTCAGGACCTCATCGGCTGGATCGAGCGTGACATTGAAACGGCGCTTATACCATCCTGCCACGGCTTTCCTGAACGACAACATGCCTTCATACGAGGGATATTGGTGATGCTTGGGGTCTTGGGCTGCTTTTGCCAAGCTTTCGATGATGGGCTTCGGCGTCGGCAAATCGGGATCGCCAATTCCAAGATTGATGATGTCGACCCCTCGCGCAATAGCCTCCTGCTTCATCTTGTCGATAGCTGCAAAGAGGTACGGAGGTAAGGTCTTGATACGGGTCGCGACTTCAATCGGAAAACCGGCCATGGTGGATCAAACTCCTTTCGTATAATATCCTCATCTTCTCGTCACACAGTCGTTGCAACCACATGTCAGAACATCGAATGTGGACATTTGGCATGAGGACGCTCGAATGTGTGAGCGAAGGAAACAAGACTACTTCAAGACTGACTAGGTAATCAATCTACAGCTGTTAGAAGGTGGTGGATCAGCCGATCGGCTATGACATGCGACCGGTGAAGGTGGGGCATGGCCGTCGCCTTCACATGGGAAGCAGTAAGTGCCGCTTTGGACAGATCCGACGCACATTCTCGGCACAGCGAATCGATGCCACCCTCTTCCATTTCTAGATGAAAGAGGAGGCCATAGGCCTGATCGCCATACCGAAATGCCTGGATCGGCGCCACCTCGGACCCCACCAGAGCTACACATCCCTGCGGCAGGTCGAAAATTTCCCCGTGCCATTCAAAGACGGAGAAGGTATCGGGGGCCCTTCCGAACACCGGATCTTGTTTTCCTGCACTCGTGAGACAAACCGGCGTCATGCCGATTTCCAACGCGCTCCCTGGCCCTACCTTCGCACCGAGTGCTTTCGCCATCAACTGACTGCCTAGACAGACTCCGATCACGGGTTTCCCCGCCAGCAGCGCCGATCTGATGAATGCGGTTTCCTCCGTGATCCATGTATCTGAATCATTCACCGACATCGGACCACCCATCACGATGAGAAGATCACCGGCATCTTTGGGTAGGCCGTCCTGCGGGACCAGATACTGCTCTAGTGCGACTCCTCGTTCGCCGAGTGCCGCACGAAAAGCACCTGGGCCTTCAAAGGGAACATGCTGGAGACACACGGCGCGCATGGATAGATCCTTAAAAAATCCTCTCTTTAGTTTCCCACTTCACCTCTTGGACACCATTGTCTTCCAGCCACAATTGTTTGCCTGTCTCTAGGCCCCTCAGAGGAGAATCTTTGTACCATAGCCGACAACAAGGCCTGAAGAAAAGAGCAGAAGATCTTCAATATGGTGACCATACAGCCCCCTTCAATCTTGAACCCTGAGCACGGTATCCTAATCACAGTACAGGATGAGTCGTTCGATTGCGCCAACGCTGAATGCCTGGAGGCTCATCATTCTCGTCGGAAGACCTGGACAGCGGTATCAGGCGTTCATGAGGAGGTCGGTGTGGTTGTTCCCACTGCGAAAAGGACGAGCAAGCGGAGACAGAGTGTATCACCATCGATCATTCGTGGTATCGACCATGTCCTGATCCATACACAAGACCTGGAGCGTATCTTTGCCAGGTTTCGCAATGAATTCGGACTGCCGGTCGTGTGGCCGATCAGCGACTATGGCCCACTGGTGTCAGGTGGTCTGCGGGCTGGCAATATGACCATCGAGATCGGTCGATTCGTGGGGCTTGACTCGCCTGGAACTAGGCTCTATGGGATCGGCTTTTCGCCATCTGAACCTACCTGGGACATCGTGAAGAAGTTGGTGGATCGAGATGTGCTCCACACACCGCCCGTCACAATACACTATGAAGGACTGATTGAAGCGAAGGCCACGCTCACCTTCTTGCGCGACTTGCTCGACGGTTCACCGAACACGTTGTTTTGGCTGGGGCGTCGGCTGGGTGGAGACACACGAATTGGTCGTGTGCTGTCGGCCGTGAGCACCTGGGTAGCCAAGACCGAAACCGGTTCACAGGCACTTGCCAAACTCCTGAGCGATTCGATGGCCCTCCTATGTGAGTATCACGTCGATCGCCATCCCGAACGGCTTGCTGAGCTGACGACCGACTGGCAACGCACCCGACAGGGTGGGCCGTATGGCATTACGGAGGTTGCCGCCGTCGATGTCGCAATTTCGACCAGTATCGTAACGTGGAGAAGACTCCTTGATCGTCCAGACCTGCACCCGCGTTCGATTCATACATTCAGCATGGGACCCCCGCTCCGATTTCACGCCGGGAAGAGCAACCGATTACTCGGCCTTGAGTTTGCCTGTGCCGATCTCCGATCAACGGCTCGAAAGCTGATTGATAAGCGATGGGCGATTGCAACCGATCGCGATAGCATCACCATCGATCCAGAACGGATGGATGGACTGACCTTACGATTCAGCCAAGCTCCAGCTCCCACAGGTTGAAGAATCCATGCATGCCTGCATCGCATCACACCATCTGTACCGACAACGCTACACTCGTGACGGAGCTCTTCCCCACGGTCAGAGATGTGATCTTTTGTTGTCACTCCCCAAGTGACCTGGCAGTCTATCAGCAGCTGCTTGCTGATACCTACTGACTCAGATGTGCTTGCACACACTGATCCATGGACGGCCAGACAACAACAAAGACGTTCCGTCTTGCTCCGATGTCCCCGATCATTCGCTCTATCACGATGCTGCTCCTGGCGCTGCCGCTCGGTTTTCTAGTGGCGGCATTGAGCGGGGCTCGGATTCATGTACTTCCATGTTTCATCGTGCTGGCCCTGTATGGATGGATCTGGCTCCGCTTTCGCCCGAGGTTCTTTGTCGTGACTCACCAGTCTTTGAACGTCATCTGGCCACTCAAACGACAGGAGATTCCTCGTGAAAGCATTTCCACCGTTCGTCTTCTCAACCGGGAAGAGTTGAAACAAGAAATCGGTTGGAGCTTGAGAGCGGGCGCAGGAGGGCTCGGTGGGGGGTTCGGCTGGCTGTGGACCACACGACATGGCATCATACACATGCACGTCTCTCGTACCGATCGCTTTATTTGGATTGAACGCAAACATGATCGCCCCTGGTTGTTGACCCCTGACCAACCAGAGAGGTTCCGACAGGCCCTCTCCAGCTGATCCTGACCACCTTTTCCCCGACTCCCCTTTAGCCCTGTGGTGAATCTGCCGATTAAAGCATATGTCGATCTCCGTCGTCGGGCATAATGCAGTCGTGGAACAGCCTGTAAACCCTCAAGATCGGGCGCGATCCCTATCCGCGATGTCTCCGGAGCGCGCCACGTCCTATTCGATACGGCAGCGGCTGGCTTCCCGCTATCACGCATTCTGGTTTCGTCTGGGTCAAGGGCTAGCCTGGTCGCGTGGGATTTATCGTGAACGCGCCTCGGGGCAATTGGATCAACTCAGCGGAGTGGTTCGTGAACGAATCGAACGGCTTCAACAGCGATTTGACGTTCGGTTCGAAGAGTCTGCGCGACAACTGACGGCCCTGAAGCAGTATGATTACCTCGATATTCTGGAACAGGCCTGGTCGGGAATGCGACTTCCCCGTTCGAGAGGTGGAGTCGTTCAGGATATCGGCTCCAGTAATTTTTGGTACGCACCCGTCCTGCACACCTTCTTCCGTCCCGCTGAGTTATTGGGGATCGAGGTCGAAGGACACCGGATTTACTTGAACGGGTATAGTCGCCTTGACTATGCACAAGGGTATATCCACTCGCTGCCCAACGCACAATTCATCGTCGGTGACTATGCCTATTACGAACGCCCGGCAGACATCGTGACGGCCTGGTATCCCTTCGTGACGCCTGATCCTGTGTTGGCCTGGCGATTACCACTCTCCCTCTTTACACCACACGCCTTATTTTCACGGATCGCTCGTAATCTGCAGCCACATGGTCGATTCGTCATGATTAACCAGGGTCGAAACGAAGCGACTATCGCAGCCTCACTCTGCAGAAAAGTCGGGCTCGCTCGGCAGGGTTCCTGTGAGGTCACCACTCCACTCCGACCTCGACGCCCTCCTGTACTTTCGGTTTGGGGGCATGCGCAGAGGTAGCAGCGCGTCTACACGTAGGCTACAATCGTCCCATGACATATTTCATCCAAAATGCCGACGATTTGCGCTGGTTGATCGGCCATACTGGTGGGTTCCGCTCAGGGTATGTCACCGACATCCGGATCACCAAACGGCGCCTGTTTGACGAAGGATCGGGGCGGGATGTGCCGGCTGGAACGACAATCGCCGTGACCATTCGCTATGAGGTACGGGAGTTGGTTCGAGTGGCGACGCTCACGATGACGGGGGTGACGGACTTTTCGGTGTTCGAGCAAGATGGAGTGGATTGTTCATCGCTCGGCATCATCCAGACGGAATGGAGCGCGGGAAAACTGCGATTTTGGTTCGACCCGCAGGGCGAGCTGTACGTCGTCTGTGATGAGGCCCATCTCGAAGAAGTCGCCGTTCCGTTTGTGCCGGCTCGGCATGCGACGGAACTCGCTCGGTGGGTTTTTCAAGGTCGGACTCCCCAGGGCCCCACTGTCGACTGGTTGCTAGACGAGCTCGACCAGGCAGGCCTGCCTTGCACCTGGCGAAAGACGAATCGGAACCCGGGGACACATCCCGCCGTGCAGTGGGAAGGCGATCTGATTCCAGTCCATAACTCCCTCGCCGACGAGGACAGTATGATACATGTGCTGGCCTATGGCCCACTGGAAGGACAGGGATTTGGATTAATGCTGCGGGTATTCGGAGATCAGAACCAGCGGATGAGCCGTATTCTCGAAGTCCTTGCGGATCATATCACCCGGCAATTCCCTGGTGACTGCCTGGTCGGAACGACTATCATCCCGGGTCGCGACTGGGAGAGCTGGCTGGCACGGGAACACCATTCACGACGTAGTCAGTAAGAACGGGGGAGCATCTGCAAGTCAGTGCACGTGTTCCGGGGAATACTGCTCTTTCCCATTCGCCGCTGAAAAACCGGTGCCCTCGCGACCGTTCATATAGCCAGGAATGTGGTGGTCTACGCCATTTCCGTTCGTCTGCTTCGCTTTTCCGTTCACACACTCGACCAACGCCCAAAACCGCAGGGGATTGACGCTCTGCTTCCTTGCAACATGCAAGGACGTCCCTTCCAACACGGTATTGAGCGAGAGATCCGTGCGCCAACCCAAGTGTTTGGTCAACGGCGAGATCACTTTCTCCACTGCAGCGATCACTTTGTTTCCATTGCTGAAGTGGTTCAACATGACAATCCGGCCGCCAGGACGACAGACCCGAATCATCTCATTTACGACCTTTCGATAGTCCGGAACCGCCGTGACGACGTATGCCGCGACCACCGTATCAAAGCTATCGTCCTCAAATTCCATCGCGCCCGCATCCATGCGATGAAGCTCGACATGATCGAGCCCGAGGGCTCCGGCCTTTTCTTTGGCTTTCGCCAGCATGCCCTCAGAGAGATCGATCCCGACGATGCGGCAATGGTGTGGATACATCGGAAGAGCCAACCCTGTCCCTACACCCACCTCCAGAATATGTTCGTTCGGCTGCACGTTCAAATTCCGAATGGCCGATTCACGTCCCTCATGGAATACTTTTCCAAACACCTTGTCGTAAAAGCCCGCGTACGTCGTGTAGACACGCTCAATTTTGATGGGATCCATGCTCTCCTCCAAACGCCAGACGGCCTACTCGCTGCGTGCAGCTTTGCTGCGGAGTGTAGACAATCAATTCGCGATGTGTAGACGTAGGAATAAATTCTGGCGGGAAACCCCAGTGATGCAAGACCCGCCCGGAACGTCGCCCGTCGTACTCTAGCCAAACTGCTCTTCGTGAGTCAACAGCTTCCTTGATCAACTTGGAAATCGGAGTATTCGTGCGAGCCTTTGATGTGGGACACGAATCATCTCACGATACCGTTGTCTTGATTCACGCTCCACTCCTATGGGATAGCTACGGCCATGCTTCTCGCCGGCTTCTTTGCAGCTGCTTTATTCGTTGGGCTGATCGTCGGCGATTGGCTGTATTTCATCCGACTGACCCCGTACGCGATTCGGTATGGCTGCCGGGTGGCAGATCGTTCGGAACAATGGCCGAATACCGCACTGAGCACGGTCCAAGAACGATTCACTCCCAACGGTCTATTGATGCTCCCGCACGGAGTGGCCCGCTTTTACCCGGAATTATCACAGATCGCGATTCGTCCTCAGTATCGATTCTTCTCGAGGCGGTTTCGCACAGCCTGGCCGGTGAAGGGTCTGATTCATCTTGCTCCTCACGATCACGCGCTAGGGACTCTCTGTGTGAAACGCATTCCATGGTCATCGACGCTGATTACATTCATGTGGTTTGCGCTCGTGGCCATCGGATCACTCACCTTCGTGGTTCAATACGCGATGGAAGGTGGGTTTGCCTCGCTGGGAGGCGCGCTGGTCGGGCTCGGCATTATCGGGCTGGCGGGTCTTGTCCTGGCCTTCGGGCTCGTCACCCTCGCCTTTTCCTATCGCCTGGAAGATACCCGCCTGATGAAGGTCTACGAGGAGCTTCGGGAGACGCTCTCGAGTCCAGTCTCCTCCTAGCGGTCGCTCTCGTCACGACCCTACACTCGAAAGAACTCCAGGAAATGGTCGTACTCGGCGGGCAAACTGACTGCCGATCGATCTCGCACCAGGCCAACGATGATCCCACGATGTTTCTTCGCAAGGCCTGAGGCTTCAAAGGCGCGTTGGAATTGCCGCCATCGCAAGACAGGATCAGCCAGGACTCGGGTTTGTTCTTCAATTGGAAGTCCATGGACCATGGTCGTCAGGGTGCGGACCGCTTTTTCCACGCTTTCGTACGGCGGAGCCAGCTTGAGCCCCGCATAGAACGTTTCGAGGTGGTGGCGAAACTCCGTTTTAAGCGCCTGAAACTTATCAGGTGAGGTCGGTAAGACTTCTGGCATGATATTCTGGACAATGATACGGTAAGAACGAACCGGGTCACAACTTTTTCATGGAGGCACGTATGCATCGGATGGTCAATGGTTTACTTGTGGGGATGGGCATGGTCGTTCTGGTCGGGTGTTCCTCATACCATCATCATCACCACGGCATGGGAGCGGGCAAGAGCGAGGCGTACTGGCAGAAGGGTCAGCAAGATATGGCGGGGCTCATTAATAGGACCGTGCAGGATCCGAACAAAGCGAAAGAGGTCAACGCGCTCGTCGGTGAGATCATCAACGAACTGAAGGCCAGCCGAGAACAGGAACGGAACTATCACCGGCAACTGTACACCCTCAACACAAGTTATACGGCAGAGCCTGCTGAATTTTCGAAAATCCTCAACGAGGCGACCGTTCAACGGACCCAGAGCTCGGCCAAAGTCTTGAGCCTCCGGTTCAAAATGAAAGAACTGATGACGGCCGATGAGTGGAAAGCCATGTCCGACAAGATGCTGTCCTACAGCAGTCGGTATCAGCACGGGAGCGGTGGACCGAAGTCCGGCTACTGATGTGCCACCGGCGCGGCTTTGAGCGGCACCGCCGTCCACGTCGCGCCGGCATCCGTCGATCGATAGAGCCCACTCCCGTTCGTTCCGGCATACAGAAGCTGCGAGTTCTTGTGATTCATGGCCAAGGCGCGAATGTTCAGCGTGGCAATGCCTTGGTTCACCGCCTTCCAGGTTTTTCCACGATCGACGCTTTTCCAGACCCCGGCTGGACCACCAACATAGAGCACCGACGGATCGGTGGGATGAAGCAGTAGGCTGCTGATAAAGGGATCTGACAAGGATTCTCCGATTCGGTCCCAGGCTTCCCCCTTATTCCCCGTGCGAAAGAGGCCTTTCGTGGTCCCGGCATACACAGCGTCGGGATTCGTCTGATCGATTTCGATGGCGTTGACACCAAGGGCCATGGATGCCATCAGTTCACTCTCTGGAATGAGTCCGGTATTGATCCGTTTCCACGACATCGCCCCATCATCTGAACGATAGACTCCTCCCGTTGTGCCTCCATAGAGGATGGTGGGGTCCTTGGGATCGATGGCAATGGAGGTCACGATGTGGACTTCCTTCATCCCATTCATCCGTTCTTCCCACTCGCGGCCTGCATCCCTCGAGTAATAGGCACCGACTGTCGTCGCGATATAGATCGTTTCGTTCAGCGCCGGGTGGAATACAAACTGGTTCACGAACGACACGTGCTCTTTTAATCCGACGTTGTGCGGAAGCCACCGTTGCCCGCCATCCGGGCTCTTGTAGACCGCGTCCCCCATCGTGCCGGCATAGATCGTGGCCGGCAGCACAGGATCGATCGCCAGCGTCGTCACCCGGCGTGCGCTAAAGCTTGGAAACCGTTCCCAGGTCCCACCCCCATCACGCGATTTGTAGACGGCATCGTTCGTCGCCACGTAGAGGATATTAGAATTCGTCGGATGGAGTGCGATCGAGACGATGGAC
>JAHBWR010000079.1 GCA_019636875.1 Nitrospira sp.
CATGATGAGGGCGTACTGCGATCGTGCGGAAATCTTCCCCCATTCTATTGGCCCCATTTGCTTTGCCCCCTTCATCATCACACTATTGAGTGCGAACATGAAGAACAGACAAGACAGAGTGGTCGCAACCTGTGGAACCGACAATCCAACCCGAACGTTTGCCGGAATGTAATAGCCATAAATGGCAAGCCAGATAATATTGACATACGCACACGTGAAGAATACGCCCATAAAGATGTTGCCAAATTTCGCCCACGAGACAGTGGATACTTTATTGCCTCGCATATACCAGACGAAACTCAGCACCGTAGTCGTAATAATAACGTTGATACCGCCGTTTTTGGCCGACATCACCCCATAGTTACCTAACACCGGATGCTGCTGACCGCCCATAGCCTTCAGCTCAGCAGGGGTCATGACCATTGTGTGGGGCGTGATGAACACCATGTACCCGCACGCAAGCAAGAATACGAGGTATTTGATGTAGCGCTGATACTTTTCAGCCCCTCGCATTCGTCCCATGGCTTGCCACAGATAATAGTTGGTACTGAGAAAGAGGATGCCGATCATGGTGGCCTGGATAATGAACAGCCAGGCAAGCAATCCACCCATCAACGTGATACCCATTTGTTGCCGATATGCGTAAACCTCACGCATCAACCAGTACCCAGCGAACGGCAGGGGGATCAAGAAGGCAACACCGAGGGCCATTGCAATATAGCCCATCCAGTCATAATGAGCTCGATCCTCATCGGTCTTTGATGCCAGGAACTTGTAGGCCGCATACGCCGCCACGACACCGCCACCAAAGGCCATATTGCCAAGGATGCGATGGAGGTTGAGCGGGTTCCACAACGCCGTATGGATGACGTGCCAAATGTTCCCAAGGTACCGCCCCTGCTCATCGACGCCAGCCGGCGACATCATGAATCCGATCCAGGAGTTCGCCAAGAACATAAGGAGAGTACCGATCACATTCAAGACCACCGACATGCTCAAGTGGATCCACTTCAGGAACCCTTCTTTCATCTTGTCCCAACCATAATAATAGATGTAGAGGGTCCCGCTCTCAGCCACAAACATCAAGGCATAGATGTGCATAACCGGGCGGAAAATTCCTGATAAATACGAGAAAAACGCGGGATAAAGCGTCAAAAATGTGAAAATTAATATACCGCCCAAAATAGCCGTCAAGGAGTATGCCGTCAGGCTGATTTTGATGAAGTCATAGGCCAGCTGATCATACCGCTTCGCAAGCGCCTTATCTTTCGTCACAACCCCCATGAACTCGATGATCATGCAAAAGATCGGGACCGCCAGCACGAAGCTGCCATAGTAGAGGTGTTGTTGATTGGCAAACCAGATCAACACGCGGCTCTCGAAGTTATACCGCGGATAATCCTTGGGCCCATCCGTGGTCTTAGGGGCAGGAGCACCAACTACAATACCTTCAGTCTTATAATAAACATCGCGACCTTTTTCGACTTTATCCCCTTCCTTCTTCACCTCCTCGCCGGCGGCAGGAGCTTCTTCACCGATTGCTGGCGAAGGCAGAGCCACGACGATCGGAAGCAGAAGGAGGCCAACCATCATGCAGAGCGCCATGATTGAAAATACGCGCTTGCCGGCTAACAGGCCCATGGAATACCTCCTTAGATACACCGAATTAAATTTAAAAACTTTTCAGAAGCCCTGACTACATGAGTTTCATCTATTGACGGAACAGATACCAGTAGTCGAGCCCCTGCATATCCATCAAGTAATGATCAACGAGAGTAAAATACGCCACCGAAATAATAAGAGAGACGATAACTGCAATGACAGGGTTATTCAGCGCGCTCATTTCACCTTTCTCCTCTCCTACCGGCACTTATTTCACGAGGAAAATTGCGCGGCAGGCCTTCAACGAAGTTAGAGTATGCCCTTCAACTCAACAAGGACACTGAATGCCAGCAAACCAGTAGAAGAACCATAGACCAACAGCACATGTAATGTAGAAAATCATCTTGCCGATTTTTACCTTGATCTCGCTGTCAGGCGCAGATGTCGTCGGTGTTGCCATTGTAGTTTTCACTCCAGATCAATATGTTTGGTGGGCAGTTCTGAATTATTGTGTTTTCTTGACAGGTACCCAGACCTAATGTTATCTGATTCCGTCGCTTGCGCACGAAACAACAGGAGAAACTGTGACAAAAAACTCAAAAGTGTTCGACATTATAGTTTTGGCTGGTATGGTTGTCAACATCATTTTGGCCGTGTTTTTGATCCTCTACTACTTCGACTTTCTGTAATTTCTTCACGGGTTTTCCGCTCCGCCTCCAGATATTTTTTCCTTCGAACTCGCGCATCGAAACCCGATAGTTTCATCTCTAAAATCAGGCATCATCTTACTTCGACTGGTAATCCGGATATCCAATCCAGTCGTCGTGTACCCTCCCCCTCTGAGCACACGGTAGGTCCCATGCTCTGGACTCGCCGGATTTCGTTCCGGCGAATCCTTGTAGTAGGTCTCGTTGTACCAATCAGCTACCCATTCGATAACATTCCCAGCGCCGTCCATGACTCCAAACGGACTCTTGTCGGTCGCAAACGTCCCTACTCGCGCTGAGACCTCATGGCCATCTTGCACTCGGGCCCAATTGGCCCCATCGGGCTGCTCACTATTCCCCCACGGCCAAAGCCTGCCGTCCGACCCCCGCATCGCCTTCTCCCATTCTGCTTCAGTCGGGAGCCGTTTTCCCCTCCAGCGGCAATATTCTGACGCATCTTCCCACGAGACATACACGACCGGTTGATTGACACCCCGCACCTTACTCCCACTCTTTGCATAGCGCGAAGGCAGTCCAGGCTTCCGATGACCTGTAGCGGTCACAAATTGTTGATACTGGTGATTCGTCACTTCATGCAGATCGATGGAAAAGGCATCAAGAAAAATAGTGCGCTGCGGTTGTTCGTCGAATCCACCGTCATTCGTGCCTCGAATGAACGGCCCGGCCGAAATGGCGACCATCTCTTCCTGAATGGGCTCCTCCCCGGAAGCCGCGTCTATTTCTGGTTCGACCTCACCGGAACTTTCTGACGCTGACTTCTCATATGGAGTCAAGGTCGTGCCGCGCATAATCGCAACGATCGGCATGGCGGCACATACCAGTACCACAAAGAGAAACACCAGCTTAAACTTAGCTTCTAACATCGTGCCTCGAACAGAGCATCCCGGGCCACCTATTCCAGATCACTTGCGCACCGAACACCGATCGTCACGTCTGCACGCCAATGCTTGGCAGCAAATCGCTTGGATAACCGCGCATTGTGCTCCGTCTCTCTCCACGAACCGCCGCGTACGACTTTAAGGTCTGCGTTGTCTGGCCCCTTCGGATCACGAAATGGCGATTTCTTATAGTATTGCTCATCATAGGAATCCTCAACCCACTCAGCCACATTTCCCGTCATATCGTAGAGTCCATAGGGACTGCGGCCTGCCTCGAACGACCCAGGTGGTGCCAAATATTTATAGCCGTCTTCGCTACCGTCTACGTTGGCCGCATTGGTGACGAATGTGTCTCCCCACGGATATCTCCTCTTGCTCTCTCCCCGTCCGGCCTTCTCCCATTCCGCCTCAGTCGGGAGACGTTTCCCCGCCCACTTACAGTAGGCGACCGCATCGTCCCATGAGACGCTCATGGCTGAAAATTCAGGCTTCAACACCTTCGACTGATCGTCTTCAAATACCTCGATTCTAGGATTGCCTCGCTTTGTCATCTTTGCAAACCGCATGTATTCTTCTTGCGTGACTTCCTTCCGGTCAAGATAAAACCCCTTCAAGTAGACTTGATGCTCGGGCGCTTCATCGGGATCGCCATCATTACTCCCCATCGTAAATGGACCCTCTGGAATCTGGATCATTTCCCGCCCTTCATCTCCGATCCTCGTCTTATACATCGAGAAGTCTTGCGCCGGCAGACTGGTTGCCGTCGGACGATCTTCCGACTTCACCGATGCCGCGAGCTCTTTCATTTTTTTCGCCTTATAGGACTCATATCCCAACAGGCCGATCATCAGAAAAAACGATGCGAACACGAAAATAATAGACCCGACAAGCACACCTTTATTTTCCACAAATACCTCTACACCCCTACCGTCATAATCTATGAAGATGTCGAGGGCCCAGCCTGTTCAGCTGCAGCCTTCCTCGCCGCGCGCACATCAAGTAACATTGAAATCTGAACCCCGAGAAAGCCCCCCATTGCAGCTCCTGCCCCTGCACCAACCCAGATACGATCACTCCCCGCCATCAACCAAGCCAAGAGGCCTCCGAGCACGGTCCCGACTAGGATACTGATGAGAAATCTGCGGCCGCCAAGAAAGCCGATTACGCCTCCGAGCAGAACTCCGATGGTAAGAGCCAGAGGCATCAGCCCACCACCCATAGTTTGGCCGATCAACATACCGACGGTACCCATCACGGCCATCCCGAGCGTAATGTCGAGTATCTTTCCCTTCATCACCATGGTTCAAGCCATCAAGATAGCCGAACGTTCCGATCCTAGTGAGCCGGAACGGCAATCAGCGGGCCAAAATCAATCTCGACACCGGGAGCCGCGACGATCGAGATCCCCCAGGCCTTCGCGGCCGGTTCATGCTCGTGGATCCGCTTAAAGTCTTCGTACACATTAATCCGTTCTTCAAACCACTGTCCGATTTCTTTTGTCCCGCTTTGCACAACAATTTCCGAACCACTGAACATGCCGCCTTCCGTGAACGTGCCATCTGGCTTGGATCCGCTCCAGACATACTTCGTAAAGACTGGGATAAAGAGCAGATCGGTATCCAATGAAGCATAGACGGCGGCAAGCGGTTCCGTTCCATCGACGGCCTTATTGAGCCGCCATCGCCAAGTCAACACGGGATAGGCTTTAGGGTCCCAATCGATTTTCTTTTTCTTAATCCGCTGGCCGGCGTCCTTCGCCGACAAGAAGTTCACCCCGTTCTCCGATTGCACCTTATAGGCTTCACGCCCTTTCGACTGACTCCGCTGATTTTCATGATCCCACTGGGAAGGAAATCCATCAGGCTCCTTCGCTTGAAAGTCTTCCAATACCAACATCTGTCCTTCTGCCGAGACAGAGTCCTGCCACGCCCCTACCGCCGTGATGATCCCAAGAGCAATTGCGACAGATACCGACACACGACTACCCATAGACGTCATTCCCTTTCTTACGTTTCGTGCGACGAAACCGGTGAGAGCAGCGGGGCCTGCTCCTCCCGGAATTCCTCGCCCATCGCAGGCTGTTGCCCTCGTTGACACATCCAGAACAAGACGAGCACGGCCGCCCAGAACACCACCATGTTCAAGGTCACCATTTTCGTGGCGTACTGAAGGTCCGGAGTAAATGCCCATGGTGACACATCGGCCATCAGTTCACTGACATGCCAGGACAAACGTCCTGACGAACGGATGTAGCCCATCAAACCCATCACCCAACTGAAGGACGCAGCGAGACCGAATAATCCGACCATGCCACGCAGTGGAATCTTTCCCCACTGGATCGGTCCATGGACCACCGCACCTCGAAGCATCAAGCGGTTCACCACCACCCCCAGCCCAATCACCGTCAAAGTCGTAAACGCTTGCGGAGCCGAGAGGCCGACACGAACCTTTGCCGGTAAGTAAAATCCGTAGATGGACAGCCAGATCACATTCAACGCACCGATGACATAGAGCACCGTGATCAACGTGTTTCCGGCCCGGATCCATGAAATAGTCATCGTTCGATTCGCGCGACGATAGTACAAGAAGCTCAACGCAGTCACGAGAATCATGATGTTGACGGCGCCGTTTTTAGCCGACATCACACCGTAGTTGCCGATCACCGGATGCTGAGCACCCCCCATGGCTTTGACCTCGCTGGCAGACATCAGCATCGTATGCGGGGTCAACCAAATGAACAGCGCCAGCATGAGGACACTCAATAAGAGTTGGTAATAGGGCTGATAGCGCTCGCCTCCTTTGATTCGTGCCATGCTTTGCCACAGATAATAGTTGATCCCTAAAAACAGGACGCCGATAAGGAGCGCCTGCACCACAAAGAGCCACGTGAGCAACCCACCCATCATCGTGACACCCATGGTCTGACGAAACACGAACACGGACTTCATCAGCCAATACCCGGCGATCGGCATCGGAAGGAGCGCGCACACAGTGACAAATAGGAAGACATAGCCCACCCAATCAAAGTAGGCCCGTTCCTCGTCGGTCTTGCTGGTAAAAAACCGATAGCAGGCGTAGGCCAGCACCACGGCTCCGCCGGACATGATGTCCGCCAGAAAGCGATGCACGTTCAGCGGATTCCAGAGGGCTGAGTGCAAGAGATGCCAGATGTTTCCCAAAAACCGCCCCTGTTCATCGACTCCTGCCGGCGACATCATGAAGGACGACCAGGAATTCGCCAGCATCAGCAGCGCGGTACCGACGATGTTCGTCAGAATGCCGATCGCCGCGTGGATCCACTTCACCCCTCGCTCAGCCATCCGATTCCAGCTGTAGTAGTAGACGATCAGGAGAATTGTCTCCCCGACAAACACCGCGGCATACAGCGGCATGAACGACTTGAATGTCCCACCCATGTAATTCATGAAACTGGGGTAGAGCATGATAAACAGGGTGAGCATCAGACTGCCGATCAGTGCGGTTACGGATAGTGCCAACACAGCTACCTTAGCAAGATCCCGAGCCAGGCCGTCATAGCGCAGCGCTAAAGCTGGCTTCTTCGTCGTCAATCCAAGAAACTCGATCAGCGCACAAAACAACGGAAGCGCCAGAACAAACCCGCCAAAATATGTATGTTGCTGAGTGATAAACCATATGAGCTGTCGACTATCCAATGAACTGATCTGCGGGTAGACCGTCTCTTGAGGAGCCGGCGCCGGAGGTCCTTGTGGAGTACCCTCCGTCCCAAAATACACATCCACCGCAGATTCAGCAAAAGATGGATCAGGGCCGCTCCACGCAGATCCCATGGCAATCGCCAATACAACCACACAGATCGCGCGACTAAATATGGAACGCACGACGTGAACTGCTCGCCCCATACCCCTCACCCCTTTGTTCCGTTCTTTTCAAAGGCCAATTCCACTCCAACGCTTTTGGGGGCACTGACCTGTTTACCAAGAATCCCCATCACGAACGGGCAGCGCAACAAAGCGCTCGACAGTTGTGGAGCCTGTTCATTTTCCACGTAACGGCGATACCCCAGATAGTACCCGTAGGCCCCCATCATCGCCGCCACGAAGGCACCCATCACAACGGCAACGCCCGGCGTAATTCCTGGCTCCCTGGCCACAAACAACACAAGTCCCATGGCCACGAGGTAATAGGTCGACGCAAATGCCATCCCAGGCCACCACCAGTATTTGAGCAATTCAGCCGGTGTTGTCCGACGGAATGTCTGTATCCAGGAGCCCGAGGGGTTGAGCCCGCCCAAATAAGCACAAAGCGCAAGCCCTCCAGCCAACACCGTCATGCCCAATAGCTGTACCAATGCAGCGTTATGCGCGTCGTCGATCGCTGTCCCGAACAACGAGGCAATCGCGCCAATCCCCATCCCTGCCAGAGCCCAGGCCCCCAGCTGCGATGTCCGGCGTTGTACCAGCAGACGAAGCTGCTCCCCATCCGGGAACGTCAAAAACGGACGGCCCAACACCGAAAGCTTACGCACATGGCCGATCTCAAACGCATCACGCGCGACGGATGTGCAGGAAATGATGATCGCCATCATCGCCGGCCCGTCAGGATGCTGAAGATAACTGTAGTGCATGATCCACAAGAGGCTCAGCACCAACAGTGAGAGTTGAATGCCATATACCGCACCGATCCAACCGACCACCCAGCCAAGGAGTCGCAGCCCATCTTGGCTGGTAATGGAGGACCAGGATGCGGCACGCCCAACCCGATAGGCCAAGAGCGCCGTCACCATGGCGACGAGACTGCTGACTGCCAGCAAGACTACCGGCTCGGTGATCGGCACCAGGTGTTTCGCCAGCCGATACACTCCGAAGGCGACCAGCCCAGGCACAAACATCACGATCCGTTTTTGCCGACGGACGGCATCCTCCGTCACCGCCAGCGTCAAACTCGGAAGCACTCGTAATGCCATTCTGTGCAACATACTGGACTCGTCAACGGTGAACAGTAAGACGTGAAACGTCGTTTACTTTTCTCAGCTTACTTTTCACCACTCACGCCTTCTGGGCTCCCATTCCAAAATATTTAGCCTTAACCTCTTCCATCAGGGAGACCGTGACTCGGGAGAGGCTTCGATCCGCCGCGGTCCGCTCAAGCTCAATCCGCGCCATGGCTCGAACCGGAGCCGGCACTCGTTCCAACCGCCGTTCCGCCTCCGGATCCCATTCAATACGCTCCCCGGTACGTGGGCGCAGCAGCGCATCGTACGTCACGACGCGCTGACCGCAACGGCGGATATCGTGTTCCACTTCTTCCCGAACCAACACGGCCAGATACGGTGGCATCCGCTCCAGTCTCTGTAGGGCCTCATCGGTCCATAGCAATCGATCGACGAGCTGCTGTGGCTGCCCTTCCGGCATATCGATACCGACTTTCAATCCACATCCTCGGCATTCCGATCGGATGAACCATTGAGGCACACCATCGGTATCCATCCGCTCTTCAATCCCCTCGGTGTGCATCCAACGACCACAGCCGCACGTCAACATAGCAACAGGCTACCCAATCTTTCCAGGGTAGAGAATGTACAGCATCGTGTAGGTGAAACTCCCCGTGACGAACAACACGCAGTAAATGATCATCGTAAACCGACCAAGCGCCCGATGTCGCTTTGCCCCATCAGGCCAAATCCGTTGAATGGTCATCTCGATCGCAAAGACAAACGCCACCAGAAGAAGAAAGACCAGATACACTTCGAGCTTTCGCATTGAAAACCCAGCGGTAGCCACACGCGAATAAAAGAGCCCCAGCACCACCGCGGCAATTGCCCCGAAAATCAGGCTCACTTTCCTCCACGTCGTGAGCAACTGGGACTCTCGAAGGGACCGAACGCCTTGGATGAACTGCTGGGAACGAAAGCCCAACACAATCATATAGACCGCCATGATCAGACCAATGATGACGAGAATGATATGGAGTGTCAGGACGGGAATGAAGACATAATCATAGAGCGACTGGGATCCACCGAAACCTTCTTTCCCCTCAACGGCCAGGACACCAAGTTGTCGAAACAGGTAGTAGGCAATAAAGAAACTCAGCATGGAAATCATGCCGCCCAGCATCAGCCAATGGTGCGCATCGGCATGTCGTCTTCGGGCTTGAAACCATCCCAGGATGAAAAGCCCGGTAAACAGCGTCGCCATCAGCTGACTTAAATCCGCCCCGGTCGTTGCATGGGTCCCAAAAAACCCTGGATCCCGTAACCAATCCATTACGACTGTTCACCCATTCTCTCAGCCATCCATCCACGCCTGTTCACCAGCTTAGGGGGAAACGCGCGCTCTTTCGAATCTCCCGTGGCAACAACGGGTTATGGTTTCACACCCTGCACCACAGCCGTTTTTTCCAGCTCCGTAACGGAGACAAATCCCGCATCAGTCAGCCATTGCATCGCATCACTCGCCCGATAACAACCGCCATGCTGAGTATTCACCAGAATGTGCACTGCGAAGGCGGTGGTCCAAGCAGGACCGGCACCAGATTCCTCCAAAAACCGGTCCTTGATCACCAGTCGCCCACCGGACGCGAGAGAGGCAAAGACTTTTTCAACCACCTGCCGGTTCATCTGGAAGGTTTGATAGTGCAAGATATCGGACATAAGAACGAGATCGTAGGGACCACCGAGTGGATCGGAGTTGAAATCCCCAGACAACAACCGAATTCTGGACTCCAATCCGGCCTCCTTCACCGTCTTTTCAGTCAACCTGAGCGTGGCCGGTAGGTCGAAGACGGTGGCAGCCAATTCCGGATAGACGTGACAAAAGGCAATGGCGTTGGTTCCAGCCCCGCCCCCCAAATCCAAGATTCGTTCCTTCCCCATCAGGTTCAAACGCCGAGCTAAATCCGGCCCGCTTTGCTGGCCGATGCGGTTGAGGACCGCCAGCACGTTGCTTCCCAGCTCGGGATCGGTCTCAAAGACATGCCGATCGACCATTCGACGCCCCGTACGAATCGTCTCCTCCAATCGTCCCCAGTTGTTCCACTCCGCATCATGCAGGAGCAGGAGGTGCCCGACATATTGAGTCGAGTGCTGAACAAGATGTGTCAGCGCCGTCGATGAATTGCCGAACAACTCACCGTCTTTTGTCAGCAGCTTCATCGCCACGAGCGCATTCAAGAGAATACCAAGCATCGAGGCATCCGCGCCAACCCGCTCCGCGATCTCCTGAGCAGATTTCGGTCTCGTATCGATGGCAGAAAACACATCCAGCTTTGCAGCCGTCAAGAGAATCTTGGTTTCCCAGTAGTACCCAAGCTGGAACACTTCCGCGAGTGAGAGTTGTCGTGACACACCAATCCCTTCGGCCTTACTCTTCAAAAGTTGGCATATTACCCACTGGGGAAACGGAAAGGCAAGACAACGAACTGGTTGGATTTACACAGAAAACACGAAGGGCAGCGGTTTAATCCGCTGCCCTTCGTTTACAGACTATGGATTGAAAATCCGCGGCTTACTTGACCTCAGCCTTGAGGTTCGCAGTTCCCCCATCCGTCACATCGACATCGAATTCAACCCGGTTACCTTTTCCGGCAAACGGATGCCAGACCACAACCTTGTGCTTCCCGGCAGGAACATCCTTGATCTCGAACGATCCGTCATCTTTCGCTACCGCATAGTGAGCGTTGGTGACGGGGAGGAAGAAGGATTGCATAAACTCATGCTGGTCGCACTGTAACCGGAAGTATCCGGTCTTTTCCGCACCACCTCGGAACACAACCGGCTTCTCCAAGGTATCGCCCTTCTTCGCGAGACCGATGTTGAATACCGTAGCAGAGGTGTTGCCCTTCACTGTGAAACTATGCGGGTTGTGGAGCACACCGGCCGTTGACTTGGGATCATCCGGATCGGCATCCGTATTTTCAACCTTAAATGGCCGCTTATTGACGACTATACCGCTGAACGGCTGGAAATCGCAAAATTCCGCCTTGACCTCCGTACCGGCATATCCATCCATAAATGCCTTATCTTCGATATCCACCACCGCAACAACCGCACCCTTCAAACCGCCATCCTTGCCAACTTCGATCTGCTTCAGAAACCGCTTGTCCCCATCGACTTTGCTCTTGTCGGCGATCTTGACGCAGAAATTAGGATTCGGGAACTTTGAAAAGAGAAACTCCTTCTGCTCCGCCTTACCGGAATAGGTCACCTTGCCGGCGATCGCTCCACCTGCATGCGAGGTGAGGGGCGCCGCAACCAACGCCACGGCGGCCACGCCAAATACCATTGATAACGCACTCTTCATTGGTCTGCCTCCTTGTAAAAGACTACCTATCATGGTTCCGACTCACTCCATCCGCTTTCCCCTCGGCGGGGAAGCACCACTCGTCTCCCTATGGATTGGGATCGAAATACCCGGTACCACTCGTGTAGACCAAGTATGTATATGAAATAATACCGTCCGCTGTCAACGTTAAACAAGAGGCCTCAACGTCTTCTCTCCTGTAGCTATTTCCCCTTCGTCCTGGTAGAGTTGGGGGAATTCATCGCTCATTTTTCTTCAATAGGGAGTCTATGTTCGAGAGCCTCGGTATGACACCCACTGATCAATCCTCTCTCCCTCACTAGTACCCATATGTCAACATCTGCAGAATCGGCTATTCAGCTCAAACGGACCTATCCGGTCTATATTACAAAGCTCCTGTTTGGCCTGGTCACGCTTAGTGCAGTGATCGGGGTACCGGCCTATGGTTTGCTCGTTGGTTACACATGGCTCGACTGGACGATGTTCGGACTCCTGTACATGATTACCGGCCTGGGCATTACAGTCGGGTACCATCGCCTGATCTCGCACCGAAGCTTCGCCTGCCCTGACTGGGTCAAGGCCGCGTTCCTGATCGCCGGCGGATGGGCGCTCCAGAACTCTGCCCTCAAGTGGGGAGCGGACCACATTCGACACCATGCCAACTGTGATCAAGATGCAGATCCATACAACGCGCAACTCGGTTTCTGGCATAGCCATTGTGGTTGGCTTTTCTCAGACCAGCGATATGTGGACGAGAAATACGCGACTCGCCTCCGGCAGGATCCGGTGATCATGTGGCAGTACCGCAACTACACCGCGATCGTGTTATCAGGGCTCGCGCTGCCGTTCGTCGTGGGCTCGATACATGGCGGTCTGCTGGAAGGCGTCGGCTGTTTCATGTTGGCCGGTGTTGGCCGAACGTTTGCTGTTCTGAACTCGACCTTCTGTATCAATTCAGTCTGTCACCTCTGGGGAAATCAACCGCATAGCCAATCAGATTCCAGTCGTGATAGCTGGATCGTGTCGCTCCTGACCTTCGGCGAAGGGTATCACAACTATCACCATACCTATCAGAGCGATTACCGAAATGGACCGCGCTGGTATAACTTCGACCCTTCGAAATGGCTGATCTATACCCTCTCGTTGTTCGGGCTTGCATGGTCACTCCGGACAGCTTCTGCTGCGGAAGGAAAAGTGTCCAACCTATAGCTGCATCGGCTATACGGCACGGCTACCCGCCTTAGAGCACCGTGCGGAAGGCACTCGGCTCGGAGCCGGTCGGCCCGCTCGGTGCGCCAGGAAGTCATCTGTAAAAGAGAACCCCCTCGAGAAACAGAGCTTTCCGTATCGTCGGCTCCATATGAAATCGTGCTCCGCGGGCATTGTACTGCCCGTGCGAGGCTAGGAGAAAGCCCCCAGCGCGGGGGCCAGAGGCATCCGGGTGCGAGCAGCGGAGCACATGCTCGAACACAGAGTGGGCGTGTGTCGACAGGGATCCGCTCGCGCCATCGAGGTGATTGAGGTACCATGACCGTTCCGTTCAGCTGAGCAGCTATGGACTTACTCAACGACCTGCCACGCGGGAAACGATGCTCGCCAGCAACGTCATCCATGCGCATGCGAACTCGGATTTGACGACGCTGAAATACTTGGAAGAGCGCTTAGGCAAGACCGCCGTGGAGACGATCAGCAAGAACGTGACCACGCAAGCGGCGACCGGAAACGAAACTGTGTCCTACTCCATGCATCCGCTCATGACCATTACAGAACTCTCGCGGGCCGTGTCGGCGATTGATCCGCTGCATCGGCAGGTCGTGATCTGGCCGGGGCATGGGCCGATCCTGTTGCAGCGCGTGCGCTTCTGGGATCGTACCGCGCCCTATGCCCAGTCATTTGATCGGTTTTGGGCGTTCAGACAGGCGAGAGGATAACGGAACCTCGACGATGGTATAGATTCGTTGCTTGAGCGCCGGGTCGAATCGCACTCTCGTTTCGATGGTCGTCGTCCGGCGAGTGTGAGTCGTCGCATCACGAAATGAAACGCGCATCCGTTTGCACAACGTCCCGTATCGAGAGGGGTTCATCACACGCTTAGGCGGTCCCGGCCCGGTCGTCCGGGTCTTGGTAGGTGTCAGGGTGGCGGCGCTTCATTTCTTCTTCCACGGCATAATAGACCATCCATTCAATGGCCTCTTCCCGGCTCCTCGCCGTGCCGCGTAATTTCATTACGACCTTTTCCCCCCGGTTCTCGGCTCCGGCAAAGCGGCGGAGGCGCTGAGCTTTTCGGCGTTCGTAGTCGTCCTCATCGGCTGGATCATGCATTGCAGAAGTATCCCGCTCCCGTGGCCGGAAAGTCAAAGACTAAACGGAAAGCGGCTGCACCGCGCCTCAATTTTGCGGAGTTCCTGCGCGACCTTTCCGAAATACACTTTCGGCCGGACCTGTGTGGGGTTTAAGCGAATGCTGTTTGTATAGGCGTGCGCGGCTGCTCTGAAATCGTCCGGAGAGTCATCGCAGAACAGGAACCGGATATGTCCATACACTTCCCACTTTAGCGCAGCGAGTGTGCGGTTCTGGCGCAGGGTCTCTTTCAGCTTCCTCTCAAGATATTGCCGACACCAGTGTATTCGCTCTTCTTCGGAACCGCTCACCGTGATTGTATCGGCGTACGCCAGCACGAGTGCTTTGACTCGTTCAAATCGAACATGGAAGCGGATTCTGGCTTCTCGTTCGCCTTGTCGCAAGGCCATCGTCGGCCCGGCGTAGCGGCGGTTCCTGTAGTCGTCCTCCTCATACATCGGAGAAGTATCCGACTCCCGTGGCAGGGGACGCAACCGCAGGAAGGAAACCCCCGGCGCGAACGCCGGAGGCTTCCGGGAAGGATCACCGGGCCGCATGGTCGGCAATCCACTGTTTGGCTTGCGCCGCAAGGACCGTGATCGCTTCGAGATCGGACGGCCCGAAGGAGGCGGAATCTTTCCACTGGCCTTCGGCGTCTTTGAAGGGACGGGCAAAGGTCGTGTTATAGAGCGTGCCTTCCTCGCCCGTGTTCATCCAGATGGATGCTTTAATCCCGCCACAGCGGAGGGTGGTGGCTGGTTTGTGTAGTTGAGTTGCCATGTGTGTTGCTCCTTGTGTTTTAAGTTAATGATGTAGCCTCTCACCGGAGGAGGCCGCATCCCGGCGAACCGGAGGGCGATGAGCGGCCTGAGTGACAGTTTCACGGGAACTGGCGCGAAGGATCGCAGCCCGGAGGGGAACAGCCGGGGCGGCGGACGCACCCCACTGGCAACGGATACACCCAGACCCATAGTTGCGGCGGGGATCGTCCAGAGAGAGAATACGGCATGTCGGAACGAAAGGACCACCATGACCGGACAAAGAGGACGGATCGCGCTGCTCCTCGCGCTCCTGCCGATGCTCGTGGCCCTGCGGCCACTCGATGTCGAGTTGTTGCAGGCGACGTTTGAGGGTGATCGGACGAAGGTGATCGCACTGCTGCACGAGGGCGCGGAGCTCCAGGCAGCACTGGAGGACGGCACCACCCCGCTCGCCCTCGCCATCGGACGGAATCGTGCGGCGGTCGTCGCGTTGCTGCTGGATCACGGCGCCTCCGTCGATGAGCCGCTCAACGGAATGCCCCCGCTCCATCTCGCCATCGAACGCGGGCATCTTGCGGTGGTCGCGGTCCTGCTCGACCACGGCGCCGCCGTGAATCAGGTCCATCCTCGGTATGGCGTGACCCCGCTCCATTATGCCGCATCGAGAGGACACCAGGACATCGCAACCCTCCTGTTGGCAAAGGGGGCGGCGGTGAACCAACCAGCACCGAGCGGCATGACGCCGCTGCATCTGGCCGTCAGGGGTGGACATCGACAAGTGATTGAGGCCTTACTCACACACGGGGCCGATAAAACCGCCACGGTCAACGGCAAACGTCCGGTGGATATTGCCCGCGCTGAACGCGACGAGGCACTCATTCCCTTACTGGAACCCTAGAGCATGAACGGTGGCCCGCAGGGCCACGCCCAGCCCATTTTTTTCGGCGCGAAGCGCCGCTCTGCTGAGCCGTTCCGGTCTTCGCCCCAAGCACCGAAGAAATGTTTTCCAGAATGACGGTGGATTTTTTCGATTTAAACGCCTCCTGAGGGCGTGCGGGATCCCTTTACCTTGCTCTGAAAGAAAACCCGCCTGAGCGTCGAACCTGAAGCACGGGTGGTCCCTTCTTGGTCTGGTCCGCGTCTTGCGCTTTTCACCCTACTTACCTCCGACCCTCCAAGCATTTTTCATAAGATTGTGGTTTCCAAGTCCTGTTCTAGGCCGCGACTGCGGGGGCAAAGTGAGCGTGAACGAACGGAGTGTAGGCGGGTTTCCGGGACAAGGATAAGAGAGATTTATAGTGGCTTATTTGATGATACGCCTTAGTACTTTCGCAAAGAAACAGGAGGGAGCCCCCACAATGCCTCACGAGTGGCTGTCCAAAGGAGATCTCTCATCTGAGCGAGGTCAGGAGCGGTGCGGGCTAGCAGTTTGACCGCTAAACCTGGAACCGGGGGCGTCGAAACTCCACCCAAGACCTGATCAGGCAGACTCTCCAAGAGAGAGGCACACTTCGATTCAAGACCGGCCCAAATTTCAGGTGACACAGCATCATTCACGACAAAGAAAGACGCGACATAGTCCCACTCTTCCACAAGTCCTATCCGATTCAAATCACTGTCCGGAGCAAGCACATACCGTTCGACAAGGGATTGCCCTGTCTCTGTCGCAATCCGGATCTCGTTCTC
>JAHBWR010000008.1 GCA_019636875.1 Nitrospira sp.
TTTTAAGAAGCTGAAGGAATTTTTAGACAAGAACACCACACCAGCCGAGCCAACCAGCACAGCCCCTACCCAAGCCGCACGAGTCTTGAAGATCGAATCGCCTCAGCCTGCGCAGATGGATTTGTTCAGGTAGCCTGACTGCTTCAAGGCTTTCGACCAAACACCGAGCGGTGGCTGACCCACTGCCTTTTCTCAGCCTGCTTCAAGGATCGACGGAGCGTGTGCATCGATTTCTGATCACTCAAGATCTCAACCGTCTCCATGAGCCCCTCAAACTGATCCATGCTCAAGAGCACAGCCGAAGGCACGCCACCGCACGTAATGGCAACGACGGCTTGCCGATGCTTCATCCGGTGGATCAAGCTCGACAATCTATTCTTGGCCTTACTGATGGAAACAATCTCACTGACGTGTGGCATAAGCACCTCCTACTCGCTTTATGGATTGCTATTACAATGGCCTCTTTGAGTTTGGCAAGCAAGCTCCGGATAAGGTGTTGTCACGCTAGGTTTCTTGATCTCATGGCTTCAGAATGGAATTCTGGACAACGATTTCGGATACAAAGGGTAAAAGGACAATGCTCAAAGGGTTACGGAAGGTCCTGGGCTAGACGGAAGCCAATGTTATTGCTTCGGTTACCGGCGCCGATCCAGTTCCGGTTCGACGCACGAAGGGACTCCGGTGGATAATTCCAGGAACCACCACGGACCACGCGCAGGTTGCAACTCCTTTCGTCGGCTCCCAGCCATGCCGATCCGTCTCTCGGTGCTCGTTCATAGCTGCTATGCTGGCAATCCTCGACCCATTCAAAGACATTGCCGCTGAGGTCTTCGATGCCTAACTCATTCGGCGCTTTCGTGCCGACTTCCGCTGTGCGGTTGCCAGAATTCTGAGCGAACACCGCGTATTGATCGAGATCTGATTCTTTGGAGGTGCCAGCCCAGGTGTGCTGCTTGGCACTACTGCGCGCCGCATATTCCCATTCCGATTCAGTCGGCAAGCGATAGTGCAAGCCGGTTTGCTTTGACAACCACTCCGCATAGGTCTTCGCCTCGTCCCACGAGACATTAATCACTGGCCGATTGCTACGCCCCCATCCCTGATCACCGGGCAAAGGCTTTCCCTTGGTAATGGCAAAGCGGTCATACTCTTTAAAGGTGCCTTCATACCGTCCCATGGCGAAAGCCTTGATCGTCACCTGATGCACCGGATTGCGCCATGAGTCTCCTAACTTCTCCACATCGCCCATCTGAAAGGTCCCCGCTGGGATTTGCACCATCTGGGGGGACACATGAATGCTGACAAAAATCGATTGAATCTTGAGGGCGGCTTGATCCACAGTATAGCCTTTTTGCCAGAGCCACGTCGTTCCGCCGATCAGCCAGAGCACGACACCAGCTCCGATGGCGGCGACCGCACGCGCCCTGGTTCGCCGGTTTTGACTCGCGGTGATGAACCCTCGTTCGTCGGACGAAAACGACTCGGGCTTCTTCTTGAGCCATGCCTCTGCTTCACGCAGTGGCAAGCCACGAAGAAGCAAGTCCGTGCTTCGTTGCCCCGCATCCCATTCCTTCTTCATCATGTTCAGCCGCTGTTGCCAGACCAGGAACTGACGGTCGGCATCGACCCAACCCTTGAGATGGGACCAATGACGGACCAGCGCTTCATGGGACACTTCGACAGTATCCTCCACACTGCTGGCTAGCCGTGATGTCACCACCAGTCGCTCATCAGCCAATGTTTTGACGAGGCTCTGTGCTTCCACCCCCAATTCACTGGACGTGGCACGACGCCTGGTGTCCGCCTCTCCCTCTCCCGGCCGAACCAGGCGGAGGAAGATCTGCTGTACCCGCCGCTGATCTTGAGCGTTTAAGCGGCTGAAGATCGAATCAGCCTTCGCTGCGATTGCCCCTTCGAGCTGACCCATCGCACGATAGGCCTCATGATGGAGCTCTCCACCACGCCGTTGCTCCCAGAGCTGGCGCAACACGAATTCCAGCAAGGGCAAATGGCCTGGTTCGTCGCTGGCTTGCTCCAACATGAGATCAACCAGACCGGCCTCAAACGTCAGACCAACTTTCTTGGCCGGCTCTTCGATGGCGAGGCGCAATTCTTGTCGGTTCATCGGGCCCAGATTTACCTGAGCGCCTTGCACTCGGTCCGACAATGGCCGGTAATCGGTAATGGCGCGGCCAAAGAAGTCTCCTCGCAGGGTGAGCACAGTATTCAGCTTTGTGGTTGCTGTAGCCTCCAGAATGTTGTCGATGAAGCAGCGCCTGGTTGCTTCCTCTTCACAGAGCGTGAATAGTTCTTCCCACTGGTCAGCGATGAGCATGAGACTATCCGTGCCCGGCTGTTTGGCGAGTACGCGATCGACGACTTCGCGCAACTTGATGGTCCGACTGAGCAGGCCCTCGGCCAGCTTGCTGATTTCGATCAACCGATCGGTTTCTGTCATGTCCGGTTCAAGAAGCGGCATGATCACCGCCGCCAATGCATGGACCGGACGATCAGTTGGTACGATCGTTGCCACCTCCCAGACGCGATCACGACCTTTACGCAGCTCCGGCACCAGCCCTGCCCTAACGACCGATGACTTGCCCCTCCCCGAGGCCCCAACGACCGCCACAAGACTATGCTGTTGCACCGCACTCACGAGCTGGGCAATAGCCGCTTCGCGCCCAAAGAAGAACGGCGCATCCTCCTCGCGGAAATAGAGCAGACCTCGGTAGGGGCAAATCGTCGCGAGCGTGTTGCGGACTGTCTCCAGTGCATCCGGCCCTGGAGGCTTCCTGTAAATGGCATGGGCAAGTGTGTTCAGCAGAACCGGATCGTCAGCACCAGCCCGGAAATCGACCCAGGTATTCTGGCTCAAGAACCCAAGCGGCGGTTCGGCTCCGGGCAATAAGACAGGGATGACTGGAAACTTCTGGCCCTGACGCTCGGCAGCGACCTGTCGTTCGAGCGCAAGATACTGTTCCCGCTGCTGCCACGGCCCCATCTCGCCCTGGCCAAGGCAGATGGCAACGGCACTGCAGCGGGCCAGCGTCGTTTCTAATGCCTTCGGCCAGGATTGTCCCGGCGTCAGATACCACCGGTCGAGAAAGACCTCAAGCTTCTGCCCACGCAACCAATTCGCAAGCGATTCGACCTGCGTATGGTCTCGCCAGTGGTAGCTGAGGAAGACATCAAAGTGATTCGCCGTCATCGTCCGTAATGGAACAAGAGTGAGGGCACTATTCGAATCTCAATCTTTTCCCAAACGTAAGCAATGAGAATGCCGTGCAGTGGGCAGCTCCCCTGTACAGCTGTGTCTTCATAAAGGGTGTTATGTCGCAACCGACAACACGGGTAGCCTGTAACTTGATGGTATCCATTCAGATACGACATGTATCCGCTTAGATACCATACGTAGGATCGGTTAGGGAACCAGCTATGTCCGGCTTTTGAGGTTGCCAGTCAACGGAATCAGATCCGCCGTGAGTGTACAATCGTTTGATTGGCGCTTCTTGGGGATGGAATCGTAGACCACCATGAGCGAATCAGGAGGGCCACCATTGGATGAGAACAATGTCATGCCTTCGGCATGGCCAACATCATTTCCGTGTGGAATCTCTAGCAGACACTCCAAGTCCTTCTTCGCAACCATCCTCTCCCCTTTGGGGTCAGCGCCGCCTTTCCACCGGAACACCTTCACCGGTCCATCGAGGCTCATGGTCGGCCCAGCAAGGATGAGCAGATCAGGACCCTGAGCACAAAGATCTCGGATACCGAGACCTTCAAGGTGAAGGAAATGCTTTCGATAGCGACGGCCCTTCGGCCCAATGGACTTTAATTTCAGAAACCCTGGACGTTTACCATTCGCTTTAAGTTCGAGTTCCACTATCACGGCCCAGCCACGCAAGACCGGTCCACGCAGTCCGAGAAAAACGCGCTTCCCAACGACAGCCAAGCCTTCAATATCGAACCCATTATCCTTACCCGGGATATCAAGAAACGGTCCCAGGTGTTCGTCATGGCACAATGCCTTAGTCAGGTCACTCCCTCGATCGTCGCCTGGCAACTGAGCGGCCACCAGCTTCTCTCCATCCCACGTCGCCTTTTTGGCTAACGTCGGTGTTCCGTTGGCTTCCTCGACAGGAATACGGGCCAGGAGATAGCGATTGCCGGTCCGGCTGACCTGCTGCAATTGCTGCCGTGCCTTCTTATCACCTTCACCCAATTCTGGTTTACTCCGGATGAGACTATGGGAGCCGATCAACCAAAGATAGCCGTCTGCATAGGCCAGCCCTTCCACATCCACTTCAGGCTGATTCTTCGAGCTCTTTACCTTTTCCGGGAGATGAAGAAAGTTCGCAAGAGGAAATCGCTCATGGCAACCGAATGTCATGATACCGGGCTTGTGGCTCTTGATGGGTGTGAGTCGTTCAAGACTAGTGCCTTCATCGTTGGTGACCCAGAGTGTATCCGCGATCTGCGCCACGGCGGACAGGCCATCTCGTAGCCCTTTGTCTTTACTGATTCGATTGAGTTTGGGATGCAACAACAGCGTGATGTTCGTCGGCAGGTTCATATGCTGGGTAGCCAGCGTGGTGCAGTTTCTCAGGCTTTCGACTGTTCCATCGTGGAAGAATCCGATTCCGGCGATTCCTTTTCCGAATCTTCAGCAGGTTTCTCTTCTTCCGGCACATCAAACCACTGGACCAGCATCTCTTCCCACCAGGCTGTGGTCACATCGTCTCCTGGATCGGTACCGAGAAAGGCCACATCCTCTTGTTTGATGGATGCACCGACAAGCTGTGGCTGAAATTTTGCGCGATTGATGACTTCTTTCGTGGCATAGCCGCCGATGATCCAGGAGTCGGGGTCGGCTCGCCGGGACTTGTACGCCTTCAAACCCTGTTTGAGGTACATGAAGATCTGCTGCTGAACCGGATCTGCGACGCCGGATTGGGGCAAACTCAGGGTTTTCTCGATCTGTTTGCGCCAATGCCGATCGTCGTAGCGCGATGTAATCAGCTGCAGCATTTGTTTTCCGAGTTCTTGGTCAAGCGGCATATTGGATTCTTTCTCTGCTATCCACCATTCACGAGGCTAATCAAAATGACTTTCCGGCAAGACGGCAGGGAGGTCGGCGACTGAGGCGTACCTTCGGAGGTGCGTCGCAGGGAGACGACCGACTGAAAACGAAGCCAGAGGTCATGTTCATCACCCGAGATGCTGCTTGAAGAACGCCTTCGTTCTAGCCCACGCATCTTTCGCCGCCTCAGGACGATGAACAGATGGATCAGTGTCCCGGAAAAACGCATGTGGCGCGCCCGGATAGGTCTTGATCTCTCCGGGTTTGTTGTATTTCTTCAATGCCGCCGCCAGTCGTTGCACATCGGCCTTTGTAATCCAGCCGTCGTCCTCACCGTAGAGATAGAGGACCGGACAGGCTAGCTTCTGGATCGGTGTATCAGGATTCGGCACTTGACCATAGAACGGCACCGCCGCTTTGATCTCCGGATTGATGCAGGGTAGCATGAGTGCGTAGGACCCGCCCATGCAAAAGCCGGTGATGCCGATCTTGGCCGCATTGACTTCAGGAACTGATTTCAGATAAGCCACCGTCGCATTCAGATCGGCGAGCCCGTCCTCCTGCTTCAACGTGTTCATGAGTTTGCCGGCTTCCCCAGCGTCTGTCGTCAGCGCGTGGCCCATGCGGGAATACAGATCCGGTGCAATACCGACGTAGCCTTCCGCCGCATAGCGCCGTGCAATATCCTTTATATGGTCCGTGAGCCCCCACCATTCTTGGACAATGATAATGGTCGGTCGTTTTTCCTTCGTCTGTGGAGCGGCCACGAAGGCCGTCATACTCACTTTTCCACTCTGGTACTGTACGGTGGTCTCTCGAATGGATTCAGCCATTGTTCACCTCCACGCCGTTACACGTGTGTTGTGCTGGGTCCTGAGTGCGGGAGAGAGGAGGGAGGAAAGACCGAATCGGCACCCAAGGATTCACTCCCTAGCACTTGTTCAATTCTTAGTTGCCCGCCACCATCATCTCAGAGATCTTCAGCGTCGGGCTGGTGATGCGCCCTCGAAACACCAGATCGCTCCCGACGATTTCGATATCCTTCAACATCTGTTTCAGATTGCCCGCGATGGTAATTTCTTCGACCGGATAGGCCAACTCTCCGTTTTCGATCCAAAACCCTGCGGCTCCGCGGGAATAATCGCCGGTCACCATATTGATGCCAAATCCGATCAACTCAGTGATGTACAGACCGTCCTTCACCGACCCGATGATCTCCTGTGCCCTCTTCGTTCCAGGAACCAGGTAAAAGTTCGTCGGACCGACTGAAGGACTTTCCCCCACGCTCCGGGACGCATTTCCGGTCGACGGCAATCCGAGCTTTTTCCCAGAATAGGTATCGAGCATATAACTCTTGAGTACCCCACGTTCCACAATCGTATTCTTGCGAGTGGCCAACCCTTCCCCATCGAACGGGCGAGACCCCAGCCCACCGACCATGCGGCCATCGTCATACACCGTGATCAGCTCGGATGCGATCGTTTGCCCCAGTTTGTCGAGAAGAAAGGACGCACGCTTGTAGAGCCCATAGCCTGACACTGCACCGCAAAGGTTTGCGAGCAAGCTTCCAGCCGTCTCCTGATCGAACACGACCGGAATTCGTTTTGTCGAGACCTTGCGCGCGCCTAAGCGCCGAACAGCCCGTTTTGCCGCCTCTTGTCCGATCGATTCCGCGGAGGCCAACCGCCCGAACTTGCGCTGTACCTCGTACCACGCATCACGTTGCATGGCGCCCGTTTCAGAATCGGTGGCAATAGGAGAAACGGACAGGGAAAAGCTTGAACTCTTGTAGGATCCGACGAACCCATGACTATTCGCCAGCACCACCCGTCCTGAGGATGAATCGAACTCTGCACCCTCCGAGTTGGTCACTCGCTTGTCGGTCGCGAACGCCGCAGCTTCACCTCGTTTCGCCCAGTCGATCTGCGTCTCCGTATCGAGCACGGTGTCATCATACAGATCAAGGTTTGGCTGATCTGTGGCCATCTGCGCAGCATCGGGCAATCCCGACACCGTATCCTCGACCACCGCCCCTGCCAAGGTACAGGTATCTTCGACGAGCCGTTCAAGGGATTCGTGTGAAAAATCAGAGGTAGAGGTTGTCGCCGACCGTTTTCCGATGAAGACACGAAGGCCGAGCCGCTTCTCCCGTGCCTTGGTCAATCGATCGACGGCACCAACCCGAACCTGGACGGAAAGGGTCTCTCCATCAGCCACCACGATATCCGCTTCCGTCGCGCCACAGGTCTTCGCGCGAGCGAGGACGTCCGACGCGAGTTGGGCGTACCCGTTCGCTATTTCTACTGGAACCGAAATTTTCTTAGCCATCAGTGCGTTGCATCAATGCGTTAACCATTGCTCATCGATCAGTGAAACTTTCACAGATAGCGTGGCTAGCTCCTCGTGCCACCGACCGTAATTTCGTCGATCTTAATGGTCGGTAAGCCGACTCCCACCGGAACCGACTGCCCATCCTTCCCACAAGTCCCGATACCGTTATCGAGCTTCAGATCGTGTCCCACCATGGAGACTTTGGTGAGAATCTCAGGCCCATTCCCGATCAACGTGGCTCCCTTCACAGGCTTCGTAATTTGGCCGTCCTCAATCAGATAGGCTTCACTCGCAGAAAATACGAACTTCCCGTTCGTAATATCGACTTGCCCGCCTCCGAACGAGACAGCGTAGAGCCCTTTTTTGACTGAGCGGATAATATCCTGGGGGTCGGACTCCCCCGCCAGCATAAAGGTATTCGTCATACGAGGGAGCACCACACTTTGGTAATTCTCCCGCCGACCATTCCCAGTCAAGGGGATCCCCATGAGCCGTGCATTGAGCTTATCGGTAATATACCCACGGAGAATGCCTTTCTCGATGAGCGTCGTACAGCTGGTCGGAGTCCCTTCATCATCCATATTCAACGAGCCGCGACGAGACGGAAGGGTTCCATCATCCACGATCGTGCAGACGTCGGATGCTACGCGCTTGCCTACCAGACTCGAAAAGGCCGATGTTTTCTTTCGATTGAAATCCGCTTCCAAGCCATGTCCGATTGCTTCGTGGAGTAAGATGCCGGGCCATCCACCGCTCAAAACGACCGGCATCACCCCAGCCGGTGCGTCGACCGCCGAGAGGTTGAGAATCGCCTCTCGTGCCGCTTCTCGGGCATAGTCCAGATGGCGCCCTCCTTCTCGATAGAATTCAAACGCAACCCGGCCGCCACCACCGAAGCTCCCTACCTGCCGATTATCACCCTCCTCGGCGATACAGGTGATCTGCAAGCGGGACAACGGTTGAATATCAGTCACCAAGGTTCCATCGGAGGTAGCCACCGCCACCATCTTATACTCGGTGTTAAAGGACGCCAACACGTTCTTGATGCGAGGATCGTATCGTCTGGCTTCCGCATCGATCTCGTTCAAGAGGGCCACACGCTCCGCCGTCGCAACTTCGGCCTTGGCCTGTTCCATCGGATAGAGATCTCTTGTGGGGCGTTGTTGCGTGGGCACCGGTGCGGGCGAATCCCCTTTGGGGGAGTTGGCAATATACCGCGCCGTATCCGCCGCAATCTCAAGATCCTTTTTCGTGAGTTCATCCGAGTAGGCAAATCCGGTCTTTTCTCCGGCCGTTGCACGAACTCCGACACCTTGAGAAATACTTTTAGCCGCACGCTTGACGATGCCCTCCTCCATAGACACTGACTCCGACGTACGCGACTCGAAATACAGATCCGCATAATCCACGTCGCGGACATTGAGCCGATCAAGGGCATGCTGCGCTTCGAACTCAGTGACGCCAAATTTACTCAATTGGATAAGATCAGACATAGGTCAGTCTTTCTAGTCTCAGTGTGGCGTTAAGAAGTTGGCAGTATAGCCCAATCATTTCCGCAGTCGCAAATGCGCTCAGGCCGCTCCGGCATAATTCCAAGGAAGTGTTCATTCTAGAATTACCTTCTTAGAATTACCGAGTTATCGTTTGACATTCCCTAGGCCCACCAGTAGACTCTGACCACTTCAGCCCGTCTGCACACTAACCCTGTTAGGAGCTGATTCAAAGTTCATATGGCACACCGGCCATCTTTAAATCTCGATCACCTTTCAGAAAGCGAACTCACCGCCAAATTGGAGCTGGATCTGCTCCCAAAGCATGTCGCGGTCATTATGGACGGCAACGGTCGCTGGGCTGAGCTACGTGGTCTTCCTCGGATCGCTGGCCATCGTGAAGGCATCAATTCCGTCAGAGAAATGATCACCTTGTGTCTGGAGTTAGGCATTCGGGCTCTGACGATCTACGCGTTCTCTCAGGAGAACTGGAATCGCCCGACTCACGAAATCAGCGCCCTCATGGGGCTCTTGGAGCATTACCTCTCCACGGAACGGGCCAGTTTGATCGAGCAAGGGGTTCGCTTCCGAGCCATCGGACGCCACGATCTCCTTCCACAATCCGCCCAACACTGGGTTCGTACTACCGAGAAAGAGACCACTCATCTCGATAAGATGATCCTGACCGTCGCGTTGAGCTACGGCGGACGAGCAGAAATCGTCGATGCCGTAAAATCGCTGATCGGCGATGTCCGAACGGGCACCATAGAGCCGAACCAAATCGATGAAACTATGTTCACCGAGTACCTCTCCACTCATCCGCTCCCTGACCCAGACCTTCTGATTCGAACGAGTGGAGAAACCAGGATCAGCAACTTTCTCCTGTGGCAGTTAGCCTACACCGAACTGTGCTTCAGCCCGACGCTATGGCCTGATTTTCGCCGGCGAGAGTTCCTCCTGGCGCTGATCGAGTACCAAAAACGGGAACGTCGATTTGGTCGAGTCCTAAGCACCATATCGTCATAACACTTGTGGGATACCCCCTCGCGACAAAAATCCTGGCCCATAGCTCTAGATTTGTGACGACCTCACCGGCACGCACCCGACAATTCGACCTCCGCCGTCTCTACACCGCGCTTGCGCTGATTCCCGGAGTCTATCTCATCATCGCACACCTTGTTCCCTGGGCCTTGACCCTGCTTTTGCTCGTGGTTGGTGTGATTGCCCTGCTGGAACTCTACAAGCTCAGCTTCCCCTCAGGCTTGAATCATCTCCTTCTGGCAGGAGGTCTGACAGGATTTACCCTGACACTTATCCAACCACACTTTTCGTTCTCCTGGTCAGAACTGCTCGTGGGCTGCGTCCTGGTGGCCCTTGTGGCCGTATTTATCTCCGCGGCATCAGCACAACATCGATGGAACGATGCACGCGTGATCCTCCTGGGCATGCTATACGTGGGGTTCCCTCTGAGTACCGTGGTCTCGGCCCGCACACTACCGGATGGCCAGTGGCTCGTGCTCTTCCTGGCAGTTGTGACATGGGCGTCAGACATCGGGGCCTACTATGCGGGAACCTTGTGGGGAAAGCATCCGTTACTCCCGTCGATCAGTCCGAAGAAAACCGTCGAGGGGGTACTCGGTGGACTCATCCTGGCGGTCGCGGTGGCACTCCTGGCGCAGCAGTGGTTTGCGTCACAGCTCCCAGTATCCGATGCATTGATCCTTGGCGCCCTCCTGACGATGGTGGGCCTCATCGGAGATCTATTTGAATCGTTCATCAAACGACGAACCGGGGTCAAAGACTCAGGCGGGATCTTGCCGGGTCATGGCGGAATGCTGGACCGTCTTGATAGTCTCTTGTTCACCGCCCCCACGTTCTACTACTATGTCGCCTACATTCGAGGCCTGTCGCCACTTTCCTGAGTGAATGGAGAGGAGAAGACATGAAGCCGATAATCATCTTGGGATCGACCGGATCGATCGGAACCAACACGCTCGATATCGTTCAACGGTTTCCCGATGAATTTCGCGTGGTGGGTCTGACCGCCGGCAATAATATCGAGAAGCTCGAGGAGCAGATTCGCCGCTTTAGGCCTAAAACCGTCGCTGTCTCCTCCGAATCCTCTGCCGCCCTCCTTCGTAGCCGATGTGCGGATCTCCGAGTTGAGATCCTGTCCGGGGAAGACGGCATTACCCACGTGGCATCGGTCTTGGATGCTGAATTGGTCATTTCCGCCATCGTGGGAGCCGCTGGGCTTGTTCCGACTCTCTCCGCTATTCGAAGCGGCAAGCATATCGCGTTAGCGAATAAAGAGCCGATGGTCATGGCGGGAAAGTTGATGCAGGATGAAGCGCGCAAACACGGGGTCAGGATTTTCCCGGTCGATAGCGAACATAGCGCCATCTTTCAGTCGCTGGAGGGGCATCGGATTGAAGATGTCCGGCGACTGATTCTCACGGCGTCCGGCGGAGCGCTCTGGACGCTGACTCACGAACAACTTCAAGACGTGACCCCTGAACGGGCCTTGCAGCATCCCAACTGGAAGATGGGGGCCAAGATCACCATCGACTCGGCGACGTTGATGAATAAAGGGTTGGAGGTCGTGGAAGCTCGATGGCTGTTTGATATCCCTGAGTCCAATATCGAGGTCATGGTCCATCGAGAAAGCATCATTCACTCGCTGGTTGAATACAAAGATCGTTCGATTATTGCCCAATTAGGGCTTCCTGACATGCGAACGCCCATCTCGTACGCGATGCACTACCCCGCACGGATGACGCTTGATCTTCCTTCGCTGGAGTTGACGGAGATCGGACGACTGTCCTTTTCCAAACCCGACCATGATCGATTCCCCTGTCTCAATCTCGGGTATGAATCGCTTCGCATCGGAGGCACCATGCCGGCCACGATGAATGCGGCCAATGAGATTGCCGTCGATGCATTTCTCAACCATGGCCTCCGCTTCGTTGAAATCCCGCAGGTGATTCGCAATACCATGGAAGCGCATAGTCAGCAAGAAATCACGTGCCTCGATGACGCCTTGGAAGCTGACCGTTGGGCAAGAGAAAAAGCCGAATCATTGGTGCACGCACTCTCTCACTCATGATTGTTTTGCATTTCACATAACGTCTGTTAGAGTTAGAGAACCGAGTACGCAACAGGGAGTTCTCATGACATCCGCATTCGCCTGGTCCCCCGATACGCTCTGGCTTCTCCTCCAGAAGGCGTGGTGGTTTCTCGTCGTCCTTGGTGTCTTGGTGGCCTTCCACGAACTAGGCCACTTCCTCGCCGCCCGCTGGGTCGGAGTGAAAGTCTTGAAGTTTTCGATCGGATTCGGTCCGAAGATCTTCGGCCGTCAGGTCGGTGAAACGGAGTACCTCGTCTCAGCCGTTCCCCTTGGTGGCTATGTCAAACTATTCGGTGAGGACGAAACAGAAGCCACGACCCCCGATGACCGCCGCCGATCCTTTTCCCACCAAGGCTTGTGGGGAAAGGTTCTGATCGTCGCCGCTGGACCGGGGTTTAATTTCATTCTGGCTTACTTGATCTTTGCCGGGTGGCTATCGACCGGATCGCCCCTCTTTGTCCCAACCTTTCGTGATTTGAGCGCGGATGTCGAAGCACTCGTTCCCGGATCCCCGGCATCAGTGGCCGGCATGGAAGTCGGCGACCGTGTCGTCAGCGTGAATGGGAAAGAAATCACTACCAAGACTGAATTGCTGGACCTCATCTCCCGGAGTAGTGGACAGCCGATCTCACTGGAGGTCCGACGAGACGGACACCTCAAAGCGATCACGGCGACTCCCGTGCAGATGACTGGGGATGAGATCTCTAAAGAAGAACCGCTATACACCATCGGGGTTGAAGAAATGCCCGCGTTGGTTACATCGGTCCTACATGGATCACCGGCATCCACGGCTGGACTCCAGCCCGGTGATCGGGTGGTCGCGATCGAGGGACAGACGGTCTATTCGTGGTCCCAGATGACCACACACGTAAGAGAGCATCCTGGGACGCCGTTGAAATTCGAGGTGCTCCGCGAAGGAATCCGCACCACATTGACTGTCACGCCGGCCAGTGAAAAACTCACGGTGAATGGACAGACCTCTGAAGTGGGAAAGATCGGCATCTCCGGTCCTGGCCGTTCGTTAATGCGGTCCGAGAGCGTGGCGGAAGCCGTGTACCAGGGGCTGGAAGCCACGTGGGGATGGACGGAGCTGACGGCCATCGGTCTCTATAAGATGGTGGTTGGTGACATTTCGAGCAAGAATATCGGCGGCCCACTGACGATCGCGAATATCTCGGGGGAAGCCGCTTCTCAAGGTGCCTCGAGCGTCGTCTTTTTGATCGCCATTCTGAGCATCAACCTCGGCGTCCTGAATCTCCTGCCGATCCCCATTCTTGACGGTGGCCACTTGCTCTTTTTCTTGATTGAAGGCATTCTCCGTAAACCCCTTGGCGAACGACAGCGAGAGGTTGCGCAACAGGTGGGTTTGGTGTTATTGGTCGGTGTCATGATCTTCGCCTTTTGGAACGACCTGGAACGGATCTTCTCCCGCTAGACAGAATGCTGAAACAGGTCACTAGCTTCGTTCTCGACTCCAAGAAATCCTCAACGTACCCCAGAGGGTACGCCTCCGATTTCTGTTCGCCTGCGACCTCGTTAGATGGCTCGTGTGAGCATTCTGTACAATCTTCCACCGTTCGACTCACATCCTAACTACCTCTGCGCCATGAAGATGTCCCAATTGTTAATTCCTACGCTGCGGGACGATCCCGGAGAAGCCGAAACCGTCAGCCATCGATTGATGTTGCGCGCGGGGCTAATCCGCAAGGTCGCGGCAGGGATCTACACCTATCTTCCGCTCGGCTTACGGGTCATCCGAAAGATTGAGCAGATCATCCGCGAGGAGATGAATCGAGCCGGTGCGCAGGAGCTGCTGATGCCGATCGCGTCCCCTGCGGAACTCTGGAAAGAAACCGCCCGTTGGGAGTATTACGGAAAGGAGCTCTTACGGTTCAAGGATCGTCACGAACGGGATTTCTGTTTAGGTCCGACTCATGAAGAAGTCATCACGGATCTCTTTCGGCGAGAGGTGCGTTCGTATCGCCAGCTTCCGTTGAATTTTTATCAAATCCAAACCAAATTCCGAGATGAGATTCGTCCCCGCTTTGGACTCATGCGAGGGCGTGAATTCATCATGAAGGACGCCTATAGTTTTGACCTTGATGAAGCCGGCGCCAAGGCCAGCTACCAGAACATGTATGACGCCTACACGAGGATATTCACACGCTGCGGCCTGACCTTCCGGCCTGTAGAAGCAGACACGGGGCTGATCGGTGGGGATGTCTCGCATGAGTTCATGGTGCTCGCCGAAACAGGAGAAGCCACAGTCGTATATAGTACGGAGGGATCCTATGCCGCCAACCTAGAACGAGCTGAGGCATGTCCCCCCACTGAAGTCGATGCAAGTGCGTTACTCCCGTTGACCGCTGTTGAAACACCTCAGCGCCGGACGGTCGAAGAGGTGACAGCTTTTTTAAAGATTTCATCTCGGCAACTGGTCAAGACGTTGCTGTACCGAGCCGGAACCGAATCCGTTGCTGTGCTGATCCGGGGGGATCATGAGGTCAACGAAGTCAAACTGGCGCGGTTGCTCCAGGTGACGGACGTCACATTGGCGGATCCTGAAACCGTACAGCGTCTCACAGGATGCCCTCCAGGATTTGCAGGACCGATCGGGTTACAGCAGGTTCGCATTCTTGCCGATCGGGCCGTCGAAGGAATAAAAAACGTCGTCATCGGCGCCAATAAGGCCGACACACACTACCAGAACGCTAACGTCGGTCGTGATTTTTTCGTTGAACAATTTGCCGACCTTCGGAATGTGCAAGCCGGCGATCCATCCCCTCGTGGTGCTGGCATGTTGACGCTCGCCAAGGGAATCGAAGTCGGGCAGGTATTCCTGCTTGGCACCAAGTACAGTCAGAAAATGAACGCCACCGTCCTCGATGAACAAGGTAAAGAGCGTGTAGCCATCATGGGTTGTTACGGCATCGGTGTGGGACGCACGGCCGCCGCAGCGATCGAACAGCATCACGACGACAAAGGCATCATCTGGCCGTTTCCCATTGCACCGTTTCATGTACACTTACTGACGGTCAGCCAGTCTGAAAAAACGACTGAGACCGCTGCCCGACTCTATTCAGACTTAGAGCATGCAGGTTTTGAGGTCCTCTGGGACGATCGTCCTGATCGAGCAGGGGTAAAATTCAATGATGCCGATCTCATCGGAATTCCCTTTCAGATCGTCATTGGCGATAAGGGTCTCGCCGACGGAATCGTGGAGATCAAGATCCGGAAGGGAGGACAAAAGTCGCGGATCGCTCCTCACGATCTGGTCGACCACCTGAAAACACTGCGCATCGAGCACGACCCATCTGTTCGGTGAGACGCCGACACACGCGCACCTCCTCCTCCCTCGCCAATCGTTGATTCTCCTTCGATGGAAAATGCCTTTTCCTTGCCTTCCCGTCTCTTTCGGCTAGACTGAAACTCGATCCACAACGGTAGGCCGCGATCGCGAACCCAACGTGTTCTGATCCAGCGCGCAACCCGATTGTTCCGCGTCTCAACGGCAGCGAAAGCAAAGTCGGATGCAAGCCAAGCCCATCACTCCCAACGTCCAGGAATTACAACAAAAGGTTGAGCACGCGGAGCATGTCAAACGCATCACCACTCAAATTCATGCGGCCAACAATCTCGATCAAATCCTGCTGGACCTGCACAAAGATATCCTTAGTTTGTTCGACGCAGAAGATTTGACCCTTTTTGCGTTCGACACCGACAAAAAGGAGATCTTCTCCAAAGTTCCCCACATTGACGGCGTCGAAGAGGTCCGAATCCCTATCACCGAGCAAAGCTTACCAGGGTTCTGTGCCAAGTACCTCCGTCCGGTGAACATCGCCGATGCATACAACATGGCGGAGCTCAAGGCTACTCACCCCGCTCTCGTGCATGATACCTCCTACGACAAACGGACCGGGTTCAAAACCAAACAGGTGCTGACGTACCCGATCGTCGCCGACAATAAATATTTGATGGGAGTGCTTCAACTCCTCAACAAAAAGAGCGGGAGTCGGTTTACCCGGAAGGACGAAGAAGCGGTCGATGAAATTGCAAAGGCGCTCGGAATCGCGTTTTTCAATCTTCGGAAGATCTCAAAGAAGAATCCTACCAAATTCGACCTCCTGGTCAGCAATAGCCGGATCACGCAAAATGAGCTCGACCAGGCTATCGCCGACTCACGAAAAGGCATGAACGACCTTGAGAGCATCTTGATTGAAAAATACAAAGTTCCCAAGATCGATATCGGGAAATCGCTGGCCCAATTCTATAAGTGCCCCTATATCGAGTACAGCGAACGGACGATCGTCGACGTGGAGCTCTTGAAAAATCTGAATGTCGACTATCTGAAGAAAAACCATTGGATGCCGCTGAAGCGCGATCGGACTGCCATCGAAATTCTGACAGACGATCCAGGCGATCTTGATCGGGTTCAGGATATTAAACGCACATTCCCCGGCCTGAACATCCGCTTCGCCGTGAGCCTCCGCCGAGACATCTCACAGTTTCTCGGCTCGGCGACCGGACAGGGAGGGGATAGTGGAGGGCGCAAGCTCGACGAGAACGTGTCCGACATTCTCGGAGAACTGGTCACCGAAGCTCAGGCCGAGGCGATGGAAGACTCCGGTTTGGGTGGAGGGCTGGACGAAAACGACAGCGCCATCGTCCGGCTGGCCAACCAAATTATTGCCGATGCCTATCGTCAAAATGCCTCGGACATTCACATCGAGCCCTACGGAGAAAAACGAGAAACGCTGGTGCGTTTCCGCGTGGACGGTGAATGCTTCGAGTACATGAAGATCCCGCAGAGCTATCGCCGTGCGATTGTGTCTCGGCTCAAGATCATGGCCAGTTTGGATATCGCCGAGCGCCGGAAACCTCAGGACGGAAAAATCAAGTTCAAGCTCTCTGAGTCGAAAGAAATTGAGCTCCGTGTCGCGACGCTCCCCACCGCCGGATACAACGAAGACGTGGTGATGCGTATCCTTGCTGCGAGCGAGCCGCTCCCACTCGATAAGATGGGATTCTCTGAGCGTAATCTAAAAGAGTTGAGGGACATTTCCGAAAGGCCTTACGGCATCATTCTCTGTGTCGGTCCGACCGGTTCAGGAAAAACGACGACGCTCCACTCAGTGTTGGGTAACATCAATACTCCGGACATCAAGATATGGACTGCTGAGGATCCGGTCGAAATTACGCAATACGGCCTTCGTCAGGTACAAGTCCAACCGAAGATCGGCCTTACCTTCGCTACAGCCATGCGCGCATTTCTCCGGGCCGACCCCGACGTTATTATGGTGGGAGAAATGCGGGATAAGGAAACTGCTGACACTGGTATTGAAGCATCGTTGACCGGGCACCTTGTCCTCAGCACACTCCACACCAACAGCGCCGTTGAAACAGTCACCCGTCTTCTTGACATGGGTTGTGACCCGTTCAGCTTTGCCGATGCCATGCTAGGCGTCCTCGCGCAACGACTGGCTCGTAGAATCTGCAAGGAATGCAAAGAACAATACATCGGAACCAAAGAAGAGTATGAAGAACTCCGGTTAGGCTACGGCGCTGAGTATTGGGACAAGCTCGGCATCAAGCAAGATAATACGTTCCGGCTTTCACGCGGAAAGGGCTGCGAGACATGCAATCGCTCAGGCTTCAAAGGGCGAGTCGCCCTCCACGAGTTGCTCCTTGGCACGGATGAAATGAAACGTATGGTACAAATGAAAGCGCGCACCGAAGATATGCTGAAAACCGCGCTCCAGGAAGGCATGACAACGCTCGTCCAAGACGGAATCCAAAAGGTCTTGCAAGGTCACACCACCTACAAAGAGGTCAAAGCGGTAGCGATTAAGTAACGACTTCGACTCACATCATGACAACTCGTTTTGAGCCCGCCGGTTTTTCTATTCTGCGCGCACCACCTTACACACTACAGCCTCGTGAAGCACGGCGGTAATTTTTTGGCCACTCCCCGCTCTGCCGACAGAAGATGAGTGAGGACGTGAGCATGGTTCGTCTTTAGCGTGATTAGAACTGCCCGAGAAGCAGCAAACGGTGTGCGGCCCTTAGGCGGAGACCCTTGGTCCGGACTTGGACTGGTGGGTCATGAAGGCCAGGATGTGTTTGTTATCGTTCGGGGAGAGCCCTTCGAATTCCACGCCATACGTGTGTTCTTTGCCCCACCTGACGGTAGCAGCTTCGATGACCATTGAAGCGGCCTGATCAGGCAATCGTAACTGCATCGCGATTCGGTCTCCAGGTGTGATCACGGCTTCAGTCATGACGCGAACCCCTTTGGTAGAGAGATCATAGATAATACCCAACCCCTGCTCAACCGCTCCCTTTTTGACCATCCCCACCCGTGCCAGCGCACAGGGGAACGGAGCGGACACCCGCACGCGGGGATATTTTCGTAATTGCGGCGTGCCGTGGGCACCGAGAGGCTTGAAGTCTGGATCATCCATGTTCTACTACTCCTTCGCTAAGCCAGAGAGACCCATGTACTCGGCCAACCGCTTCAAAGACGCTTCTGAAAGCGCACTGAACGCAAGTCCATGGAATTGGTAGTTTGTCCAACGCACGGTGGCCATCGCCACCTCAACCGGAGGGGTGCTCTTGTTCAATCGAAGCACGAGAGAAACCTGATCACCTGGCTTGATGGCTGCATCGGTACTGACGCAGGCGCCGTGCAGCGATAGGTCATACACCAAGCCGACGTCATGGACCGGCTTTCGAAACCACCCTCGTGTCGGTTGAGAAGATACGGAGCAGCTGAACGGCATTGAGATGCGAACCCTGGAACACTGCCGAGCTTTGTTTCGCGTCAGCTTCTGCTGATGAACCAACTGCATGCCAATCTACCTCGTGAGAGATACTCTATCCCACGAGGTAGATTTTGCGAACTGTTTTTACACTTTACGAATGTTTCATCGCAGAAGGATTGGGCGTGGAAGATTCAGCACGAGCGGCTCTCGACATCGGACGGCGGTAACGTCCTGCACTCTTCGCATGATTGGTGGAGGAATGCTCATGCCGACGGACATGTCTGGCCCCAGCAGTCACACCAGATGGCGGCGCTCCACTCCCAGGAGCAAGCGGAACGGCATGGCCTAACAGCCGCTCGATGTCTCGAAGTTGAGACCGATCTTCACCTGTCACAAAGCTCGTTGCGCGACCGGTCGTTTTCATCCTCGCCGTCCGCCCGATACGATGCACATAATCCTCCGGACAATTGGGCAAATCAAAATTGATCACGTGGCCGATATTTGCGACATCGATCCCTCGAGCAGCGATATCCGTCGCAACCAGCACCCGGAATGCTCCTCGTTTAAACCCCTCTAGCGCCGCACGTCGCTGTGACAGACTTCGACCCCCGTGCAGGATCGCCACTCGATGGCCCGCACGACCCAACATGCGTCCCAACCGATCCGCCCGATGCTTTGTCCTGGTAAAAACCAAGGCCGTATCCTTGTCGGCCCCTAGGAGGGACAAGAGAAGATCAGACTTATCGGTGTGGGATGTGTAGTGTATCGCTTGAGTCACTCCGTCCGCCGTCGTCGCCGAAGGGGCAACCATGACACGCACAGGATTTCTAACGCTGGCTTGAACCAACCGAGCAAGATCCGCCGGCAATGTGGCTGAAAAGAGTAAGGTCTGTCGCTCCTCAGGCAAGGCGTCAAGAATCTGATTGATTTGCGGGGCAAAGCCCATATCCAACATCCGATCCGCCTCATCCAAGACCAACATCTTCATGGACGACAATGAAATTGTGCCGTTCCACATATGATCAAGAAGTCGACCCGGCGTCGCCACCAAGATGTCCGGTCGCTGCCGCAAACCTCGTACCTGCGCTTGCATGTCAGCTCCTCCCACAATAACGGTAGCGGAGATACCTCGACTCCGCCCGAGCTTCTCAATGGTGGTCAGCGTCTGCAAGGCGAGCTCGCGCGTCGGTGCGAGGATCAGCGCCTTTGGTTGCCCCTTCGGAAGGGAAGACAACCGTTCGACAATCGGAATGACAAACGCTGCCGTTTTACCGGTGCCGGTCTGGGCGCATCCGATCACATCTCGTCCGGCTAAGGCCGGAGGGATGGCTTGTTCTTGAATGGGAGTTGGTAAGGCAAACCCAGCGTCCGCTAGGTCTCGTAAAAGAGCCTCGGACAAACCGAGAGCGTGAAAATTGCGTTGAGCAGACGTATCCACTACATGATCCTTTCAGTTTGATCGCATTATGACGGGATCAGAGAACCGAGGGGAGAAACAACCGGGTGGGTGTAGCTCCAAACTGGACCTGGTCGCGATGCGATCGCGAAGTCCGTTATGGTTGTGCATCTCCTCGTCGGACTACCACGAGTGAAATGCATCGCTACCATACAGGACCAGATACCTCACGTCAACTCACTCACTGATTTCTGCTACCAGCGTTGTATTATGATGTGTGGGCCTTTTCAACCTATAGTCATGAACAACATACCGTTCACCCACCAGAAGGTTTATGAGATAATTTCACCATGATCTTGAAACGCTGGCTCGTCGGCGATCCACTGAAAACTGCCCAGGCAGCAGATCAGCGATTGTCCAAAACACTTGCACTCGCTATTTTTTCCTCAAACAACATTTCTTCAGTCGCCTATGCCACGGAAGAAATCCTGCTGGTCCTTGTCTTGGCCGGAACTGCAGCCATTGCATGGTCGATCCCGGTCAGTCTAGCTATCCTTTTTCTGGTTCTGGTCCTGACGATTTCCTACCGCCAGATCATTTACGAATATCCTGAAGGCGGTGGAGCCTATACCGTTGCTAAGGCAAACTTAGGAGAACTCCCATCCCTTGCTGCCGCCGGTGCCTTAATGATCAGTTATGTCGTCACGGTTGCCGTCAGCATTGCCGCCGGCATTGCTGCGCTGACGTCTGCCGTTCCAAGCTTGTTCGTGCACCGAGAGGCTTTGGGGCTTGTGACCATTTTGTTCATTGTCATCGTGAACTTGCGCGGCGTCCGCGAGTCAGGTCAATTTTTTTCGATCCCCACCTACTTTGCCATCGGAGGGTTGAGTTTACTGGTAGTCGTCGGCGCCGCTCGGTCTTTGTACGACTCCACGCCGGTTCCACCTGAAAGCATCCCCGTAGAAGTCAACGGAGGCGTGGAAACCCTCACGCTCTTTCTGATCCTTCGCGCGTTTGCCGTAGGTTGTTCAGCCGTCACCGGTATGGAAGTAATCTCCAACGGCGTCAAGGCGTTCCGCCCTCCGGAATCGAAGAATGCCGCCACCACCATGATCTGGATGTCCGTCATTCTCGGGTCGCTGTTCATGGGAGTCAGCTGGTTGGCCTACTATCATGGCATCTTACCGAAAGCTGATGAAACCGTCGTGTCCCAGCTGGCTCGCCTCACCTTCGGCACCGGCCTCATTTATTACGGTGTCCAGGTCGGCACCATGATCCTGTTAATCCTTGCCGCAAACAGCGCCTTCGCGGGCTTCCCACACTTGTCGTCGATTCTCGCACGCGATGGATTCATGCCTCACCAAATGGCCAGCTTCGGCGACCGCTTGGTCTTTTCGAATGGGATCCTCATCCTGGGATTGTTCGCGTGCGTCCTGCTGGTGGCGTTTCAGGGTGACACCCACGCCTTAATTCCCTTGTATGCCATCGGGGTGTTCGTCTCCTTTACCATCTCTCAATCCGGCATGGTCCGCAGTTGGCTCAAACGAAAGGGAGACCATTGGAGGAAGAAACTGTTGGTCAATGGTGTGGGAGCCTTTACAACCGGCATTGCCACCCTCATCATCGCAACCACAAAATTCTGGGATGGGTCCTGGATCGTGCTGGTCCTTGTGACCCTCCTGATCATGATGTTTCGTGGGATTCGATCTCATTACAAGGCGGTCAAGGAGCAGATCACACTCACTCGCGATTCCCGTCCACCCCGTCCCAGGCACAACCTGATCCTGATCCCCATCAGTGGGGTCAACCGGTCGGTGGTCCGAGCGGTAGACTATGCGCGCAGCCGGGGGGGAGATATTAAAGCCCTGTTGGTCGATGTCAATAAGGAAGAAACTGCGCTCGCGGAAATACAGTGGGCACAGTGGGGATGCGGCGTTCCGTTGATTGTCTTGCCCTCCCCCTACCGCTCCATCCTGGGGTCGATCATGGACTTTATTGAAGAGCAACGACAGAAAGACCCGGATTGTTGGATCACCGTAGTGCTTCCTGAGATTCTCCCGGCCCGCTGGTGGCAAAACATTCTGCACAACCAACGGGCCCTCATGCTGAAGGCTTCCCTACTTTTTAAGGATCGTGTCGTCCTCACCGACGTCCCCTTCCACCTAACGAAATGATCATCGCGCATGACCTCTGGCTCAGGAAATGGATGACCTCAACTCAGATTATTTGGCAGTGCCTGTTTCCGCTATGCCTAACCATGACCTCTCCGATCCACGCCTTCACCATCACGGAGCCGCTGGCAGGCGCCAAGCTGACCGCTGGAAGCCCCATCACCGTACAGGTCGACTTGGGAAACGATACGGGCATCATGAAAGTCCGCTATTACTGGTACGGTGAACAGGACGAAGCGCTGGTTGAACAGGATGATTCATCAGCCATCGGCTCGATCGTGGCACCAGTGGCGATGGTTAGCTCGGCTGGGCAAGATCCGCCTTTCGGCGGACGGCTGAACATCCCACAGAACAGCATCGGCCCCATGCGACTCTTGGCAGTGGCCGAAGTCTCCCGTGGACGATTGGGTGCAAGATCCATCTTCGATGAAGTGATCGTGGATGTAGAACCACCTGCCGCTCTTACAGCCATTGATTTTGAAACAGATAAGCCGTTGCAACTCGGGAGAGCAGGACAGTCTTCCGCCTTCGGCCATGTCGATTCGATGGGCAAGATTTTCGAACTCCCAGTCGTCGCCGACTTTGCCGACGGCGTGAGCCGGCCTATCACCACACCAGCCAGTGGAACCAGCTATGAGTCTTCCAACCCACAAGTTATTACGATCTTACCCGGCGGTTTCCTGCAGATTGTCGGTAACGGTAAGACGACCATTACTCTGACCAACCGTGGTAAGCAGGGTACGCTCGATGTCGACGTGAATGTGAACGATGAACCGAACGAGCCTCCGATCGCCGATGCCGGCCAGAACAGGACGGTCAAGGCCGGTTCAAAGGTAACGCTGACTGGGTTAATAAGTCGAGATCCTGAGGGTGAAGCACTCTACTATAGTTGGAGCCAGGTGCGCGGCAGCAAGGTTCCGTTACTCGACGTCAACAACTCCGAACCCTCCTTCCTTGCTCCAGATGTATCTGAATCACGAACATATCGTTTTAAGTTGCGCGTCACGGACAAGAAGGGAGCCGATAGTCTTCCGGCCTTTGTGGATGTGACGGTGGAGCCTTGACGGTAACCCCCAAAAACCATTAGCATGACCATCGACTGTAGGACTCCTTAATCCACACTCTAGGATATCGATCTCACTCACCAAGCTACCAATAACCTAACCTCCTGATCTCGACGGTTTCGAGCGGTCGAAATGGTCCAGAGCGTCACGGCATAGATCCGCTCAAACGTTGGGGAAATGATGCTCGTATGATCTTGAAACGCTGGTTGGTTGGCGACCCACTGAAGACCGCCCAAGCAAGGTACGAGCGGCTTTCAAAAACCATTGCGCTTGCCATCTTTTCATCCAATGCCATTTCATCCGTCGCCTATGCAACGGAAGAGATCTTGCTCGTCCTAGTGCTTGCAGGGACTGCTGCGGTCGCCTGGTCTATCCCCGTCAGTCTCGCCATCCTCTTCTTGGTCCTTGTGCTGACCATTTCCTATCGGCAAATCATCTATGAATATCCAGAAGGAGGCGGGGCCTACATCGTCGCCCGATCAAATCTTGGCGATCGCCCAGCCTTAGTGGCAGCCGCAGCGCTGATGATCGACTATGTCCTGACCGTCGCCGTCAGCGTGGCCGCAGGCATTGCAGCACTCACCTCGGCTATTCCAAGCTTGTTCATTCATCGCGAAGCATTGGGGCTAGTCGCCATTTTGTTCATTATCGTGGTGAACCTCCGAGGGGTTCGAGAGTCAGGCAAGTTTTTCGCTGTCCCGACCTATTTTGCGATAGGCGGGTTGGGCCTCCTCGTCATAGTAGGCACTATTCGATCCCTTTCAAGCTCTGGAGAACCCCCTCCTGTTATCGACCACATCGAGACCGAAGCCTTTACAATGTTCTTAGTACTCCGCGCCTTTGCTGCCGGATGTGCAGCCGTTACAGGTATGGAGGTGATCTCAAACGGAGTCAAAGCTTTTCGGCAGCCCGAGCCCAAGAATGCCGCCACGACGATGGTCTGGATGTCGATCATCCTGGCGTCACTGTTCACTGGTATCAGTTGGATGGCCTATCACTACGGCGTCGTACCCAAGCCTGACGAAACCGTCGTCTCTCAGCTTGCCCGCCTGACGTTCGGTACCGGTCTTGTTTATTACGCCGTACAGATCGGGACCATGGCCTTATTGGTCCTGGCGGCCAATAGTGCCTTTGCAGGCTTCCCCCACCTGGCCTCGATCTTGGCACGGGATGGATTCATGCCTCATCAAATGGCCACATTCGGCGATCGCCTGGTCTTCTCGAACGGCATCATCATCCTTGGATTCTTTGCCTGTCTTCTGCTCATCCTCTTCCAAGGAGAGACCCATGCACTGATCCCCCTGTATGCCATCGGTGTCTTTGTCTCGTTCACACTCTCTCAAGTCGGCATGGTGAAACGATGGCTGGTCAAGAAAGGACCACACTGGCAAGCAAAACTGATTATCAATGGAGCCGGCGCCCTTACGACTGGGATCGCCACCATAATTATCGCCAGCACCAAGTTCTTGCAGGGAGCCTGGATCGTGTTCTTACTCATCACGATACTCCTGCTGATGTTTCAAGGCATTCGTGCTCACTACAAAGCCGTACGAGAACAGATTGCCTTGGATCGTCGAGGGGCGCGGCCGCCTTTGCCGGGACGTAATATCGTCATTATCCCGATCAGTGGCTTGAATCGAGCGGTGGTTCGTGCGCTCGACTTTGCCAGAAGTCGTCCGGGTGAAATCCGAGCGGTGTTTGTCGATGTTGACCCGGAAGAGAGCGCCAAGGTCAAAATCCAATGGGCTCAATGGGGAGGCGGTGTGAACTTGATTGCGCTCCCCTCCCCCTATCGCTCAGTCTTGAGTTCGTTACTGGATTACGTCGAGGAACTCTTGGAAAAAGACCAGACTACCTGGGTGACAGTCGTGATCCCAGAAATTCTTCCTGCGAAGTGGTGGCAGGGCATTCTCCATAATCAGCGAGCATTGATGCTCAAAGCAGCATTACTCTTCAAAGATCGCGTCATTATCACCGACGTGCCTTTTCACCTGACACGATGACGGAGCAGGCAGGATCAGTTTTCATGTAAGACTCAATCAATCATGGCAACGAACATATCGATTCAATTAGGCGTCACATACAAGAAATGAGTCGATAGTCTCCTGACCTTAGATCCCTCAGCCCTTCCGAGGGCGGACCACTCGCATAATTAAGTCTTCTTACCAACTTTCTTTTGAATCCACTTGGTCAACGCATCCTTGTCCAGCTCGCCAGCTGCAACCTGAAGTGTAACTGATTCCAGCTCTTTCGGAGGAGGAAGGTTTTCGATCTGGTTCACAGTGAGAAAGGCAAGCGCGGAAAGAACTCCCGCCCTCTTGTTTCCGTCTATAAAGGGATGATTCTGAGCGATATGAAACATGTAGGCAGCTGCCATCGCGGGAAGATCTTCGTGGAGATACGCACCTCCGAATTGCTGGCGCGGCATTGCCACCGCAGCATCCAGCAAGCCGTGATCTCTCACGCCGTGCGAACCACCATCTGTATCGATGGTATCGGTGTGGAGCAAGAGAACGTCGCCCACGCTGAGGAAAATGATGTCTTCCACAGCATCAGTCTGCGAGCCGTTTCAGCATCGGTCCGTATTTTTTCCGCAGCTCTTTAAGCGTGGCCTTCATACGCTCGGGACCGACACCGACATTAGCTGGTGTAATAACAAGCGCATTTCCATTGACTGTGACTTGCAGTGGGGTCTCTTCTGTGATGCCCATTGCCTGCATCACCGGCTTTTCAATGATCAGCGCCGCACTGTTTCCATGTTTCTGTAATTTCTTGATCACCCCTCACCTCCGGTCCTTACAATGTTACAACATGACATTTGTGATGTCTAGTTCGAGAAAGACCGGCTCGAGGAGAGAACGGGACTATATGCGCACTATTCAAGCGAACCGAAGTAGTTTTGAGATCTCGGTGGAATCCTTTGATGGGCTTACGTAGGACCAAGACTATATTGAATGCATTCGCTGATTGGGAGTCTTCACTGTTCTCGAGTGGTGATTCTACTTCCAGGCAAGCGTGGGACAGATACCAACAAATCTATTAATGCTACGCCCCCTGCTTCCCTTTGCCCCTCACGACCAGAGCGATCACCTGGAAAAACTTTTCGACTCGGGCCTTGTATTGATTCATGAATTGAGCCGTCCACATCTTGTTGTATTCGATGGCTGCGCTCTTCTTCATACCTGCATCCTTTTCACCAAGTGGAGAGGAATAGTGCGCAATGAGGCGGTCCAATTCGTCTTCTCTAAAATTGCTCGAGTATGCCTGCTTTAAATGGTCATGGAGCGTCTCAACTTGCCCGATCGACTTTCTCATGTCCTTCAAGAAGACTTCCAGGAGGGTCTCAATTTGCTGTTTTTTTTCACCCTTCAGATCAGGATACGTGCTCACGATGGATTTTCGTATTTGTTGCTCATAGTCGCTGACATATTTCTGCGTGAGTGCGTCGTACTCCGATTCCAGCTCAGCCACTCGAATGAGAGTGAGAAGCTTCTCCACCTTCACGGACTTGGCATTCTCAAAGGCAGCCGCTCCCTCGGGGATCACACCAGATACAAGTGGCACACAAACACACGACATGATCAGCGCAGCGTAGGAAGTTCTCACACGAGATGTCGGCATGAACATCGCCATGATCCATACCTCCTGTATCGAGTCTACATCCTGCGGTTCGATCGTCAAGAAATAGAGAGCTTCCATCATCTGCTCTGGTCTGCCTAGGTTGCGCGGCGGACCCGATCAATACGGCTGCATCGGCACTCACACCGTCCCCAATCTCATCGGCCCATACATGTGACGAGCCCGGTGGAGTTCGTTGCTGTGTTTCCGCAGCGCCGAACCAAACTGCGAGTGCTCCACATCACGTTGAAATTGTTTGCCCCTCGATTCGATCTCATCAATCGCTTCCGTTACTTGTGCGACCAAGCGTCTCCCAGATCCAGTCAGCCATCCGAGATGATGATCGGCGTAACGAAGGTCTTGCAGGGAGTACCGGACGGATTCGATCTCCTCCAAACAACGAAACCGCGCTCGGTGGAGGTCTTGCTTACTCAGTCCTGCCTTCTTCCACCGTTCTCCCCCCCCTCGGCCTGACGCCCAAAATGAAAGCCGCTCAAACAAGAGCGCGCCCATAGTGAACGTAAACGTCGCATGAAGAATGCCCCGGAGTGGCCGGAGAGTTCGCCGCCAGGGCGAATAGAAGATCTGTTGATGATGGTCGCCGCGATACATGACGTATTTTCGCAGCAGGAGATTTAAATGGTGATGGCTGTTCTCATGGATGAGGTCGTCGATCAAATCGAGGTTGTCGCGGTCGAAACAGTTGATGAACGACAGTCCCGGTCGATGCCGATAGCTGAAGCTCACGACCCCTTTCGCCTGCAGTGGGATGATGCGAGATGTGAGAAGCGCAAGGATCTCATGACCTTCCGGCCAAGCAAGCTGGATGGTCTGCCACGCACGAGTAATACGATCAACTTGTCGCCGGTCAGTGGTCTTCACCGATCTTGGCCGGCGGTCCTTCCCGTACACAAGTGTCGGACCGACGGTAATTGAATGCTTATCTATCTGGATGGCAATCTTCGGCAGATGGTACACCCACTGCCATTGTCCCTGTGCTCCCCACCCTGACCAGACCGGCGAAACGCTCTTTCCGACCTTTACAGAAATTTTTGCTGGCTCCACCAGAAATACCACGCGCTCTGCCGATCGACGCAACGCCCGTCTGATGTCGCCCGGTGCCTGACACCATTCGCCGGTGTCACCAATGGAGAGGGTTCCCTGGACTTCGGCTTTTTCAAAATTATCCTTGAAGGTTCCCTGTACCGAGCACCGCGCCGGCTTTCGCTGTCGACACCACGTGACCGATACGGCCGGATCAAACCAGAGAGACTCTTGAGTCAACTCCTTCCCCAAGGACCGACACAGATCGTACAACCGTTTTTCAAACCCGTGGACCCGCGCCTTGCCCGTTGGGAAGAGATCATCACAGTATCCGTGTTCAAAAAACTTCTCCTGACATTCGTCGAACAACTGCTCCGTAAAATCTGCCCGATTCTGTTCCCGTTTCCACTGTTTGAGCACATCGAAGAAATAGACGAGGTCATTGAGCGTCTCAATCCATCCGACCACTTTCCAATTGGAATAGGCCTCGAGTGCGAACCGTGAGCGGAGACGTTCAAAGAGCCCCGTCGGCAGGCACAATTCGCCGGTCAGACCAGCGTGCTCAGCATGCAGTTCTCGGCAAAGGTCGGTGAGCAATCGCCGCATTGACAGGCGAAACTCATTTCTCAATCGCACGAGGGGCTGAGGATCAAGCAGGCGCATGAAGGAACATTGGCGTGAACAATGTTACTCGGACTCTAGCGCAATGAAGGAGCGACCGCAAGCTACACCGCTAACAAAGCGGAGACGCCTTCTCGACAGACTCTTGCCTGTACATGCGGCACATCGTACATTGGTTCTGCAAGAAATTGTTCCCAGATAAAATACCCTCGCCATGCTGAATGTGTCAGATCTTGAACAGGTCCTTCGTGAAATCTCCCCTGCTCTCTGTGGCGGCTGGATTCAGAAAATTCATCAGCCCGGCGCTCGTACGCTCGTGTTCGACGTTCGAGTCCCTGGGCACACGCATCGATTATTGATCTCATGTGAGGCGAATGCGACTCGCCTTCACGTGACCACTCGTCCACCACTCAACCCTCCGGCACCACCGCCGTTTTGTCAATTTCTCCGAGCCCATGTTCAAGGGGCACGCATTGACGACATCGACCAAATCTCGAACGACCGCATCGTCGAGCTGTCTCTGACCGGCAAGGAGGGGGCAGGCACGATTGTATGTGAATTGACCGGCAGGAGCGCCAATCTCCTGGTCCTCAACGCCGAACGCCGAATCGTCAGAGATCTCTCTCAACAGAAAGCCCTTGTCGGACAGCTCTATACCCCTCCAACCACACGCACAGGCACACAAGAAAGAACATCGACTCAATTCACTGGGGTTACCGGCACCCAGTTCCCCATCTCGGCAGCGATCGACGCCTTTTATCAAGATCGGGAATCAGCACAAGCTGTTATCCAAGCCAAAGAGACCAGAATCCGTTTCCTGAAGAAGGCCATCAAAAAGGAACTGCGATTGATTGATGCCTGGCAACGAGACTTATCAAAAGCCACAGCCTATCGGGGCTATGCTCGATACGGAGAACTGCTCAAAGCAAACCTGTCCCAGATCAAAAAGGGCGATGACCATATTGAGGTGACGGACTATTTTGACGAGCTTCTTCCTCAAATCTCGATACCACTTGATTCAACAAAGTCGGCCCAAGGCAACATGGATGACTACTTCCGCAAACATCGGAAATATCTCGCGGCCGAGCGTGAGCTCACACCACGCATTCAACGAGCGGATGAATCAGTGAATCGTCTCCGTGATGAGTTGAAAGAAGTAGAGCGTGAAGGCTGGCAGCCCTCTGATCGCCCATCCCCTCAATTTGGCCGCTTCCGGATTACTCGGGCATCAGCCGACCTTCGTCCCTCAGCCAGCAAACGACAAGGCCCCTTCCGCCGGTTTACCTCGACAGATGGTTTGCCCATTTTCGTCGGACGGAATGCCCGTGAGAACGACGAGCTCACATTCGGTCTGGCCAAGCCTGATGACCTGTGGCTCCATGCCCGTGGGGTACCGGGATCGCACGTCGTCGTTCGATTGGACAAAGGCACAGATCCTCCTTTCGAAACACTCCGCGACGCGGCTATGTTGGCTCTGCTCTACAGTAATCTGAAGAAAAGCGGCAAAGGCGAGGTGATCTATACACGCCGCAAATGGGTCAAAAAGGCGAAAGGTCAGACACCCGGTGCTGTCATCGTTACCCAAGAGAAAACGGTCCATCTGACCTTAGATAGGGTACGCTTGGAAGCGCTCAAGTACCGCCACAATCAAGAATGACAACACAGCCAATCCCAGCCCTCTATCCTACTCTTCCCGTGGGGCATGGTGGAGGATACAGGCCCACCTGTTCTAAGGTGCACTCTGAACTTCTGACTGTTCGGTGGCCATGAGCGATGGCTATTTTTTTCATCGGTGCGATCAGGTACGATTGATTCTGTTTCCTCGGGTCACTCCCGTTCCGTCTCGTTGCCACGAGCCAGAAGACACACGGTGAACTACGTCGCCCTTAAAATGCTGTTCGGCGATCGCGCCAAGTATCTCATGCTCCTTTGCGGCTTGAGCTTTGCCGTGATGTTGATCGTTCAGCAGGGCTCCATTTTCTGGGGCCTGATGATGTGGTCCCAAGCGAGCATCACCAATGTGAATGTGCCAATCTGGGTGACAGACCCAGGTATTGCACAAGTCGATGAGGTCAAGCCGATCGCTGATACGGCCGTTGATCGTGTCAGAAGTATAGACGGTGTGGAATGGGCGGTTCCGCTCTACAAAGGGCTTCTCAGAGCCAGACTTCCTAACGGCGAATACCATCAAGTCACGCTGACCGGACTTGAGTCGGCGACCCTGATCGGACGTCCCGCCGAAGTCCTTGAGGGGCGGTTCGAAGATATCCTTCAGCCGGACGCCGTCGTCTTGGATCAATGGGCGGTTGAACGAATGGGGGGACCGACGGTCGTAACGGTCGGGACCGTCTTTGAACTAAACGACAAACTCGCCCGCATCGTCGCGATCGCGAAGACACAGAAGAGTTTCACCAATATTCCTGTTGTCTATACCACCTATGAACGAGCGATTCACTATGTCCCGCGAGAACGCCGCACCTTGTCCTATGTCTTAGCCAAGGCCAAAGATGGGATTCCTATTGAGGATGTCATTCAGCGGATACAGAGCCAAACCGGTCTAGGCGCCTTCACGGCCGAAGGTTTCGGTATGAAAACCATCGTGTGGGTTCTGAAGAACACGGGAATTGGGATCAACTTCGGAACGACGATTCTCCTTGGATTCATCGTGGGAATGGCCATCGCCGGACAGACTTTCTATCTATTCACCGTTGAGAACCTCCGCCAGTTCGGCGCGCTCAAAGCGATGGGGACGTCGACGCTCACGCTCGCACGAATGATCATCCTCCAGGCATTCACGGTCGGACTCACGGGCTATGGGGTTGGCGTCGGTCTGGCCACACTGTTTGGCTTCTTGGCAGGGCATGGAGGCAACCTCCCGTTTGCCGAGACCTGGCAATTGCTACTCCTGGTCCTTGTTGCATTACTCGCCATCTGCATTGTGTCAGCCTCGGTCAGCATCATAAAACTGGTTCGACTTGAACCCGGGATTGTCTTCCGGTGAGAGCGATGAACGACGACTCACGACCGGCCGCCGTGCGTGCCCAGCATGTAGTGAAATCCTTCGGCAACGGAGACACGCAGGTCACAGTCCTGAAAGGTATCGATCTGGACATTTATCTCGGCGAGTTGCTGTTACTCGTGGGAGAGTCCGGTGGCGGCAAAACTACCCTGCTTTCTGCCATAGCCGGGATTTTGGATATTGATGATGGTCAAATCGAGGTGCTGGGTGTTCCGCTCAGCGGCCTACCGTCGAGCAAACGGACCAGTTTTCGAGGACAAACCATGGGGTTTATCTATCAACAATTTAATCTACTCCCTGCGCTGACCGCTGCTGAAAATGTGGCCGTACCGCTCTTCATCCAGAAGATGCGACGCCCAGAGGCCTTACGCCGAGCACGCGCCATGTTGGAACGAGTCGGCCTTGCGGATCGAACCGAATTCGTCCCGAAAAACCTGTCCGGAGGCCAGCAGCAGCGTGTCGCGATTGCGAGAGCTTTGATCAACGAGCCACGCCTGCTTATCTGCGATGAACCAACTGCCGCCTTGGATGGACCCAACGGCCAGAAGATCATGCAGCTCCTGCGTGAAGTAGGGCGCTCTCCGGATCGCTGCGTCATCGTGGTCACACATGACAGCCGCATCTTTCACTTTGGTGACCGGATGGCCAACCTGACGGATGGACGCATCGTCAACATTGAGCACATCTCACAGGAAAGAATCGCATGATCGTCATGAAACGACTGAGTGTCTGGCTGGCCATCGCAGGCCTGGGGTTTGCCGGATGGGTGCTCACCGGCGCCAATCAGAAAGACCCGATGCCTCCGCCGATCTCCGAACCACCGAGATCACCCTATGAACAAACCGTCGCCGCCTCCGGCATTATCGAAGCAGTGAATGAGAATGTTCGTATTGCGCCACCAGTTGCAGGGTTGATCACGAAAGTCTTCGTCAAAGTCGGAGACCAGGTCGCTGAGCAGGCGCCGCTGTTTCAACTGGACGACCGCGAATTGCGAGCTCAACTCTTGACCCGTGAAGCCGCTATCCCTCCATTACAAGCGCAGATCGAAGAGCAGAAATACAAGGTCGGCGATCTTGAGACACAATTCAAACGCCTCCAATCGGTGTACGATGAACGAGCCGTCAGCGAGGATGACCTCCAGCGCACCTGGTATGCGCTCGAGATGGCCAAAAGAAGCGCTCAACGTATCCAAGCAACTCTCAAACAGGCAATGGCCCAGCGTGATGAAGTCATGATCCTATTGGATCGTTTGACTGTCCGCGCTCCCCGACGTGGCACGATCCTCCAGGTCAATATTCGAGCCGGAGAATATGCCCAGTTGGGATCGGCCGACCCCCTGATGTTGTTGGGAGAAACTGAACAATTACAGATTCGTGCCGATATCGACGAAGTCAATGCTCCGCTTGTCGTTCCACAAGCCGGCGGAACGGCTTCTGTCAGATCGTTGGCCGATCAGAAAATCCCGCTCACCTTTGTGCGCATCGAACCCTATGTGATCCCCAAAAAATCACTTACGGGCGACAATACCGAGCGAGTCGACACGAGAGTGCTGCAGGTCATCTATCGATTTGAGCGACCACCTTTCCCCATTTATGCTGGTCAACAGGTGGATGTCTTTCTCGAACGTCGCCCCTCAACCGCATCCGGTCAAGAGGTACCATCTTCCAGTCCGACAGAAGAGGAACCATCGTAAATGATTGAGGGTTTCCACTGGGAGAGCTTGGTCGCACAGGGCACGCCTCACTGAGACGGTTACCCTACTCATGGCCATCAGTGGAGAATGGGAACCATCCCTGCCTGATCCGCCAATCCGATCTAAAGATGCGGTGCGAGAAAAATTATGGTTTTGCTCGCCATGCAGACCGTTCAGCACTAAGATGACCATGATAGGTTATAGAGATGGAAAAGAATCAGGACAATCCAACCGCAACCGCTACGTCGACCATTTTGGTTGTGGACGACGAAGTCTCGATTATTAACCTCTGCAGGGCTCTTCTTGAAGAGACTGGCTTTACGGTGCTTGAAGCTGAGGGGAGTTCGGAAGCGCTCAGGCTTTGCACGCACCACCAAGGACCGATCGACCTTCTGATCACAGACCTCGTCTTACCTCCGCCTGGCTTTCAACTCGCCTCGACCTCCAACCAGTTCCCTCACGTCAATGGTCATGAACTGGCCGTCCGTGCCACCATGATCCGGAGCGGACTCCGCATTATTCTCATGTCCGGGAACCCTGACAAGGAGCTTGCCAGTCATGGGATCAAGCGAGGGACACTCCCGTTTCTAGCAAAGCCGTTTGAAAAGGACCGGCTTATTACCCTCGTCCACAACGTACTCGCACAGCCAGCACCGACGTTGGCAGTAGAACCACGGGCATGTGCGGCCAACGATACCGACTGGTTCGGCTGAGGGTCTGAAGGTGCTGCATCGGGATGCAATTCACCACACAGTACAGCTCTGTCGGGATCTACACGCAGATTAGTGTTCTTCGATTTCTAGGCGTGTTCCGTCATAAACCATCCGGCGATCGACAATCGGCGATGCGAACCGGCGGTGAGATCCACGCGGCAAATCCTGTGATACCGAGGAACGGTAAACATGACAAGCGTTCCCGGACGTGGTTCGATGCACTGTGTCGGCACAAGGTCGACGGAATCCGACGATCGGTCTTCGCGCTTCGCGTAGATGATCAGTTCCCCACCCCAATCAGGCTTCCATTCTTCATGAAGATAGCTGACGACGGCGATACGACGCCGCAGTGATGGACGCCCCACCGTGAGCCGTCCTTGATCGGTATCATCATGGGTTAAGAGACAATCGCCTGACGAGTAGGAGTAATAACTAAATCCAACGTGACGCCCGATGATATTCGGGAATGATTCTACATGCTCTTGAATGCATGGAAGCTGCAGCCTTGAGAGATAGTGCTTGCCCTCTGCCGAGCCGATTTCAGCCTTTGCCCAGTTGCCAGAGTTTGGAAAATCCTGCAGAACATTCTCCAGATCTGAGAGTTGCTTCCAGGCTGCCTTGTTCATTCCTTCACGGAAAAACCGGCGCTCCTCAGCAGACCAAAAGTTCTCTACCACAATCACCGGCCTGTCTCGGAATGAGACCGAAGGTAACTCCGCTACTCCTATCGCTGATTCTAAAACTGTCATCATTGGTCACCGTCTGATGAGAAAAGATATTCAGCACCCATCCGAACTACATGATGCCACCATTGTAGCCAGAAAAAAAGAAGGGGTGCCATTCACATGGCACCCCTTCCATTTACACACATGCAGGTCGTCAGTTACCAGCGGTCACGCTTTCCACCGCCTCCGCTGCGGCCGCCGCCTCCACCGAATCCACCACGACCACCGCCACCCGTGCGCGGTTCTTGTGGCCGTGCTTCATTGACTGTAAGAGTCCGGCCACCCATTTCTGAACCATTGAGGGCCGTAATCGCAGCTTGAGCTTCGGCATCGGAGGACATTTCCACAAAGCCAAATCCTCTCGATTGGCCGGTGAACTTATCCGTAATAATTCGAGCCGAGGCGACTGCGCCATGGGCCGCGAATAAGTCACTCAATTGCTGCTCGGTCGCCGAATATGGCAACCCACCGACATAGATCTTCGAACCCATCGGGGTTCCTCCTTTAAAATAATGACATTGTCTTGAGCACGAGGAACGGGGAAGGAGCGGGCCGAAGACGCGATCGCAGCAGCGACTTAGGTCTGACTTCCGACGAAATTCCCGGACAAGGCAACATCGACATTGTGGGCCTCCTCTTATAGACGCTCAGCACCGCAGAGGCCCCCGGCGATACGAGTCCAAACAAGGGTAGCACAGAGATTTTTAGATTACAACCTTACTCTCCCACCCGCACGAGCAATCCCTGATCCTTACAGTACGCCATTGTCCGATAAAACCAGATGACGACACCGACCAGCAAGACACCATTGAGTCCGACCGCCCACACAAGGTTCGAGAACGGGGCCTCCCCTGAGATTAGCACTCCCCGCATCCCTTCAAAGATATGGGCAGCCGGGTTTGCCCAAGCGATCGCTTTGAGCCACGCAGGCAATACCTCCATGGGATAAAACACGCATGAGATGGGCTGAAACAGAAAGACCATGCTCCAAGCCAAGACTTCAGCTTCCTGTCCGAATCGCATGATCAGGGAGGTCGTCAGTACCCCGATGATCCAGCCCGTGATGACAAGATTGAGCACGAATGGAATCAACCATACGCCGATGATCAGGACGTTATAAGAATAAAAAATGAGGGCACACCCAGCCAGTACGATCGAAACCACGGTCACTTTCATCACACTCATCGCCATCGTGGCGGCTAAAAATTCACTGGGCTTCAACGGACTGGCGAAGAGATTCATCAGATTGCGCGCCCACAGCTCCTCTAGAAACGTGATGGTAATTCCCTGTTGAGCACGAAATAACACATCCCAGAGAATCAAGGCTCCGAGAAAAAATGTGACGAACCCAGGTACTTCGCTCTGGTATCTGGCCAAATACAACGTGATAAATCCCCAGATCACAAGATCCAAGAACGGCCAATAAAAAATCTCCATGATCCGGGGCAAACTTCGCCGGTACAGATAGAGATGTCTGAGAATCAAAGCCGTCACACGATGCAGTTTCATCGACAGGTCTCATGATCATGATCAGAACGGCACCCCCCACATCGTTGCTGCGCGCCCAGAAGATCTGCCCGAAGGGATCGGATTCCTTCGATCAAATGTGAGCCTGCGGTTTTCCCATCAGGCATAGGTCGGAAGGAGAGGAGCACAAGCAGACAGGGAATTCCAATGAACCCGCTCGCAAACCATAATCCATCACCACCGGTTCCGAGATACCACCACAAAAAACCGATTAACAGCACACAGGGCACACAACCTCCGATAAGTCCTCTCGTCACGATATGCCACTCGCAGGTACCACGGTTCCATCCGATCAGGCCAATCGCAAGCCAAAACATCCCCCAGGCCATGCTGACGACCAGACCGCCGGCCAGAAATCCTGCACCAAAATCCATGAGCGCTCCGTTCATAGCGTCGACGGCACGTTCGATTCCCGCGCAAGATTCAGGAATACTTCTTCCAAGTCTGCCTTCCCGAATCGTTCCACGATTGCCTGGGCTGTTCCTTCGGCGACGAGACGTCCTCGTTGAAGAAAAATAATCCGATCCGACATTTCTTCCATTTCTCGCATATTGTGCGAGGTGTACAAGATACTCAATCCCGATGATCGGCGCTCTTCCTTCAGGATAGATCGTATTTTATAGGCAATGTCAGGATCCAAGCTCGCCGTTGGTTCATCCAGAAAGAGAAGCCGCGGCGCCGTGAGAAGAGCCTTCGCTAAGGTCAACCGTGTCATCTGCCCCGACGATAATTTCCGCGTGACCTTCTGTCGAAATTCTTCCATTTCAAGTTTCTTGACGATCTGGTTGACTCGGCTGGCAATGTCGCTCATGCCATAGAGCCTGGCCACTACCCACAGATTTTCTTCGACGGTAAGGGATTGTGGCATGGCGATATAGGTCGATGAAAAATTGATCTGTTGCAGCACCGCCTCACGGTGTGTGGACAAATCCAAGCCGAATGCTTCGATTGACCCCGAGGTGGGCGTCACCACTCCAAGTAACATCTGGATCGTTGTCGTCTTCCCGGCACCGTTCGGCCCCAGCAACCCCAGAATCTCGCCCGGTCGAATCTCGAACGATACCTCATCAACAGCTGTGAAACCTCCGAACCGCTTTGTCAACTTCGACACGGTTAGAACAGAATTCGACATCCGATCCATCGCGTGATCTACTAATTGAATAGGAGGGCGCCGCTGATCTTCTCAGGGATGTGGCATGTGCCGCATTTCCGGTCCAGAATCTTGCCGTCATACTGTCCCTTTCCATCATGACAGCTGAAACAGTCACGGAGGGCTCGTTCACGCAGGTATGACCCCTCAGGATGAACCGGATACCACGGGTCGTCATCAGCAGACACATGACCTCGCGGAATGACAATGGAATAGCCCTTAATGGGTTGATCATGGACCACGCCCGAATGACAGGTCGTACAGCCTTCATTGTGTCCACGAGCCTTGAAGGCCTCCATGTGTTGGCCATGGTTCATGATCAGTCCCACTTCTTTGACCGGTGAAGGAAGGTCGCGTGCCGCTATTTCTGACACACGAAGGATATGGCGATGGCACCCGAGACAAACCTTGGAATCCACGTGAGCCGTGAGATTGTGTGCTTCCGTCGGTGTGCCAAACAGATAGATGGTGGTGTCTTTGATTCCTGCCCACACCTTGTCATGCAGCCACCCCTCCAACCCGGGCCTCACGTGACAGGCGACACAGGTGACCTCCTTATGGGAAGATTTGGCCCACCTATCATGCGCCGGCGCTATCGTGTGGCACCCTGCACAGAAGCTTGGCTGATCCGTGAGAGGGGTCGCGACCCCCATGAGAGCCAGCCCTCCCACAGCAACGGTCAAGACAACGGTGGCCTTAGATGTCCAGTTCATGCTCCCGGCGTCTGAGAGGGAACTGCTTGATCAAGAGCGCGGCCACACCGTCCACATCATCCACATGGAGCACAGGCACCGTGAGGTCGATCATCGTATGAGAGACGACCGCCAACAGGCCGTCGGAAGCGTAGGAGATTTCACCCAATTGATCACGAACAACGACGATTTTTGGATACCCCTCGCTTTTCCATCCCTCGGCAATGATGAGGTCGTAGGAGGCGTCCAAGAAACGGTCTCGGACCTCTTCGACCTTGAGCTGATCTGAGACGTCGGCAAACAGGGCAAGGCTTCCCTTTGAGACAACCACGACGCTGCTCGCGCCGGCACGCTTATGGCGCCAACTATCCTTCCCCTCGGTATCAAGATCGAACCCATGCCCTGCGTGTTTGACGGTGGCCACACGGTATCCAGCCTTGACCAGTTCAGGAATCACACGTTCGATTAAGGTCGTCTTTCCGCTGTTCGAACGACCGATGAAGGAAACAATGGGGGCAGCCATGGAAATACCGTGTCACCGATCAACCGAGTCATCCGCAGAGCCAGAATCGACTCCTGGCCTGGTTGACTGCATGCGAGATGATGGGTGGCGTCCTTTCTAGCAACAAGAGAGGCGGTGAGGATCAGCATGCGCAGGATCCGCCGTGGCAGGCCACGCCTCTCCGGACAACAACTGGACGGTAACGTGATCGCCAGGATTTAGACGCTCGACGGCGACAGGCACATCGATGAGACAATTGGCCTTGACCATCGACGTGAGAATACCGGATCCTTGATCACCAGTCGTACGCACCTTGAAGATACCGTCTTCTCGAGTGAGCATACCGCGCAAGAAATGGCGTCGATCCGTGCGCTTGGAAAACGTTTCCTGAAAAACCGCTTGTACCACCGGACGGCCATAGCTTCGGCAGCCGCTCATTTTCAGCAGGGCCGGTCGCACTAACTGTTCGAAAGTCACCATCGATGAAACCGGATTGCCGGGGAGGCCAAACGCGAGTTTGTTCTGAATCTTCCCGAAGGCCAGCGGTTGACCAGGCCGGATGGCGAGCTTCCAGAAATTCATCTCAGCACCCAGTTCACGAAAAACGGCCTTGGTATAGTCGTAATCGCCCATCGACACACCGCCCGACAACACGAGCATATCCGCGTTCAGCCCTTGGGCAATCTTTTCCTTGAGTGCCGCGGGTGTATCGCGCGCAATCCCAAGCAGCAAGGGAATACCGCCGGCTTCCTGAACTGCTGCCGCAATCCCATAACTATTGGAATTAATGATCTTCTCCTCACTGTACGGCTCGTCCAAATCCGCCAACTCATCACCCGTCGAGAGAATCGCCACGCGTGGTCGCTGATAGACAAAGACGAATGACTTCGCCAAAATCGCCAGCATGCCAGCTTCACTGGGACGCATTCTGGTCCCTTTCCCGATGATGCACTCCCCTTTCTTCACATCCTCACCTTGAGGTCGGATGTTGGCCCCCTTTGGTTCAGCTTTCAAGACACGGACGGAGTCAGGAGTGTGTTCGGTATCCTCAACCTTCAATACCGTGTCAGCCCCCCGAGGAACCGGCGCACCCGTCATAATACGGATTGCCTGACCTGGGCCAACGTCCTTTGACGGCATCCTTCCGGCCTGTACATCCTCAATCACCACAAGGGAGACCGGTTTCTGGATCGTATGCTCCTGTCTAATGTCTTCCCACCTGACGGCAAACCCATCCATCGCTGAATTGTCCCACGGAGGATTGTCTCGGCCTGCCATGATGTCCTCAGCCAAGACACGCCCCAGGACATCAAGAATAGAGACTTTCTCCACTTCCAAGACCGTGGTCGCATCAAGCACCACCCGCTGCGCATCGTGCAGTTGAGTTAACCCGGTCATGGCATCAGCGGCCTTCACAGGCTCATCCCCTTGATCGGTTTGGGCGTGGATCGTCCGACATTCAACAGCGACCCGCTCTTCTTGCAAAAGGCTTCAACCTGATTCGCAATCCGGTGGTACGCCTCTGCCGTCGGTGTGTCGGAATTGAACAGGGCGAACGGCTCACCTGCATCGGATTGCGTGACGACATCGGGATCAAGCGGGATCCGTCCAAGAAACGGGACTCCCATATCGAGCGCGGATGCCTCTCCGCCACCCTTCCGAAACACCTCGATCTCCCGATGGCAGTGAGGGCAGTCCAACCCACTCATATTCTCGACGATACCGACAATCGGCACTTCGCTGTCCTTACAAAAGGTGACGGACTTCCGTGAATCAAGGAGGGCCACCTCTTGTGGGGTGGTCACAATGACGGCACCGTTGACCTTGCCGAGCAAGTCGATGGTCGTGACCGATTCGTTGCCGGTTCCTGGCGGAAGATCGATGAGGAGAAAATTCAGATCCTGCCAATCGACACCGCCGAGTAATTGGTTGATGAATTCATACTTGTACGCATCGCGCCAGATGATCGGATCATCAGAGTTCTGCAACAGAAACGACATCGAGGCGATCTTTAAATTATAGGCCTGAAAAGGAATGATCCCACCGGACGTGCTGATCTTGAGCTTTTGGCCTTCGGCGCCGACCATTTTGGGAATGTTGGGGCCATGAATATCCATGTCACAGATGCCGACATGCCACCCTTTGAGTGCGAGGCTGACGGCAATATTCGTGGTACAGGTGCTCTTCCCCACCCCACCCTTATTACTCATAATGAGTACTTTGTACTCGATCCGCTCCATCCGCTTTGCGACCAGCCAACGGCTATGGCCTTCTTTGTCCTTTTGGCAACTCTCATTTTCGTCGCAGATGGCACAGGCCCACATATAGGTGCAGGCGTCTCCACTCCCTCCGCGTCCATCGTTGATGATATTCAGTTCACGTCCCATAATTGTTCATTCCGGCAATCAGCCGATCTTACTCCCCACCTTCTAACGGCGCGGTCCTCCTGGAACTCCGACATACTCGTCATCTGAGGACTTCCCCACCGACGACCTCGAAACATTCCCCCCAGCCCCCGCTCCAGCCATCGCCATAGCCGGAGTACCAGATTGACTCGTCTCCGACGCTGGTGTCTTACCAAACATCTTTGCGCCAAAGATACCGACCCAGTACAACAGAAACATAGGGCCGGCCATGAGTGTTTGATTGAATGGGTCCGGAGTCGGAGTCAGAATGGCCGCGATGACAAACGATCCCAATAAGGCCCACTTCCAGTACTGAATCAAGAAGGGTGCATCGACCCACCCGAGCTTTGCCATGAGCGTAAGGGCCAACGGCACCTCAAAGGTCAGTCCAAAGACCATCAGAAACCAGAGGGCAAATCCCACGTACTGCGCGATCGATATCTGAGGCACAAATCCCGCATTCACCCCATACGCAATCAAAAAATTCAACGCAAACGGCAGCACGAAGAAGAACGAAAATGCCGCACCGGCATAGAAGGCCAGCGCGCTCACGCATACGAAAGGGCCGACAAAACGTCGCTCTTGGACATGGAGCCCCGGCACTACAAACCTCCAAACCTCATACAAGAGGTACGGCATGGCCAGCACGATTGCACACAGCCCGGCCACTTTGATGTTCTGCCATAGCGCTTCCGCCGGGGCGAGAAAAACGAACGGCACAGTCGGCAAATCGGTAGGCTCCCATGTGAGATTGCTGGGAACAAACATGTTTTGGAGCGGAACACGAAGCCATTTCACTAAGGCGTCGGCATAGAAAAAGGTCCCCATGAAAATGACCATCACCACGATCACCGCACGAGTCAGGCGCACCTGGAATTCCACCAGGTGCTCCATGACCGGCATTTTCTTGTCTTCGAGTGGCTTGAAGATCGAATCTTGCAGCCACCGGTTTACCTTATTCAGCACACGGCCTCGTGCGTTCCTGAATCGAATGGTCTACTGATCCACCCTCCAACCGTTAACACCTGACCAACTGATGCCTCCGCGTGTCTTACTTCGGATTGACGGCCACAAACAAGCTGTTTCCTTGCCGACTGACCAACAAGACCGCAAGTTCATCCTTCTTGATCTTTTCCGCCGCCTTTTGATAATCGCCGATCGATTTGACGGGCTCGTGATTGACCTCCTGAATCACATCACCACGCTGAAGCCCCGCCGCTTCCGCCTCACCACCGGATTCCACGGACGTGATAACGACCCCCGCGGTCTTCGCAGGAATATTCAGTTGGCTCATCAGCGCATTATCCAATGCTTGGACCCGCAGCGACGCCAGCACATTATCCGGCGGCTTGATCATGTCTCCGGAATCCTTCTTAGACGGACCAGGCTCCTTCCTTGCCAGCACCTCGTCCGACGGACGTTCTGCCACCTTCACCGCGATCAGCTGTTCCTTGCCTTCTCTGACTACCTTGACTTGCGCGTCCTTCCCCACCACCGTTCGTGCGACCAGATTTCTCAACTGGCTGACACTCTGTACCTCTTTGCCATTAAACGCGACCACCACATCGCCTCGCTTAATCCCTGCAGCATGAGATGGACCCTGTTCATTAACATCGCTGATAAGCACGCCTTTCCGTTCCTCCGGCAACTTGAACGATTTGGCCAATGCCGGCGTGATCTCTTGAATCGCGACACCCATCCAGCCACGGACAACCTTCCCTGTTTTCTGGAGGCTGTCCACAATATCAAGCGCGATGCTGCTCGGAATCGCGAATCCAATGCCCTCCGACCCTCCGGTTCTTGAAAAAATCGCCGTGTTGATCCCGATCAGCTCGCCGTTCATATTGACGAGCGCACCGCCTGAATTCCCCGGATTGATTGCTGCATCGGTCTGGATAAAATCTTCGTAGTCCGCGATGCCCACATTGCCTCGTCCCAATGCGCTGATGATGCCCAGCGTGACGGTCGAGCTCAAACCGAACGGACTTCCTACGGCCAGGACAAGGTCGCCCACTTGTAGTCCGTCGTACTCGGCCCACTTGAGGGATGGTAACCCTTTAGCCTCAATTTTGATGACCGCCAAATCGGTTTTAGGATCGGTACCGACCACCTTGGCAGAGAACTCACGCCGATCGCTCAGCGTCACGGTAATCTGCGTCGCACCCTCGACCACGTGATTATTGGTGACGATATAGCCGTTGGTGTCCAAAATGACCCCGGAGCCTGCACTTTGATCCGGACGACCATGTGGCGCAGGCGGGCTATGAGGGCTCGGTGGCGTCGGCGAATCCCCTCCCGGCTCATCGCCGCCTGGAGGCATCCCAAACGGGGGAACAGGAGGAACCCCGCCACGTCGTCGGCCCCCTTCCCTTCCACCAGTGACAGCAATATTTACGACGGCTGGAGTCGTCTTTTTGACAATTTCTGAAAAGCCCTGAGCCCAGGCGGGAGGAACCCCTGCCGCCGATACAGATGATGCGCACCCACTTCCAATCAGCGCACATCCGACTAATCCACAACCGACGAGCACACTAGCCGCCTGCTGACTCCAATTGAGCATATCTGCACTCCTCCAGGGTATGGCTCTCTTCCAGAGAGTCCTTAATTGGAACTGAGGCCCGCACCGCCTTGAACGCTACATCTTACACCACTCTTTCAACAGGCTTCAAAGAGGAAAACTTCCTACTCAAAAGGCTACGAGTGTTTGGAACGGCCCATCAGACTCTCTCCGACCATACCGCGAGCGCCGATGGCCTCTCAGCCTCAAGGGGGATCGTGTTGCTTTCAGATGTTTTTTCCAGTACCGTGGCGGACGCAAGACGTAGGCAAGCCAGTGATTTCAAGGAACCCATTCATTCGCATCGTCCTCGTTGCAAGCACCGGATTAGGAGGCGCACTTCTCCTTTCCGCGTGTGCTAAGCATTTGGAGTTTCCGCATCTAGGAGATCCACTTGCATCCAGTGCGAAATTGGAGGTGCCCGCATCCTTCAAAGACTTTACACTTCGTTACAGCGACTCCTGTGGACAGATACAGGACATTCCGTTGGGACATCGACTCCACGAGGCCTTGCAGGAAGGCATGCAGCGAACGTTTACCACCGTGATACCCGAGGGCGACACCGCTCTCACCCCTGATCATATCATTCAGGTCGACAAGGTAGAGTCCATCTTTGACCTCAACAAGGACGCACTCTACGACCGGCCTCCGGCAAGCCTCCAACTTACGACCGTGGCCCGCGTGTACGACCGAACAGGAACATTGCTTCGACAATCAGACATCACCGTCGCTCGGCGAGAACGCCTACGCCTGGAGCAACTCGGAAAAAACTGCGACTACCACATCGATCCGTTCATCCAGGACACCGCAATTGATTTGGCCACACGTGTCGCCCTGATTGCCAGAGTTGCCGCAGGTGGCCAGGAACAGCTCCATTCAGCCGAACCGAATTCCGTACCGGCCAGCAACCTGCCTCAGCCTTCGCCTTCAGCAGCCCAGGAACAACCACCTCCACCGGACTTACCGGCTTCGGTGCTTCGATTCAAAAGCCTGTTACTTGATGAGAACAGTGATGTGATCTTCGAAGGTGGCGAACACATCCGAATTCGAGTGGATATCGTGAATACCGGAACAACCCCGATCGAACATGCCTGGGCGTCACTATCCGGCACCTCGACCGTGATCGAACAGTTTCCCACGACGAGCTTGAGAGTCCCGCCTCTTGAAGCAGGAGAAACCAAATCACTGGAGTTTGTCGCCACATTGCCCCTGCTTGCCGAACCCCAACAGGCCAACATTCAGGTTGCCGTAGAAGAACGCCGTGGGATCGCGGCCCGCTCCCAAACGCTTTCCTTCACCATTGCCCCAACCGGATCCGCCAACGACGATATCGATCACGTCCCGGAACGGACATCAGGCGTTCGGCAACCCGAAACTTCCGTTATTTCTATCGGCCTCAGCTCTTATCGCGACCAACAGATACGATCCCGCAAGTATGCGTCACGCGATGCAGAGACCGTGGCGAAGTATTTTGAGACCTTCGGGGGTGTTCCAGCATCCAATATCCACCTCCTGACAGACCGGAAGGCAACGCATTCGCAGATCGAGAAGACGTTCCTGGAATGGCTCCCGACTCGGCCCATGAAGGATGGAATCGTCATCGTCTATTTTTCCGGCCAGGCCCTGGTCTCTCCGACCGGCGAGATCATGCTCGTCCCCTATGATGGAGCGAAAGCCGCCACAACCCTGTACCGATTGAAGTCGCTCGAATCGGTCTTCACGAAACTCAATCCGCAGCAAGCCCTCTTGGTCTTCGAAGGAACCATCTCCTCGATTCAAGACAACTCTAAGACGACTGTCACACCTCAATGGGAATTGCATGGTGAGAAAGCCATCCGCCTGATCGCCGTAGAAGGATTCGGGAAGAGCCTCGACGACGACACGCATCGTCACGGCCTCTTCACCTACTATCTGCTCCGGGGTCTTCGGGGAGAAGCGGACAGGAACCATGATGGAAAGGTCACGTTTGGTGAGATCGGCGGATTCGTGCGGCAAAAGGTCGCCTGGGCGTCAAAATCGAAGTTTAACTCCATGCAGCGTCCCCAGATCATCCCGCTGCTGAAACCAGACGACAACGCCGCCGATGTAGTCCTCACCACTCTGCCTTCCCTCGCGGCGGAGGAAGCGCCTTAAACAAATTCACGCCGGATGTCGGAAAGCGATTCACCTACGCTATTCTTTTCTATTCCCATTCTTGTAAGGCCAGCTGGCATAGTGCGCGTTCAGACATAAGTCCCGACCAACAGCGCGATACACTGCTCTTTTTCCCTTGACGGATACCGTAGTAGTTGGGAGAAATTGCAAGGATGTCCACGCACAGGACCGAACTGTCATTCGTGAAGAAATTCCATCAACGTTAACCGGAGGATCGTCACATGACACTTTCTTACGCGAAGCTTGGATGGGCCCTGTTAATCTTGACATTAGTGATCAGCGTCGCCAATGGACTGCACCCGTCGTGGGCAAGTCAACAGGTTCGCGCCTGCGAGGTGCTTGATCTCCAGGGTGCTGGGCGTGTGATCGGACCAGGCGCCGAACACCCAGGTGGTGACACAGAACGAGACATGTGTCTTTATTCGAGCCCCGGTGTGGCCATGTTGACGGTACAATTGTGGTCGGCTGAATATTACGACCGGGTAACCATTCTGCAGCCACACACAGCGGTCAAAATTGGTGATAAGGCCCGCTACAACGTCCAAAAGACCGGTGTCGTCGCTGTTCAGCTCGTCAAGGGATCCCACTCCGTTACATTAAACGTACAGCCTATGGGTAAACCCAAAACCGACTACCTGGAACCGCTCTTATCCGCGGCACGCGAAGTAGCTGCTCGTCTGCAGTAGCTCGAACGGGAAAGAGTGTGCCATCAGGCTGAAGTGCCCTGATAGGCCCTGGGTTGCTGAGAGTGAGTTCACGTCCTTCTCCTTCATGCCCCTGCATCACCTTCCATCATGCTCATGCATTACTACTGGAAAGACAAAGAGGGTGGGGAGTTACCTCCCCACCCTCTTTTAACCTGTCACGATCCCAGCCGGAACATCACCCCACCCGGCTGAAACAGCATTCCTACGGGCTGGTCACCTGCATGTGAATGCTGCCGGTGTCGGGCATCGGCGGATTGATCGTAATCGTATACATTTCCGACGTAGCAAGCGTGACTGGCTTGAGCGTGAAGTTCGACGCAGAGCTCGTCTCACTGGCTTGTAAGATCCCGTTCGGCGAATACAGGCTCACGTTCACACTACCAACCTTATTCTGGGTCACCTTGATGGTCACCTGCTGATTGGCCGAGCCCATAAACGTGTACCGCCCATTCTGTCCGGCCCTGCTGATCATGATCGATCGTGGAGCCGCGTTAATCTTTAAAGAGTCCGAAACCTCCGTTGAAAGAGTCAAGGTCATTTTCCCGGTGTAGCTGCTGCCCGGGTCCACAAGAATCGTGTAGGTGCCAGTGCTCGGCAGAGGGTGTTGATCTTCCAGCGCCCCACCAGCCGTCCCTACGGCTGTGGATGCGAGGATGGTCCCCTCCGATGTCAGCAGCGTGACCGCACTTGAGGTAATATCCACTGACGTCAGCCCGAGACTGACCCACTGCCCTGCCTTGCCGTCAAACGTATACCGAGCGGTCTGACCGGGTTTGGTGAGACTGACCGGCACTGATGGGCCATCGAGAGCCAATGTCCCTGTGACTGGCGAGGAGAGCGCGAGCGTCATGCTGCCGGTATAGTTGCTCACCGGCTCAACCATAACGGTGTACGTCCCCGTCTCCGGCAAAGCCGTCAACGGATCAAGACTGCCACCGCTCGGACCGATGGTCGTGGAGAACCACTTGCTGCCATCGGGCTTCAAGATCGACACCGTGCTCGATGCAATGGACACTCCAGTGAATCCGAGATTCACCCATTGGCCTGCCGTTCCGTCAAACGTATACCGTGCCCGTTGTCCCGGCACGGAAAGAGTCGGTGTCACTGTCACTTGGTCCACCACGATGGACCCAGTCAGCTCGGGCGCATTATAGAGCGCGAGTTTGGCATGACCGGTGTAACTCAGATCCGGATCAATGACGACAGTATAGGTCCCTGAAGCAGGAAGGACCTGCCCTGGGATCATGACGCCGCCAGCCACGAACGAGGTCGGCTTGCCCAAGGGCATCCCATCCGGCTTCAGAAGCGACGCATATCCGCTTCGAATCGTCACCTCGCTTAGTTGCACACTCACCGTTTGGCCGCTTTGGCCTGAGAAGGTATAGTACGCGTTTTGTCCAACCCGCTTAATATCAACCGCCACGGCAGCTCCCTGGGGGACGATTTCTCCGCTCACCGCGCTTGACACTGCAATGGTCGCACTCCCCGTATATTCGCTAAGGGGATCGAGGAGGATCGTAAAAGTTCCGCTCGTGGGTAACTCGACTAGGTCAAGGCTCGCTCCGTTCATCTGACTGGAGGAGATCAAACTACCCGCCGTATCATCCGTGAACTTATAGGCCGAGGTTGACGTTTGGACCTTCGTCTGAGAGGAGAGTTCTCGCTGCATGGTCGCATAATAGTTCTTCACGGCTGACACCTGAGTTGGGACCAGCGCGCCATCCGGCCCATACACCGCCACCCTGAACTGAGTAAGCGAGACGCCGTGAAAGCCGAGGTTGATTCGGTCACCTGCCGTGCCGTCAAAGGTGATGACACCTTTTTTCTTGGCAGTATTGATGGCGGCCGTGACAGGCTCCCCACCAACGGTCGCGCGCCCATTATATTCGATGTCATCTGCTGAGACCCCCGGCGGCAACGCGCCTTCTCCAGCATAACTGATCCCGGAGTTAAGAACCCCAATGGCTCCCGTCGACAGGAGCGCAAACGATACCGTTACCACTGCTACGCGGCACTTCCCCCACGGCCATAGGCTGCCCATAGTCGCCCTCCTATTCCAAGTGATGAAACCAGACGGCCCGATAGTGGTTGTCACCTCGTTTGAGTGCTGCTCTCAGTTTTTTGACAGTGGGCGGACTCTACCCCTTTTTATATCCACAGCGCAAGCACCAATGCATGCCTTACGCGGACGTCTACGGGGTCCCCCCTTTTGAGGGGATTCCAGAAGAAGAGGTCACCATGTCGGATTTTTAGGAACGTGGACGGGGGATTGGGAGCGAGTCAGAGACCGTAAGCTGCCGTTAGCCGGTCTGTGTTCAGATGAGTGAGACACAAATGAAAAGGGTGGAGAAGACACTCTCCACCCTTTTCATGTCGACTAGTGGAACCGACCTCAACGAACGAGACTAATCCTTCTTACAGAAGCTCCGCTCGTAGTTGATGATGGCCCAGGCTTCTTCCTCATTGATCGCAGCCGGGATCAAGGAAACCATGCCCGTGCCGGGGCTACCGTTCTTGATGACCCAGAAGAGCTCTCCATCTTTCCGCTTCTTGTGGAACTTACAGTTTGTGAAATCCCGTGGGCTTGGGTTGAGAATCTTGCCGGCTTCGCCCTGTCCGTCACCAGCTTTACCATGGCAATTGAAGCAGGTGCCCTTCCCCTCGTACAACGCCTTTCCTTTTGCAATGCTCTCCGGAGTGGCATCGACCGGGTTCTTCATCCCTTTCGCGTCGGCCATCTGATCAGCCGGCACCCGCGGCTTCAACGGATCTTTCTCTTCAGCTCCCACCACTGAAACCGAGAGGAGCATAATCGCTGCGCTGATACCCAAAAACTTGGACAGATACCCCATCAGACGTCCTCCTTTGTGTTAAACCCACCGGCCTTCATCCACTCCAGGCCGTTGACTTGCCTGCTCAATTCTCAAAAGACAGGTAAAACGTTCAAACTATACCAACGCCCTTGAATTTCTGTCAAGAAATCATCCTGATCACTCTCCGCTGAATAGTCTAATTCAATAAACAGATCACTTAGTAGATCAATTTGGATGCCAGCAGCAAGAAGTACCCGGCCTCACACAATCTCAGTATTTGCGGGACTCCCTGTGGGTGGAGCGTATAGTTACCAGAATTTGGTGACACCTTTGTGCCCCAGAGACATCATCAATGCCCCATTGCCAGGTGGGTCGGCGCTGGCAGAAAAATAACAGAAAAAGTAACAGAAAAAGGGACAGGCTACTTTGTTATTGCCTTCCTGTTGCACCACCTTCTATGGCGAGCCAACATTGGAGACTCCGTAAACCACGATAAAAGTAGCCTGTCCCTTTTTCATCCCTGCCCCTATTTTCTTTCCCCAGACTGTCGTTTCACTGGCCACATTCGCTCAAAAACTCTCTTGAAGTTCGGGGCCGCCCCATCGCGGACACGCGGACGGGACACTTTCTCCTCCCGCTTCGCTATGGAACCAGGACATGGGCCGCCACAATCACCAGGGCAGCAAAGAGGCAAAGGGCCATGAACATTGAATAGATTAGCCGCCCTCGCGATTGAATCTTCTTGAATTCACTCTCGAACGGTGACGTCGACTCCCACCAGTATCGAGTCGATTCCACTTCCTTTCGTGCCGCTTCGTCCAGTCGTGCTAGAAACCAAATCCAGACGCCAGCAAAAACAACGAGCCCCCCGGCAGCCCAGAGAGAAAATCTCTCCGCGACCCTACTCAGATAGTCCACAACACCCCCATCAAGGTCCAATAGCCCCAATGACTGTGAGCAAGAAAAAGGGACAGGCTACTTTTCTCTTGTCTCCCCAACTCACCACCATCTATCGTAAGCATCTCCTGCCTCCCATTCCTCGCGACTACGTCACGGGGCACTCCCCAACCTGTTGAGCCGTAGCAATGGCACTACGAGTTGGCATGTTCCGAATAGTAGGGGAATACGTGGAGAAGGCAAGCGAAGATAGATTACAGAACGATGAAGTCCTGTGATGGGCTATCGTTTCAACACAATGTCTCGCGCGACTTTGCCGCTCGGCCCGAAGGGTTTTTGCGGTTTGCCGTTGAGTTCAGCTTTGACCCCACCGGCGTTGCCCAGCGTGAGGATGAATTGATCCTGACCCGTCCAATGTGACTTTTCACCAGGCCGGAGGAGCGATTCCTGAGGGCTCCCGTTATCGATCTGTACCACCACCCAACTCAACTCCGTGGCTTCTAGATCCAACACGAGCTGTCCATCAGTTTTATCTTCCACCCCATTCAACGATAAACCCGCTAACGGACCATCGCTACCTGGGGTAACCGTCGACACCACCCCGGAGTCAACTTTGGAGACCGCCACAGCGGTTGAGTCTGCATCCTTCTTGTGTGGCGTGTCCGCCGTGGATTTTGACAGACCTGTAGGCACCTCGCTTGGCTTCGCCGTTTCTGGAGCATGTTCCGGCCCACGAGCACTCGGTTCCGGCAGATCCTTACCCGCTTGAACCGGCCGTTTAGCCAGAGAGGCTTGCTCAGGTGCTCCTTGACGAAAAACTGCGGACTGCTCCCGGCTGAGGAGAAAGATCAACGTCAGCACGGCCACGCCGATCGCAATGGCGACCGTTTTTCGATTGGCTTGTCGTTTTCGATCTTCCTCGACCTGCCGAATCTTCAGCCGTTCACGTTCATCCTGCTTCTCGTAGAAAGACCCCGCCGACTGAATGAACCGATGAATCGCATCCTCTTCATCAAGGCCCAGCGAGCGTGCATACGACCGCACAAATCCCCGCGCGAAGACCTGGTCCGGCAACTTGGCAAAATTCCCGTCTTCGAGTGCCTTGACGAAGTCCGTACGAATACGGGTCTTGGATGCGACTTCATCGACCGTCAACCCCTTAGTTTCCCGAACTTGTCTGAAGAATTCGCCGACCGACTCCATAGGTCTCCTACTTCAATCGAGTCAACAGTTCCGATGCCGCCTCTGCCAACCTCCCACCCTCATCCATCGTCGCCACTTTCTTCAGGACCTCGCGTGCTCGTGTCGTGTAGCCTAATTTATAGTACACCTGCCCGAGTTCCAGATGGGTCATCGCCGGAGGAACGCTGGGAGGACTGGCTGAGGCCGCATCCTCGAATGCCTCCATCGACCCGTGCAGATCTCCCTGATGTGCGAGCGCACGACCGAGATGGAATCTGGCCAAATCAGGAGTCGGATACAGGGGATTCGCGAGTGCCTGCTTATAGGACGCGATCGCTTCATCCCACCGACCTTGATTTGCCAGGACCTGCCCGAGATACGTGTGCGCTTCGGAATACGAGTCATCAATCTTGATGGCCGCCCGGAATTGCTCTTCCGCAAGGGGGAGCTTGCCTTGGAGGGCATACACATGCCCCAACGCGTACCGTGATTCCTTGTTGGCTGGATTCAACTGAACGGACTTCTGGAACGACACGAACGCCTGCTGGCGATCTACCGGCAAACTGGCGACGCCTTCCTGATAATGCCCTTGCGACTTACGGATCGCTTCCTTGTCGGTTGCACATCCCGTCAAGAGCGTGATGACTCCTACACACGCCGGCACCAGACACCGATGCGGTTGGCGGCCCCGACCATTCACGCTGACCATCAAATATCCTCAAAATGCGTTAACCGCTTAAATTCTGAGAACCGAGCCTGAATCTCTTTGTAATCCAGGATTCGCAATCGGTCAAGACTAAAGGCTTCTACTGTAAATGACGCCATGACGCTTCCGAAGATGATCGCCTGCTTCATCGCCTCGGGCGAGCGATTTCCCGTAGCCGCCAAATACCCGAGAAATCCTCCTGCAAACGTATCTCCCGCTCCGGTCGGATCACGGACGTCTTCGAGCGGAAACGCCGGTGCGCCGAACACCTGCTTCTCGTTGAACATCAACACCCCGTACTCTCCGCGTTTCACGATCAAGTGTTTGGGCCCACGGGCAAGCACGAGCTTGGCGACTTTCACCAAGTTAGAGTCTTGTCCCAGGGCTCGAGCTTCCCCGTCGTTGATGATCAACACATCGACCTTCTCCAGCACCTTCCACAGTGCGTCCCGCTGCCCATTAATCCAGAAATTCATCGTATCGCACGCCACAAGGGCCGGACGCTGAACTTTCTGCAGCACGTCGAGTTGCAGCTCGGGATGAATATTTCCCAGGAACAGAACATCAGGCGCCCGATAGGCTTCTGGAATTTGGGGACGAAACGTCTCGAAGACATTGAGCTGCGTATCCAAGGTATGGGCCTCGTTCAGCTGATGGGTATATTCTCCTTTCCAGCGAAAGGTGGCGCCGGGACGACGTTCCAAACCTGTCAGGTCGATCCCTCGGCTCTTGAGAAACGCGACATGTTGTTGCGGGAAGTCTTCTCCGACCACGGCAATCAGCGCCACCGATGTAAAGAAACTGGCGGCCGTTGAGAAATAGGTTGCCGACCCTCCTAGGATTTCAGTTCCTTCGCCGAATGGCGTCTTGACGGTATCGAGCGCAACCGATCCGACTACGAGCAATTTCCCCATGACTAACGGGCTCCTTTCTGTGGTCTCAACGCACGATCAATGAGCACGGCGAGCCGCTTTCGAACCGCCGCAGGAATTCGTTTCGGCGCGGTGAGAATCGCATTCTCCAACGCGCGATGACAGGTACACGATCCAAGGCCGGTGAAAGAGGGCATGGCCGCCCGAAGGATCTGCTTGGCCAAAGCCACATTGCGGTGCAGAGTGGCCAGCACCGCTTCTACCGTCACAGCCTCTTCTGTTTCGTGCCAGCAATCATAGTCGGTGACAAGAGCCACGGTCGCGTAAGAAAGCTCCGCTTCTCGCGCCAGCTTGGCCTCCGGCATGTTGGTCATTCCGATCACATCGACCCCCCATTGCCGGTAGAGTTGCGATTCCGCCTTGGTCGAAAACTGTGGACCTTCCATACAGAGATAAGTCCCCCGTGGATGCACCGTGGCTCCGACGTGCTTGGCCGATGAACACAACGCTTGTCCCAGTTCGGCACAGACCGGCTCACCAAACGCCACGTGCGCCACGATTCCATTTTCAAAAAACGTCGAGGGACGGCGCTTGGTCAGATCGATAAACTGGTCGGGGATCACGACGTCTCCAGGCCGAATCGATTCCTTCATACTCCCGACGGCGCTGATGGAAATCACATGGGAGACACCAAGCGACTTGAGAGCAAAAATGTTGGCGCGATAGTTGATGCCGCTTGGATTCAACAGATGTCCTTGACCATGCCGGGAGAGAAAGGCCACCCGAATGCCTTCGAGCGTGCCGAGGGTAATCGCATCGGAGGGAACTCCAAAAGGCGTTCGCACCCGAATTGATCGAGTCGATGTCAGTCCTTCAATGTTATAGAGCCCGCTTCCCCCGATGACGCCGACCGTTGCTTGCTGCTTGCTCGTCTTCATTTTCATGCAGATCCTTTTCCATAGGTGACCCCTTCCTGTACACTGGGCGGAGCCTCCTGCTCCAGAGTCCTCAAAAACTGTTCCATCTCTCTGATCACGTGTCCGGCCGTTTGTTCGGGCCTCTCCCCTTCTTCGATGGGCAGCCAGACGATCCCTGGCTCTCTTCGAAACCAGGTCATCTGTCGTTTCGCAAAGCGTCTGGTGTCTCGCTTGAACTGACGCACCATTTCGGGATAGTCATACTCATCTGCTAAAAAGGCTCCAACCTGGCGATACCCAAGCCCTTTCATGGAAGCGAGCTCTCGCCCACATCCCTGCTGGAGCAATGACCGTGTCTCTTCTATCATTCCGTGCGCGAGCTGCCAATCGATACGTGCTTCAATCCGTTGATACAGGCTGTCCATAGGGCGCTGCAGTCCGATCAGCAAGGCCGAAAACGGTCGTTCCTGAAACCGATGTTCCTCCTGGATGGTCGAGATCGAGCGCCCCGACAATCGGTAAACCTCCAGCGCCCGCATCACCTTCGATTCGTCATTCGGATGAAGCCGAGCTGCCGCCCCAGGATCAGTACGCTGCAATTCGGCATAGAGACCGCCTCTCCCTCTTTCGTCTCGCAACTTCTGGAGGTCTGCCCTCACGCGGGGATCGGATTCGGGCGCTGAGCATAACCCACGTACCAAGGTCCGGATGTACAACCCGGTTCCCCCTACCACGAACGGTAGCCGATGCGCCGCATATAACCGATCGATTTCTTCCAATGCCAGGCGGCGATACCGCCCGGCATTGAACGCCTCGCGAGGATCAACCAGGTCAATCAGCCGATGCGGCACACCCTGACGCTCACCGACCGACGGCTTATCCGTTCCGATGTCCATTCCACGGTACACCTGACGTGAATCGGCTGTCAGCACCTCGGTATCAAAATGACGGGCCACCACTGTTGCAACTCGACTCTTTCCAACGGCCGTCGGACCCAGCAACACGGCCAACGGCCGCTGGCGACCTAGCAGTTCTGTAAGCATAGATGCATGCGAGACGCGCGACAGAATCGCCTACCAACCGACCCGCCCAAAGAGTTTCTCAAGCTCACTGATCGTGAGTCGGAACGACGTCCTGCGTCCATGAGGGCAGGTGGTAATCTCTCCTTCGCCTCGCCATTCCTCCACCAGCACTTTGATTTCTTCCAATCTCATGAGACGACCGGCGCGAACGGCACCATGACAGGCCATCGAAGCCAATACCGAGCGAACCTTGGCCTCCAGACCAGCCAGGCTATCCCATTGTGCAAGGTCCTCGAACAGATCCTGGAGAAACCTTCCTGCATCAATCCGACCAAGACCGACCGGAGTCGATCTGATCAGCACCGTTGAGGTGCCGAACGGTTCGATCTCCAGCCCTAGCTGCTCCAGATCACCCTGGTACCGCTGCAGCAAGGCAGCCTGAGCCGGGGACAGATCAACTGGATCTGGAATGAGCAGCGCCTGAGCTTCCATCTTGCGTGTCCTCCAGGCCCTCTGCAGTCGTTCAAAAAGGACGCGCTCATGCGCGGTATGCTGATCGATCACGGTCAAATCTTCCCCAACTTGAGCCACGAGGTACGTTCGATTGATCTGTCCCAACGGAGTCACTTCGATGGAGGGGACTCGCGCGTAGGATCCTGCCGCCTCGTTGACGAACGCCAATTGAGCCTCAACACCCTGCCATGCAGGCGGGGCCGGAGTGGCCGGAGCAGACTCGCGCACGGAGAACAGATGACTCCCGGCAACAGCGACCGGCTGGGTGGAACCGGCACGATGACTCCGGTCCTGCACATCATTCGGCATCGTTTCTCGGCTCAATGCTTGTCGAACAGCTCGTCGGACCAGCTGGTGCACCGCTTCGTTGTCGGAAAACCGGACTTCTCGTTTGGTCGGATGGACATTGACATCGACACGATCAGGATCTACCTCCAAAAACAGCACGAATCGTGGATGGCACCCCTTGGCAATGAATGATCCATAGCCTTCTCCAACGGCGTGGGATACCGCCAGGCTCCGGATGGGACGACGGTTCACAAACACCTCTTGCGGTGTGCGCGACGACTTCGCATGAACCGCATCGACAAGATACCCACTGACGGCAATACCGGGAAGCGCGGCATCGAGCGACACACAATGTTCGAGAAACATAGGTTGATACACTTGGGCGATCCGATCTGCTTCGGACCGTACTGCCGGATAATTCATCATCTCCTGTGCGTTGTGCGTTAAGCGAAATTGGATGGACGGCCATGCCAGCGCCGCTTGTTGCACCACTCGAGTGATATGCGAATGTTCTGTGGAAATGGACTTGAGAAACTTTTTTCTCGCCGGCTGATTCTTGAACAACTCCGCAATCTCGATCCTGGTCCCCATCACGGGAGGCGCATCAGCGATGGTCCCGACCAACCCACCCGCGACTTCCAATTCCGTCCCGAGTTCAGCCGCCCGTGTTGCCGTAACCAGGCGAACATGCGCCACCGCGGCGATGCTCGGCAATGCCTCACCTCGAAAGCCCATCGTTCGGATGGACCAGAGGTCCACATCCGACCGAAGTTTGCTGGTTGCATGCCGTTGAAACGCTCGTGGCGCATCCTCCCGGCTCATGCCCTCTCCGTCATCAGTGACCCGAATCAGCGAGAGCCCGCCATCCTTCACATCCACCGTGATCGCACGACTCCCGGCATCGATGCTGTTCTCAAGCAGCTCTTTCACGACTGCTGCGGGACGCTCGACCACTTCTCCCGCTGCGATGCGACCGATAACGTCGTCTGGTAGGATGCAAATCTTGCCGCTGCCGTCAGTCGTCAACACGGCGGGAGGCTCCTCGGGACAGAGACGATGGTGGGAAGGAGAGGGCGTCGCGCGACCGCAACGGTCATCGGATTTCGGCCAACTTATTCTTGGCTAGTTTCGATTCCTCCGATGAGGGAAACTCCTCGAGGACTCGCTTCAGATTTTTTCTGGACTTCGCCAGATCGCCGGTCTCGGCCGTGGCTAACCCAAGTTTGTAGAGTGCAGCCGGCACCTTTTCGTTTCCAGGATACTCGGCCACAAGCGAATCGAATATTTGAATCGCCCGTCCATAGTCTTTCAAATTGTAATACGATTCGCCCATCCAATACTGTGCGTTGGGAGTCAGTGATGTCCCGGGAAAATCTTTCACAAACCGCTGAAACCCTGCCACCGAGAGTTCATAATTGCCATTGAGGTAATCATTGTACGCCAAGTTGAACGCGGATGTCGGAGTAATTCCGGTGACGATGGCAATGGATTCAGCCGGAGGGGTGGTCTTGACTGGTTTGACGGGACGCGATTCGGTTGGAGGATCCACTTTCACCGCTGAGCGGCTCGCCGTCTCTTCCAGTTTGGCGAGTCGATGTTCCAATTTCTGGAAGCGAGCGGACAGCTCATCAAACCGTGGTTTGCTGGCCTCTGCTGGGTCTTTGATCTTTTCAATGGCCTCCAACCGACGCATGACTGCGTCCATCCGCTGACGATCCTGCTCCTGGGTTCGAGCGACCGCCGAGAGTTGGTTCCGAGCTTGGATAAAATCCGCATGTCGCGCACATCCGACCAGATCGACCGCCGATATCGACAGCCCGCATACCACAAGACCCGACAGCATTGGACGAACACCCATGGTATTACCGTGCCTCCTTGAGTTGTGCCAACTTGTCCGATGCTCTTCCCGCTTCTGCACTCCCCGGGTACAGCGTCATCACTTGCCTGAATGCCGAATGGGCTCTTTTCAAGTCCTTCATCGCCAGATACGCGTACCCCTTCTTCAATAGCGCGGCGGGCACCTTCTCACTGCTCGGATAGTCGATCTCTACCTTGTCGTAAGCATCAATGGCTTTCTGGAAATCCTTCTTGCCATAGTACGACTCACCAAGCCAAAACCTCGCATTCGGCGCGAGGCTGGAGTTCGGATATTCAGACAGAAAACCGGCAAACCCTTGCCGAGCACCTTCTAGATCTCCGTCCCGAAACATCGTCAGTAAGCGGTCATACCGCGCCCGATCCGGGGAGTCTGAACTACTCTGAAGGGGCTCGAACTTCGGTGATTCCTGAGGAGGAACGATCGTTGCTCGCGCCGTCGTGGTTTCCGATTCGGGAGGGCTCGCGGATAGGCCCCCTCCTTCAGGCGTGAAGTCGCCAGACGCAGTGGATTGCTGCGCTGATTTGGCCCCCTGTTGAAGGACCGCGGGCTTATTGGAAACATGTTCGACCGTCTTCGCCAACGCATCGATGCGGCTGTCCTGCTCGTCCAAACGCGCGGTGATTTTCTTTCCGATCGTCTCAAGAGCTTTCGTCAGGGACGCCACACTTCGATTCAGGTCCTCCGCTTGGGCGGCGGCGTCGATTTTGGCGGTGAGATTTTTCGACACCTGTTCTCCCTCACCCACCCGATCGTTCAGACCGGTTAATGCCTCCCGAAACCCGGTCAAAGCCTGATTGAATTGGATGAATTTCTGAGAGACCTGCTCGCCTTTTTTGCTGTTTTCGGCCGATTCTCGCCGTTGTTCATCAAGCTTGAGATCCACTCGTTTCGTGATGCTTTCGTTCGTACGCTGGACGACGTCGATGACCTCCTTCTTCAAGGCCTCCATGGCTTTCGCCACTTCGTCGAGTCTGGCTGAAACTTTGGCATCCTGAGTCTCGAAACTCTTTTGCACCCACAGATACCGGGTCCCGCTATCGGCTTCCAGTTTTGCCGCCAGCTGCTCCAGCTTCTTGGTCTGCTGCTCCAACTGCGCGGAGCGGTATTTGAAGTCTTCTTGTCTGCCCTGGAGATCCTTGGCCAGATGCAGCGCCTTTTCCAGTTCCCCTCGCAACCGGGGCAACTCCTGTTCCCGCAACGTTGAAATTTCCTGGTTTTGTCTCGCGCTGGTCTGAGACAGCTGATTCTTAAAATCTTTTTCCGTTCGTTTGAGATCCGACTGCTGTGCCATACAACCAGAAAGTACAAGGCTGATCATCACCACACCGAGGCGCACATACTGTGTCATTGATGGTTGAAGTGGCATGTCCTGACCTCTCTGCGATCGTCAGTAATCAGGGAGTCGTTCGGTGAATCCTAGTCACGTATGCGTCACTCCCCGATTCGAACAACGAGATGTCCACGGCGATTTTGGGAGTAACACGCTTCTGTATGTTCGGTGCAGAACGGACGTTCCTTGCCGTAGGAGACGACCGACAGATGGTTGGGTGCCACACCGAGCTCAACAAGATAGTTCCGGACGGCTTTCGCACGTTTCTCGCCCAACACCAAATTGTACGCCGACGTGCCTCGTTCGTCACAATGACCTTCGATTTTCAGCTGCGTGTTCGGATTGGACTTGATCCATTCCGCGTTGGTGGAGAGCGCATGCCGGCCCTCCTCCGTGATCGAAAAGCTATCATAGGTAAAAAACACATCCCGCAGGCCTGCCGCTGCTGACGCGAGCTGCTCGGAGCGTATTTCAGCCATCTGACGAGTGGCTGCTCCCGGGTCGGATTTCGCCATCAAGCGATCCCGGTTATTCCCCGACCCACCATTCCCCCCAAAACCACCATCGCCGTCGGCATCGCCGTTCAGCCGTTCTTCAGAGGGATCACGATCTATTCCACGCAAGCTGTTTGAGTTCTCGCCACCGGAGAATGCCGTGTCTGGAAAATTTGGGCTGACCCCTCCCCCTCCCCGGGTTCCTTCTCGATTTCCTCCCCTCGTTATCCCGCTTTTAGTCGTCGGTTCTTGAAATGTTTGGGCATCGCTACCTGATTGAAGCGCCTTTTTGGAACAGGCGGGCATCACCGCTATAAGGATACCAAAAATCAGCGGCAGGTAAATGGTTGGTCGCTTTTTCATGGGATTGGTTCCCTCCTGATAGGATATCCACTCTTTCATACAGTGGGGGACGATTGCCGTCAATGCCCTCCACACGCATCACGATGCGGGAGACCAAGTCGGCGCGCTGTTGTGTGTGCCCGTAAACGTGATCCGTTCGAGATCTTTCCCGTCCGCATTGATCATGTAAATCTGGCTCTTGCCGTCCGCCGTCGAGCTGAACACAAGATGACGCCCATCCGGCGACCAGGAAGGTGAATCATCCACTCCAGGACCAGCCGTCAACTGCCGACGTTTCTGCCCATCCGGGGTGATCAGACATAGCTTGTACTCTTTCTTCGGAGTCCGACACACATACGCAATCCAGTTTCCACGAGGAGACCAGGCCGGCGCCGCATTATAGTCTCCGTCAAATGTCAATCGACGGACATTCGACCCATCCGCACTCATCAGAAACAGTTGTGGCCCTCCGCTGCGATCTGACGCAAAAACCATCTCCCGTCCAGAGGGAGCCCAGGACGGAGACAGGTCCCCTCCCGCATTCGTGGTCAGTCGATGAACGGCTTTCGTGCGCGTATCCAACCGATACAGTTCGGCATTGCCCTCATGGCTCGACGAATAGGCGAGAAAATGCCCGTCGGGTGAGAGCGCTGGCGTGATATTCAACCCACCTTGCGAGACAAGCGTCCAGCGTTTCCCTGTCGCGAGCTCGATCATGTCAATCTCCTGGGTGTTCCGATTACGATAGGCGGTGAAGACAAGAAAACGACGATCCGGTGACCAGTGCGGCATTAAGTTCAAAAACCCGTCGGCGGTCACCTGGCGAGACTCAAACCCATCATAGTCCATCACGAAGAGTTCACGAGCAGTTCCCTGCTGCGAGACATAGGCGATCTTCGTCCGTGCAATGCCCGGCTCTCCCGTGTATCGGAACACCAACTCGTCCGCGAACCGATGAGCCATCAGCCGAATAACCGAGGTGGACCCTGCGTATCGCTTCCCACCGACCACCTCATCGCTGCCCGCATCGTACACATACCCATCCATATTGACATCGGGGGGCTTCGTGTCTGCCTTCAACCCAGCCCTTCCCCAGACAATAACAGAAACTCCGTTCTCCGTGGCATGCTTGAAGGAGGGGTCTGGTTCCGCCCCCGGATGACTGGCTTTAATCTTGAGCGGCGCGAGATCCACGAGAGAAAACACTAAGGATCGTCGTACATCCGCCTTAAGCACATCCTCGATACGGCTTCCCAGCTTCGCACGTCCCTCGGGTGACTCCGGTCCACCGACATTGTCGATTCCCACGACCCCCAGCGGGATCTTCTGAAATTCCGACCTGGTGGCTTCAAGAAATACGTCAGCGGCACCAGATTCAATGATCCACACAAGACCAAGCGAGGCGCAGACACCGGCCATAAGAACAGTTCGAAACGTCATGATTTATCCTTGAGGCTCCCCGACGGTGAACGTGAAATGGGCGTCAAAATAGGCATCCGTAATGTCGGCTGGGAATATGGGTAAGGGGACGGCGCTCAACACTGCCCGTTTCCCCGCTAAATCATAATACTCGTTTCCGGAGGATTGTTCGATGGTCACTCCGGTTACTCTTCCGTTTCGATGCAATCGGAATTGCACAATGACGACGTAGACCTGGTTGGTTATGTCTACCGGTGGTGCAGTCCACACATTACTGATCCGCTGGCGGACTAACGCAAGATAGGCGTTCGATCCAGAGGCCATCCCCGGGATCTTGAGTGTCGTATCAACCGTCTTCTGACTCGGGATCTTTGCTTCGATCCGTGGCGACGGTTTTACCGGTGATTCTGCGGCAGGTGCCGGCGGGGGAACTTCCTTGGCAATCTCGACCTTCTTGATCTTCTTGAGTTCCTCATCCAATTCTTTGGCCAATTCTTCCGTCAAGGATGACGACGGAGGTGTGACCGCCGGCCTTCCGACCGATTCCTTCGACTCCGCTACAACCGGAACATCCGGCAACTTGAGGGCTGGCGCTTTCTTTGGGTTGGCCTCCGGACTGATCTCGCCGAGCTTTGGAGCATCTGGAGGCAACTCGATGTCTTTCAAAACATCGCGCATAATGTCATTCGACTGCTTTGCAGAAGGGATGGGAGGGGGGGCGGGCGGGACAGTTACCGGCGGCGCTGGTTTGGCCTGTTCAACCGGAGAAGGGGGTTGCTCGACTGGTTTCGGCTGCTCGATGTGTTTTGGCGGTTCGGTGAGCTTCGACTGTTCAATGGGTTTCGGCGGTTCAACGGGTTTTACTTGCTCAATTGGTTTTGGCTTGTCAGGGACTTTCGGTCGCTCTACTGCTTTTTTGACAGGCTGAGTCTTGGGAGGCTCCACAGATTTTGTTGGAAGTGTCGGAAGACTGGCAAGGGAAATTTCGATGGAGGTGAGCGGCCGTTCACCTTGACGAGGCAACCGTATCCACCCCAACAGGGCCAGGATCCCCACGTGCAACACCAGAGACACAAAGACGGCACGGCCGAGGCGACGGGTCAGTGTCGCCTGCCAATCATCGCCCGCTGATATGCCGGCTGATGCCCAAGCCTGCACCGTAAACCTTAATCCTACTGGTTACCTGGAGAAGGGGTGCTGTCCGTGAGTCGTTCTGGTCCGGTGGGATCCGTCACCATCCCGAGCTTTTCAATCCCGGCCTTTTTCACTCCATCCATCACCTGAACCACGACTCCGTACGGCACGTCACGGTCGGCGCGGAGATACAGCGAGACATCTTCGTGCTCGGCTTTGAGTGTGCGCAACTTCTGCTCCAGCTGAGCCACACTCACTTGATCCTTGTCGAGGTAGAGACGCTGATCCTTTTCGATGGTGAGCACCGCTCGCATCTCCGGTTTAATCGTGTTGGACGCGGAAGTGGGTAGGTTGATATCCATGCCGCGGTACAACATCGGTGCGGTGACCATGAAGATGATGAGCAAGACAAGCACCACATCCACGAGTGGAATCACGTTGATCTCCGCCAAGAACCGGCGCTGTCTCGTCTCGAAAATCATCCCTTCACCCCGGCAGACATCGAACCAGTCGGCTTGCTTTGAGCCGGGATCAAGGCCAGCAGTTCGACCACGACGGAATCCATCTGGAAGGCCGTACGTCTGATACGAGTCAGAAAATAATTATAGGCGATGACGGCTGGAATCGCCGCAAACAATCCGGCCGCAGTGGCGATCAAGGCTTCTGAAACACCGGGAGCCACTGCCGCGATACTCGCCGTGCCTTGGGTGCCGATTTCACGAAACGCATCGATAATCCCAAGCACGGTTCCCAACAGACCGACGAACGGGGCAATGTTCCCGGTGGTCGCAAGAAACGGGAGAAACGATTCCAATCTCGAGATTTGCCCTTGTGCAAGATGCGCCGCCGTCCGTTCCATCACATGTCGATCAAAGGCCATCGAACCACTGTCATTGGGTGTGGTGGGGATCTGGTCCAACCGTTGGACGACGGAATGAAAAATTTTTGCACAGGGGCTTCCGGCCACCTGCGAGAGATTCCGAGTCACCTCGTCCACATCCCGCGCCCTGAGTAACACAGCCATGAACTGCCGATCTTTGAGATCGACGGCGCGAAAGGTAGCCCATTTATAGAAAATGATCGCCCATGAAATGATCGAGAACCCCAGCAGCACCACCAACACCACCTTGGAGATGATGCCCAGTGATGCAAGGGTTCCGAGCGGACCGGCTTGAAACATACGAGTCTAGCCTCTCCCTCCTACGTTCTGACTCTTGGCAAAGTGGAGTGTATCAAACACTGGGGAAAATGGCGGGGCCGACGGGATTTGAACCCGCGACCTCCAGATTGACAATCTGGCGTCCTAACCAGGCTGAACGACGGCCCCGTATTCACTACCTATTGCGGAACACTTGGGGAACAACAAGACAACATCAACGGTCGCCGATCAACCTTGTGAGCGAGAAAGAGACCCTCAACTCTGCAGGACCCTTCCTGTCCCTCCACACCAGCGCCGTTGAGC
>JAHBWR010000080.1 GCA_019636875.1 Nitrospira sp.
GTGGAGACGCTCGTGCCTCAGTACCTTCGATTACTGCATTTGGATCAAAAGGTAACCGTACGCGATCGCAGGTTTTCGACTCTTAATCTTTCCCAAGGGCAACGAAAGCGGTTGGCGCTTGTGACGGCATATCTTGAGGATCGTTCCATTTACGTCTTTGATGAGTGGGCAGCGGATCAAGACCCACAGTATAAGGAGATCTTTTATAAGACCTTGCTGCCAGATCTACGCGCTCGCGGGAAATCAGTCATCGTCATCACCCACGATGATCGGTACTTCCACCTCGGCAATCAAGTCATTAAGTTAGATGAGGGCAAAGTCGTGGAGCATCATGTGAAGAATACGAAGGCAGATAACTATCAGGCGTAAGGCCTGGCGACTGGCCGTCACACACGCGTATCCTGGACCCACTGTGCGGATCATATTTCAACCGATAGAGTGCCTCACCGTTACTCACCGGCAGGATAATATCCAGCTTGAACCGAAGGCCATTCATCTTTGGGGGATCACTCTCGACGGATCATCACACTCCCTGAAGCGATGCGGGGAATGGCTGGATGAGCGAGAGCGAGAGCGTGCCGCTCGCCTTGTCCGGGAGCAGGACCGGACACATTTCGTGCTGTCGCACGGAGGTCTCCGAGCAATACTCAGCCGATATCTGAATGTCGGCCCTGATTCGATACGTTTTGATCGCAGCCCATCGGGCAAACCCATGTTGGCAAAGAAATGGCGCGACCGGTCCTCGATCACGTTCAATTTGTCTCACGCCCATGGCCGCGCGCTCGTAGCAGTCTCGCGAGCCCAAGAGATTGGAATCGATCTCGAACTCGTTCGTTCAGATATCCAGGTCGAACAATTATCCAGACGTTTTTTTACCCCACTCGAACATAGGGCGGTCCTACAATCAGCCGCAGAGCAACGCATCGCCGTATTCTTCCGCTACTGGGTTGCGAAAGAGGCGGTGCTGAAGGCGCAAGGCATCGGGCTAAGGGGATTGGCCGGGTGCGAGATTACGCTAGAGGCGGATCATGGTGGGAAAGCCATGCACGTCCGAGTTGATTCCAACCCCCTCGATAGGATGAACGTCCAACTTTTAGTCTGCGACAACGGATGGGAAGCAGCCGTCGCTGCCCAGAACCTAGATCAAGTGAAACCGTGTGGTCCAAACTTGACGTAGGCAGAGGCGTTTACTCTGTTACCGAATGACCGGCTCGAGCGTGACCGCGGCCTTCATCGAATTGGAGATCAGGCAATTCCGCTCGGCTTTTTCGATCAACTCCTTGGCCTTCCCCACATCCTCCCCTGACTTCACTGTGATGGAGGGTCTGATCGTGATGGCAGTGAATTGGAATTTTCCCTCCACCAACTCCAGCCGACCCTCCGCCGTACTTTCGTAGACAGAGAACGCAAGGCCGGCCCGCTCCGCTACAGCAAGAAACGTCGTCATCAAGCAAATGTTGGCGGACGCCACAAAGAGATCCTCGGGAGACCAAATACCCTCATGCCCCTTGAATTCCGGAGGCGTGGCCACGTGGACCTCCGGTTTCCCTGCACAGGACATGATTCCCTTGCGCAGCTCCGTCCATTTCACGGCCGTTTGATACATGTACACCTTACTCTTCTGTTCCATTCATCCTCCTATGCATTGGATATCCACACACCTTCGCTCATCAATTGACGCCAGCAAAACCCTTCGCCCAACCTCCGACTGCATGTGTCATTGCCACCACACACAGAGCGATGAGGAGATGCTCTCCGATCACCTTCCAGGGAGCGGTCGCCTGTGCGCGAGCGATGTAGAAACTCAAGACTGTGAGCAACAACAACCCCCAAGCCACGCTGATGACAATCGCCTGATCGAGCGGGCCGAAGAGGACCGGAATAACGAAGGTCGCCGATACAAGAAATTTTGCTGCGAAGGTGGCGAGCGTCGCTTCCCAGACGTGACTCGCAGGGCCGCTGTTCTTTGATTCTTCGGACACATGGATGCCGAGTGCATCCGACATGGCGTCGGCAATGGCGATTGTGAGAATACCGCCGAGTACGATGGCACGTGAATGAGTGCCGGAATGCAAACCTACCATCAAGCCAAGTGTGGTAATGACCCCCGACGTTAATCCGAAACTGATCCCTGTTCTCCATGATGGTTTCATGCGGCTTCAGTGACCCCTGTCAGCGCGGGAAGGTCAGCAGATAGGCGAGCACATTGCGGATGGCCTCGTCTGATAGTTTGGACTGCCAGGCATCCATGGCCGTATTCGGTTTGCCTTCATGGATGCTCATTAAGAGGTGAGAATCCGATTTGAGCAGTACGTCGCTTGAGGTCAGATCCGCCACAGGTGGGACAAACTGCGTCGATCCGTCTCCCCGACCTTTTGGGCCATGACAAGCCAGGCAATACTTCTCGTAGAGTCTCTTGCCTCGTTCGAGATTTCGCGCCTCCCCGGCAAGACCGAGCGTGGGAATCGCGAGCCAGCCGATCAGAGTAATTCCGCATGCAATACGTAAACCGGTGCTCGTCACTGCTTGTCCTCTCGATTGGGGACAGGAACCACCTTATGAACGTGCGCACTCCGGTGAACGCCGAATACATTGGTGAAGCCATGACACGATCTGATCGAGCACACCAGCGACCGCTCGATTGGCAGCCAGCACACCCCCATAGGCATTCTCGCTCGGAGCATTCTCCACGGCCTCGAAAGACCGGGTGCTGACTATCGTCGACTCCTTCAAGTCGACAAGCTGCATCCGGGCCAGAATCCGAACTCGACTGGGTTGTTGGATAAACTCATGCTGCAAGAGAAATCCATACGTATCAAGGCGATAGTCCCCTACGATCGAGCTCGGGAGTGGGATCACGGCATGCCACAGCCCGCTGTGATTCAGTGCATGGATCATCAAAGGAGCAAACATGCGCACTGGGGTATCAGCCCATTCATTTACCGCAAAGTATTCAATTTGGAATGGACGTTTGACGTACACCATACGTTGCGTTTCAAACCCCGGCTCCGCTTGAGGGGGACTCACGAGCAATACCGGACCATCGGGCGGTTCACGCCGGACTTCGCCCCGCTGTTCATCAAGACTCAACTGGTACGTCTGGATTCCCGGTGAGTCCGATCTGGGCGACAGACAACCAGGTAGTGCAGACATCCACAGGGCGCACATGACATGCAGGAACCAATACTTCTTCATAGCCTGATCGTTCAGGAGCTTATTCCCCAGGACCACGTGGTTGTGCCTTCCGTCCAAACACCAACGAGCTTGGTTCTCGCTCCAGCTCCCGTGCCACACGAGTCAACGTACCGGTGAGCTGTCTGAGCTCCGTGACCAATAAGCCGGCTTCGGGCAGTGTGCGTTTCGTGAATTGCTGCAGCTCCGGTTTGGATTCATTGACGACCGTTCCAACGGTCTTACTGGTCCTGGCCAGCTCGTCGGTCGCGGCACCGAGCGTCGCGACACTCTTGTTGATGCCGGCAAGCAACGGCGGAACCTCCGCATTCAACGATGCCGTCAGCTTGGATAAATTCTCGGCACTTTTGGCTGCACCGGTTAGGCTTTGCTCAATCTTGGCCTTGTGGCTCGCAATGATCTGCGCGACATCCGCAAGGTCCTTAATAGTTTTTGACAACGTGGTGCGATTGTCTTCATCCAGGACGTTCGCCACCCCTTTAGCCGCCAGGTCGAGATCAGCCAACAACTGGGCCAGCCCCTCTTCTGAAAGGAGACGGGAGGCCGTCTTGTCCAACCGGGCAAACAGGGAGGGGGCTGTCTTGATGACCGGATATGGCTGCCCTGCCTGAGCTTGTAATGAAGGAGCCTCACGGCTCCCTCCAGTCAAATTGATCGTGGCTAGGCCGGTCAACCCTTGCGTTTCGAGCACGGCAAGAGTATCGTTCTTCACCGGTGTGCCTCGCATAATGTCCAGCGTCAGCAGAACTTCCTCGGGATTATCAGGACGCAAGGCAATCGCCTTGACCCGACCCACATCGACCCCTCGATATTTCACACTGGAGTCGACGCTGAGGCCTGCAACAGATTCCGTCATGTACGCCTCGTATCGATCGTAGGCCCCTCGGTAGTCGCTCTTCCCCAGCCATAAAATCCCGGCGAGGACCGCCGCGCCCAAAAGCGCGACGAACGAACCGACGAGCACATAGTTGACTTTTGGTTCCATTGTTCCTGTCTTCAGTCGCTCACATGTCGGGAGCGGTCGAGTGCTGAATGTTGATTGCTGAGCGCTGAGATGCGCAGGAGCTCGCCATGTCAACACGCACAACGAAGACCCTTGCGCGTGACGACCCATACATACGTGTCACGCGTCACGTCCTGCGGTCTGCCGTGCCGCCTGTTTGCGTGCCTCGCGCCCGCGGTCGCCCTGAAAATATTCACGGATGTATTGATCGTCTGATTGAAAGAGCTCCTCCATCGTTCCAATCCCGAGGACCTTCCCATACCCTAGCACAGCCACACGATCGGTGATCTGCCACAGGGAATCCAAATCGTGTGTCACCATGACGACGGTCAGTCCCAAGAGATTCTTTAACGACTGCACCAGCTCATCAAACCCCGAAGCGATGATGGGATCCAACCCAGCCGTCGGCTCGTCGAGAAACAACAACTCAGGATCCATGACCAGTGCCCGCGCGAGCGCAGCCCGCCTTCTCATGCCGCCGCTGAGTTCGTTCGGATACTTTGCGGCACTCCCAGGTGGCAATTCCACCATCGCTATTTTGGCCGCTACAATATCATGAATCAGCATTTCACTCAGTGTCGTATGCTCGCGTAAGGGGACGGCGACATTCTCGGCCAACGTGAGCGAGCTGAAGAGGCCCCCCTGCTGGAACATGACCCCGAATCGGCGATGGACGGGGTGGCCGTCACCCATTTCCAACTTTCGGCTATCGATTCCAAACAACCGTATCGTTCCGGACGACGGCACAATCAGGCCAATGATCTCGCGTAGCAGGGTCGTCTTGCCACACCCGTTTCCTCCGGCGATCGCAAAAATTTCTCCCCGCTGGATGGACAGACTGATGTCCTCATGGACAACAGCCTGTCCAAATTTTGTGGTGACATGACTGACTTCTATCACCGACGTCTCAGTCTTCATGGCAGACGGCATCACGAGCCATTCACTACATGAACAAGGTCAAGATTCGGACCACGATCAAGGTCTCGTACACACGTACGCGCTGAGGCTTGACCCTCGCCTCAAGCTTCAGACACAGGAATCCTAGAGATCCCACCAATTGAGAAGAATGCTGCAAATCGCATCGAATACGATGACAAGAAAAATCCCCTGCACGACACTAATCGTCGTGTGACGGCCCACGTCGTCCACACCACCTCTGATTTGAAACCCTTGATAACAGCCGACCAACGCAATGAGAGCCGCAAAAAACGGAGCTTTGCCCAACCCAATGAGAAAATGGCGCAAAGGGACGGCTTCCTCGAATCGAGTGACAAACTCGACAAAACTAACGTTGAGCTCTCCCAAAGCAATCAGCATTCCACCAAAGACGCCCACGACATCAGCATACACCGTCAGCAGCGGGAGGGCGATGATCAACCCAAGCACGCGCGGCAGCACGAGCAAATTCATCGGCGAGATGCCCAGCGTCCGTACCGCGTCCAATTCTTCGGTCACCTTCATGGTGCCGATCTCGGCAGCATAAGCCGATCCCGATCGCCCGGCAATCAAGATCGCTACGATCAATGGTGCGATTTCACGTAACAACGAGATGCCGACCAAATCCACGATAAAAATGTTCGTGCCGAATTTTTTGAGCTGCTCCGCTCCTTGGTAGGCGATGACGATCCCGACCAGAAACGTGAGGAGCCCCGTGATCGGCAGGGCTCGCACACCGTCCAATTCCACGAACCGCATCAGCGACTTCCAGCGAATAGATTGAGGTCGCGCGATTGAGCGGAAAAAGGCGAGCGTACTTTCCCCAATGAAGGCGAGCGCACGAACAGCAGAGTCTTGCCGCGAGTGGATCACACGGATTGGACTGGGGACCCATTTCACTTTACGGACGGCAGCCTTATTGCCGGCCTGAGTTGGCTGCGCTTGTACTCGTTGGAGCAGTTGCGCAAACTCAGGTCTTAACCCTTTGAGAGACGTCTGATGCCCCTTGTGCTGTAGGCCATCGATACAGCGCCGCAGCATGAGCGCACCACCCGTATCCATGGCGGTCACTTCGGCGGCATTGTAGAGGATGGTAGAAGCATCAGGCCATTGAAGCGTTTGGCCTCGTCGCTCCAACTGAGGCAGGTTCGGAAGCGTCCACGCTCCCCGACAGTACACCACGTTATTCTCGACTGAAATGGTTGCCTGTTGCTCCATCAGCCTCACTGTGTCGATGATTGAGCGACTCCCATACCCACGCCTGATCCCCGCCTACACTCCTTCTAGGACTGCCTTCAGCTCAGCCCCGGTAATCACCTCGCGTTCGATCAGGAGTTTCGCACCCTGGTGGAGTGCGGCTTTTCGTTCCTCCAACATCTGTTTGACTCTTCCGTACTGCTCGTCGACGATTCGCCGCACTTCGCAATCGATCTCGCGAGCGGTCTCTTCCGAGTAGTCTCCTCTTTCAGACGCGACAGGAAGCTGGAGAAATTGTGGCTGTCTCTCTTGCTCCAAGGTGATGGTGCCGAGCTTGTCGCTCATCCCGTACGCCTTGACCATGCTTTTTGCGATATCCGTGGCTTTTACGAGATCGTTTTGCGCTCCCGTGGACGCTTCGCCGAAGATGGTTTCTTCAGCAATTCGCCCCCCCAATAATACGGCCACTTTATTCTCCAATTCGGATTTCGTCATCAGAAACCGGTCTTCCGTCGGAAGCTGCAACGTATAGCCGAGCGCCGCGACACCGCGAGGAATAATCGAAATCTTCTGTACCTGGTCGGTGCCCGGGATGGATAGCGCGATCAGGGCATGACCGGTTTCATGATAGGCCACCCGTTCTTTCTCCATTTTGTTCAGCACGCGATTCTTTTTTTCTAAGCCCGCAATGACTCGCTCCACCGCCTCCTGCAATTCGGCGATGCCCACCTGGTCTTTCCCGCGACGAACTGCGAGCAGGGCCGATTCGTTGATGACGTTGGCCAGGTCCGCCCCCGAGAATCCTGGGGTCATCGCCGCAATTTGCTCCAGATCTGCATCAGGATTTAACGCCACCTTCTTCGCATGAACCCGGAGTACATCCAGACGACCCTTCTTGTCCGGACGATCGACGGTCACATGGCGGTCGAATCGTCCGGCACGGAGCAAGGCTGGGTCAAGGATTTCCGGCCGGTTGGTCGCAGCCATGAGGATGACCCCGACGCGTGGATCGAATCCATCCATCTCGACCAGCAATTGATTGAGTGTTTGTTCCCGTTCCTCATGCGCCATCGGGCCCATACCCCTGGCTTTGCCGAGCGCATCCAACTCGTCGATGAAAATGATGCAGGGGGCCTTACCTTTCGCCTGTTCGAAGAGGTCACGAACCCGCGCCGCGCCGACTCCTACGAACATCTCGACAAATTCGGATCCACTGATGCTGAAGAACGGCACCGACGCCTCTCCTGCCACGGCACGCGCCAGTAGTGTCTTCCCCGTTCCAGGCGGCCCAACGAGCAAGATGCCCTTGGGGATCTTGCCTCCCAGCTTGGTGAATTTCTCAGGCGTCTTGAGGAATTCAATCACCTCTCGCAGTTCATCTTTGGCTTCATCCACTCCGGCGACATCCGCGAAGGTCACCTTGACGTCCTTCTCCATGTAGATTTTGGCCTTCGACTGGCCGACCTGCATGAAGCCGCCCTGAGCTTGTCCTAATCGCCGAAAGATGAAAAACCAGATGCCGACAAAGAGCGCGACGGGGATGATCCATGACAATAGATCTCGTAAAAACGTGGATTCAATCACCCCGGCGAAGGTGACTCCGTGTTGGTTAAGCTCACGGACAAGATCCGGATCATCAACCCGGATGGTCTTAAACGCTTTCTGTTCTTTCGTGTCTCCCTCCGGCTTCAATTTCCCAGTCAACACGTGACTGGTCACAGAAACTTCTGCGACCTTCCCATCCGCAACCAGCCGTTTGAATTCGCTGTACGGAAGTTCTTCGACTTGATTCAGAGCCAGAATGAAGTCGTGTACGATCACGACCGCCATGATGGCGAGCAACACATACCAAATGGAAAAAGAAACCTTCTTGTTCATCGCCCTTACTCCTCGTCACTATAGAACGAACCGCTCGTCCGCCCAACACCCCACCAGCCTAGAACATGAAATACGCGCCGGCTCCGAATGATTCGGTCTTCTGCGAATAGAAGAACTGCCCATATGGATTATACCCATGATAGTAGTTGAAGAGAATCCGAACGCGCTTGAACGAGCCGTAGCGAAACACATCGAACCCCATAAGCAGATTCGTATTAATGTACCACTGTTGGTGTTCGAGGGATTTAAAGTCTGCTGTCAGGACGGGTGAAAAGAGGATCGGATTCGATAGCAGACCGAACAGGTGGGACCGCGCCAACGGCCTCGCGGTTCGTGCCTCGAACCCCCACTGTCCAGTCCAACGGTCGATCGTGGACGGTTGGCGGCTGACCATCATCGTAGCCCCTCCGTAGAACCTCAGCCACTTTTGGACATCATAGGAAAGAATCAGGTCCACTTCGTTGAACTGGAGGCCGATCGACTGAAAGCCGGGATGCGATGCTAAAAACTCATCTCCGATGTGGCTACTCTGATGATAAAAACGTAGGCGCGCAGACCAATTTCCCTGGCGCCAGGTAATCGGCAAACCCACATTAAAATCGATATTGATGAGCTCTGAATTCGACGTATCGAGGTCAAACTGCGCAAAGATGCCGGTCAGCAAGCTGATCTGCCATCCGTTACACCCCTCGCGCGTAGTAAAGAGCCCGAAATTCTCTCCGATCCCAATAGATCCGACGTTCGCATTGGTCCGTTCTATGCGTGATTGCTGCGATTGCCAGAGGGCAAAAAACTGTGGCTGTTTTGGATCGGCCAAGAGAGGACGAAACAGATCGTCTGAGGGAAACCATTCATGTTCAACCGCGTCTGCCTCGGCTTGGTGGTAGCGGCAATCGAGCCACTCTCGTGACGGTGCGTCCTCCGGCTTCTTCTCGCCCGATTCCTGCCCATAGACGGGAACCGCGAGAAAGGTGATCATGATCCATATTCCGACCGTCCACCGTTGATGCGACACATGCCGACCCATCTATCTCCTCCCATCCGATGTTCTTGTCTGATGCCTCCTAGGGGCCCTTCACGAGCCCCTTTCGATAGCATATTCTTGAGAAGAAATTCACGTGATTTTAGGTCGGTCGGGCTGTCTTGATTAGCGACGAAGCGAGGGGTCTTTTCGGGTGGTCCACTTCCATTGGCGGACCTCCGGCATGTCTTCCCCATATTCAGCGATGTACTGTTTGTGCTGGATACGTTTGTCCCGCAAGGCCTGTTTGGCGTAGTCGGCCTGCGAACCGCGCAGCGGAATTCTGTCGATGACATCGGCGACCAGATGGAACCGATCGATATCGTTCATCACTGCCATATCAAACGGGGTCGTCGTCGAGCCCTCTTCCTTATACCCACGCACATGCAGATTCTTGTGATTGGTCCGCCGATAGGTGAGGCGGTGGATCAGCCAGGGGTAGCCATGGAAGGCGAAGATGATCGGCTTGTCCGTCGTGAACAGGGCATCGAAGTCTCTGTCCGATAATCCGTTCGGATGTTCCGTGCGCGGCTGCAACTTCATGAGATCGACCACGTTGATGACGCGAACCCTGACATCGGGTAGATAGGTCCGCATCAAAGACACAGCCGCCAATGTTTCCATCGTTGGGACATCGCCGCAACAGGCCATCACGACGTCCGGTTCACTATCCTTATCATTACTGGCCCATTCCCAAATACCGATACCGGCCGTACAATGGATGATCGCTTCCTCCATCGTGAGCCACTGAAGGGACCGTTGTTTGCCGGCCACGATGACGTTGACATGGTTCCGGCTGCGAAGGCAGTGGTCCGTGACCCATAACAAGGTATTGGCATCGGGCGGCAAATACACACGGATCACCTCGGCTTTCTTGTTGACCACATGGTCGATAAAACCAGGATCTTGATGGCTGAAGCCATTGTGGTCCTGCCGCCAGACGTGGGAGGAGAGCAGATAGTTCAACGAGGCGATCGGCCGTCGCCACGGGATGTGGTTGCAGACCTTGAGCCATTTAGCATGTTGATTGAACATGGAGTCGATGATGTGAATGAAGGCCTCGTAGCAGGAAAAGAAGCCATGCCGGCCGGTCAGAAGATACCCCTCCAACCACCCCTGGCACTGGTGTTCGCTCAACATCTCCATGACCCGCCCGTCCGGTGCGAGATGATCGTCGTATGGAAGGCGGTCTGCCATCCAGGTGCGATTCGTGACGTCCAAGACGTCCTGCCAGCGATTGGAGTTGTTCTCGTCCGGACTAAAGAGGCGGAAATTCCGTTGGTCCATATTGAGCGTCATCGTGTCCCGCAAGAACCCCCCCATCACACGGGTCGATTCCCCTTCGAGAGTGCCTGGGCCCGGAATAGTGATGGCATACTCGCGAAAATCAGGTAGCCGCAAATCCTTGAGCAGCAGCCCACCGTTCGCGTGTGGATTCGCGCTCATCCGACGGTTTCCTTTGGGAGCCAACTCCGCCAAGTCCGGCCGCAGAGCACCCGTCTTGTCGAACAGCTCCTGGGGTTTGTAACTCTTCATCCACCGTTCAAGAATCTTGATATGGGCCGGTTTGTCCATGTCGCCCATCGGCACTTGATGGGATCGCCAGTAGTCTTCGGTCCGTTTGCCGTCGATCTGTGGTGGGCAGGTCCAGCCTTTCGGTGTCCGGAGGATGATCATGGGCCAGAGTGGTCGCTTCATAGAACCACTTCGGCCTGCATCATCTTTGATACGTTGGATATCCCCCACGATGGCATCGAGCGTGACAGCCATCCGGTCATGCATCTCCCATGGATCGTTCCCTTCGACATAATGGGGGCGATACCCATAGCCACGCATCAGGTGGTCCAGCTCGTCGTGACTGATTCGAGCCAGTACGGTCGGATTGGCAATCTTATACCCGTTGAGATGGAGAATCGGCAGGACAACACCGTCGGTGACCGGATTGAGAAACTTGTTGGAGTGCCAGCTCGTCGCGAGCGGGCCGGTTTCCGCTTCACCGTCACCGATCACACAGGCCGCAATCAAGTCGGGATTGTCGAAGACGGCTCCGTACGCATGTGAGAGGGCATATCCCAGTTCACCCCCCTCGTGAATGGACCCCGGTGTCTCCGGCGCCACATGGCTGGGAATACCGCCGGGGAAGGAGAATTGCTTGAACAGCCGCTTCATTCCGCGCTCATCCTGCGCGATATTCGTATAGACTTCCGTGTAGGTACCCTCGAGATAGGCATTCGCCACGAGCCCTGGACCGCCGTGGCCTGGCCCGGTGATATAGATCATGTTGAGGTCGTGTTCATTGATGATACGGTTCAGGTGCACATAGATGAAGTTCAATCCCGGCGTTGTCCCCCAATGGCCGAGCAGGCGCGGCTTGATGTGAGCCCGCGTGAGCGGCCTTTTCAGTAACGGGTTGTCGAAGAGGTAGATCTGACCCACGGACAGGTAGTTAGCCGCGCGCCAATAAGCATCCATCTTCTTGAGCAGCTCTGGACTTAACGTCGTCGGCTTTGTGCGTTGCATAATCCTCCTCATCTCAAGTCGTCAGAACTCGGTTCCGATCACCTCCGTCACGGACCTGGCAATTTCACTTTCTTCATCCGTGTGAATGACCCGCACGGTCACCTTGCTGCCTTCCTTCGAAATCACAGCCTCATCGGCTTCGTTGCTCACAGGATCGATGATGACACCGAGGAATTCCAATCCCTCGCAGATGCGCGCACGGACGATCGGTGCATGCTCTCCGATCCCAGCGCTGAATACCAATGCATCCAACCCACCCAAGGCCGCAGCCAATGAACCAATGGATTTTTTCGCGTGATAGCAAAACAGCGCGATCGCCTCGGCCGCTCTCGGATCGTTCTGTTCTTCCTTGAGGAGATCGCGCATATCGGAACTGGTCTCCGAGACGCCGAGCAAACCCGACTCCTTGTTGACCATCTGATGGAACTGATCCACGCTCATGCCTTCCGTTCGAGCGAGATACGAGACGAGCCCGGGATCGAGGTCGCCCGATCGTCGGCTCATTGGAAGGCCGGAGGTCGGCGTAAAACCCATGGTCGTGTCGACAGGTCCTCCTTTGTAGACCGCGGCCATGCTCGCGCCATTGCCGAGGTGAGCCAAGATGACCCGACCATTGGTCTCGTGCGGAGTGCCGACCCGCTCCAGTTCTCTCATGAGAAAGGCATAGGAGAGGCCATGAAACCCGTATCGTTGAAGGCCCAGCTTTTCATACCGCCGTGGAATCGGCAGGAGACGCGCCACAGGCGGCATGTCGCAGTGAAATGCAGTGTCGAAGCAGGCAACTTGCGGGAGATGCGTGTACCGTTTCGCAAACCCGTTGATCAAATCGATCTCACCCGGAAGATGTTCAGGATCATAGGCGCTCAACCGCTGCAACTCTGTCATCACAGCCGGTGTCAGCAGTTGAGGGACACGATAGCGCGGGCCGCCATGCACGACCCGATGTCCAATCGCGACCAGGGGACGGTGCACCAATCGGTTGTTGAGACAGCTGAGTAAGGGCTCAATGCAGGCGGCATGGTCTGGTACGGCGACTGACTGAGCACCACCGGTACCGCCTCCCTCGGGTGTCCATCTCAGTGTCCCTTCCACTGATCCGATGCGGTCGATCGAACCGGACAGCTCACGAACCAGCGAGGTCCCCATACCAAACAACGCAAACTTGAGCGTCGATGATCCTCCATTGATCACCAGGATCAAGCCATTACTCACGTCGGAGATACTCCCCGACCAATCGGTATGCATTATGAAGATATTGAGCCATCATTCTCTGAGTATTGAAAAACCCACCGTTCAACGCAATCGCATGCCGCATGATCTCGATGAAGCGTTCACGATCCTTGTAGAAGCAGGGCAAGACCTTTCGTTCCAGCTTGTCATACAGCGCCGTGGCATGGCAGGCATCCATGTCTCCGCTTGGCTCCGAACAGGATTCGATCCGATCGCCGATCGCCCAGCCCGTCACATCCTCCACGTGTCCCTCGACCCACCATCCATCGAGGACGCTCAGACTTGGCACACCATTGACCGCCGCCTTCATGCCGCTGGTTCCTGAAGCCTCCATTGGAGGAAGCGGCGTGTTGAGCCACACATCCACCCCGGCACAGAGCAGCTTGGCGAGCGTCATGTCGTAGTTCGCGAGATACGCGACCCGAACCTTCCCCCGCAAGGCATCGCGGAGTTCGTGGATTCGCTGAATGATGTTTTTCCCATCCTGGTCACGTGGATGCGCCTTGCCGCCGAAGACGATTTGAACCGGTCCGACTTGTTCGGCAATCTTGGCCAACCGGTCGATGTCCTGAAAGATCAGGGTCCCTCGCTTATAGGCTGCCGCCCGCCTGGCAAACCCGATTGTCAACACATCGCGGTCGAACCCGGTATTCGTTTCGCGATTCACATAATCAATCAAGGCTCGTTTAGCCGCGCTGTGTGCCTCCCATATGTCGTGATCGGGAATGCTGATCGCATACCGAAGCGAGAGCTGATCACGCCGCCAGTCAGGTAACCGACTGTCATAGAGTGATTGAAAAGCGGGAGCGGCCCACGTCACCGCGTGAACGCCATTGGTAATCGAGTGAATCGGATAGCCGGGAAAGAGACTGTGCGACACCTCACCGTGTTTCATGGCGACCCCGTTGACGAACCGTGAGCCACCAAGGGCCAGTTGCGTCATGTTCAAACTGTGGTCATGCCCACAGGCTTTGAGCCACGTACACCGCCGGTCGCCGAGCACCTGATGGGCAAGGTCGGGGGGGAATTGATCGTGCCCAGCCGGCACCGGAGTATGGGTCGTAAAGACACATTGTTCGCGAACGGCGTCGATGAGATCGGCTGGGACACCCTCCTCATAGGACCTCGACGTCAGTTTTTCTTCCAGCAAAGCGAGCACGAGCAAGGCTGCGTGCCCTTCATTCATATGAAATCGGCGGAGATGCCCGTAGCCGAGCGCTCGCAGCATGCGATATCCACCCATTCCCAGCACTAGTTCTTGGCAGAGCCGATAATGATCGTCCCCTCCATAGAGCCGATCCGTGAGCGTCCGGTCCCACGGCTGATTCTCAGGAAGATCCGTGTCGAGCAGATAGACGGGTACCTCGTCACCCAACTCGCCCTTCACCCGATATTGCCAGGCCGCCACATGCACGGTGCGATCCTCGAGTTCGACCGTAACGCGCTGACGTACGGGGTTGCAGAAATCATTGATCGGCCAGGCCACCGGCTCTTCACGCTGACGGCCCTGCTCGTCTAGGCGTTGATAAAAATACCCACGCCGATGCAGGAGCGTGACCGCAACCATGGGAATTTGGAGATCGGCGGCCGATCGAATGGAATCTCCCGCCAACACTCCTAGCCCTCCCGCATACGTCGGCATGGCAGGATCAAGACCAATTTCCATAGAGAAATAGGCAACCAACGGGCTTCGTCCTCCCACCATCTCTCCGATTAGTCCGTCAGCCATGACGATATCTCCCACCGTTCTACTCTAAGCAGGTCTCATCCCTAAGACAATCGAAATGCGCCGGTCTCCTCCCATGGTTCGGAACCGACCATGGACACCGGACTATACAACCTGCTCATTCCGCAACTTCACGACTAACTCCTTCTTCGTGATCAGGATGGCTCCCAAGCCTGTTACGATCGTCACGATGGTGACCAGACTTCCGACTAACGGCAAGAGAGAGAGCATGAAATAGACGACGAGCCCTACGGCGAAGGCCTTCGCAGCTGAAGTGGAATCAGACGCCCGTCTCATGAGTCGTTGACCAAGCCACAGCAGGACGAATACCCGCCCTAGGTATAGAGTCACAACATACATCGCTGCTAGCATAAGCCCTATTGGAACGCCCATCACAGACGCCATGCACAAAAAGATGATGAGTGGGGTTCCGACCAGCATAGCCCCTCCGACCCCCAGCGTGACCCACGGCTGTTCCTGAATCGTGCTCACAGCTTTTTTCGTAAAGACCGGGTAGATCCGCAGCAGCAGAAGACCGAGCACCAAGGTCGAGACAGCACTGACCAATCCGGCAAGGATCTTCATTCCTACAACACCTCGCCGCACCTCCTGTTCCTTTCCCCTGAAGACGTCGGGGATGGGATGACCTGTGACCGTGCCGAGTACTGTGGCTCCGTCGTCGATCGAGGGTTCGTTCTCGCTCCAATACCTGACGTTCTTTTCGACCGAAGCCCTGGACGTGAGACGAATAGCCGGTGCCGCGACAGCAAGATCGCCACCGATTTTCTTTGACAGCGTGAGATTACCGGCTCCGATCCGAGCATCTCCGTCAATCGATCCTCCCAGCAACAGATTCCCGGCGCCGATCACGACATTCCCTTTAAGGTGCGAGGAATCCGTCAGATGCACGTCTCCACCGCCGATGGTTGCGTTCCGGTGGACCTTGCCGCTGAGCGTCACCGTCCCTCCGGCTATCCTGGCATCCTGTATCACCTCACCAGAGACCCGTACCTCACCACCGGCCATGATCAAATCGCCGTCCACGACTCCGTCCACCAACACCTCACCACCTGCTGCATAGACATCGCCATGCACGGTCCCTGAAATCTCCACATGTGGACCAAAGGCAAAGTAATCCCCTTGCACCTCCTGCCCAGCGCTCAATACGACTCGCTTCTGCCCCTCGGCATGATCAGATGAGTCCTCGGCCCATAGAAGGTTAGGTTCCCACAAACAACCAATTACCATGAGGATCACGCCCATGATTCTCAGAGGGACGCTCGCCACGCTATACGCAGGTGATTTGGCCATCGATGCACCTCGCTTATGGAAAGTGGCTGCCGACTTCGTATTGCGCACAACACCAAGCAC
>JAHBWR010000081.1 GCA_019636875.1 Nitrospira sp.
CGCACAGGAGGGGGATTGTTTGGTGATACAAGTCTGCAAGATCCACCGAGTTTGGCAAGTCTTGGTATCCCAGGCACGGGTAGTGCGAGATGGCGCCTCTTTTTTGAGGATGCGAATAGCATTCCTCGCGCATATGTCGGATCGATCACGAGTTTGACGGCGGTCCCATTGCCGGCTGCGGTGGTGCTCTTCGGTGCGGGGCTGATTTCCTTGGTTGGTTTGGGTGCGGGTGGCTTGAGAAATCTCCACGGATCCAAGGTCTAGTCGAACACCTCGTTCCTGATCGTTTGGGCTTGATACCCATCACGGGGTATCAAGCCCGGTTCTTTCTTCGAAATCAATCGACAGAAAAAAGGTTCCGATACACAATCGCGTATCGGCCTACTCTTCCGGATCGCTAACTTGTTCGGATTATCCCTGATTAACGGATCAACACCGCTGTCTCATGTCTAGCACACGCTCCCTTCTTATCGCTTCGCTTCTGATTGTTTCGCTCCTCGCATACATGTATGCGGACAGTCTCGTGTTTCTGTTGAGCCGATGGCTTGGTAGCGAGGACTATAGTCATGGGATGTTTGTACCTTTCATTAGCGGGTATTTGGTGTGGCAATCACGTCATCGCCTCAGTCAGATGGCGAAGGAAAGGTCCTGGTGGGGGATCCCTATCATTGCGATGGGGCTCATCCTCTATGTGGTAGGAGAGCTGTCCACGTTGTTTGTCCTCTTGCATGTCTCATTGTGGGTCGTATTGGTCGGGATAACCATCACCCTTCTCGGTCTTCGAGGTGCCCAAGCCATCGCGTTTCCTCTTGGGTATCTGCTGACTGCGATCCCGCTTCCGACATTCTTCTATGCGAATCTGTCGAGTCAACTTCAATTATGGTCGTCATCTCTTGGAGTGGGGTGTTTGCAGCTCGTTGGGGTGATTGCGTTTCGCGAAGGCAACGTCATCGATCTTGGGCAAGTTCAGCTTCAGGTTGTCGAAGCCTGTAGTGGGATTCGGTATTTGCTTCCCTTAACAGCTCTCGCGCTGCTCTGCGCGTATCTATTCAAAGACAAGCTTTGGAAACGAGTTGTTCTTGTACTCTCCGCGATTCCGATTTCAATCCTTCTCAATGGATTTCGGATCGGCATGATCGGTGTACTGGTCGAACTTTATGGCAAGGGGGCGGCGGAAGGGTTTTATCATCTCTTCGAAGGCTGGGTCATCTTCATGGTGAGTTTGGCTTTGTTGATCATAGAAATGGGGCTATTGGGAAAGATTGGCGCAGTCGGGGTGAATCAGCCATTCCTAGGTCAGTTTTCATGGGGACAACTATCCAAGGATCCTGGTATGGCGGCCGCGTCGACCAGACCGAGCCGGATTGTGCCTACTCCTAGTCCGGCTTATCTATGCAGCGTGGCGCTGCTCATCCCATTTACAGTGCTGTCGAGCGTATTAACCGATCGTGAGGAGATTCCCCCTACCAGGATGACGTTTGTGGATTTCCCGATGCAGATCGGTTCATGGCGAGGGGAGCGGTTTCCCCTTGAAAAACAGTATATCGATACACTCCGATTCGATGATTACGTATTAGCCGACTACCGCTCAGCTCCTGAGCACCTGGTCAACTTCTATTCCGCCTACTATGGATCACAACGAAAAGGGCAATCCGCCCACTCCCCCAAGAGTTGCCTGCCTGGTGGAGGTTGGGAGATCGTTTCCCTCACTCATAAGGAGTTGCCCTCCTCACCACAGATGAGGCAGCCGGTCATGGCGAATCGTGCAGTCATTCGTAAGGGAGATCAAACGCAGATTGTCTTGTACTGGTTCAAGCAGCGGGATCGGTATCTTGCGGATGAGTACTTGGTCAAGTTGTTCCTGCTATGGGATGCGATCTCGCGGCAACGCACCGACGGTGCGCTGGTGCGGCTCGCCTCGTTGGTCGGTCCAGGTGAATCTGAGGCGATGGTCGATCAACGTCTCCAGGAGTTTGCGGCAGAGATCGGACATGAATTGAATCGATTTGTCCCTGACTGAGTGAGGACTGCTGAAAAGGTAAGGATGCGTCGATGATCAACGAATTGTTTTTTAGCGCCATGACAGCCCTCTTGCTGTGCATGGGCCTGATCCCTCTCTTACGGCTCGTCGCAGAACGATTTCAGGTGATGGATTTGCCTGGAGAGCGGAAAGTTCACGCACACCCTATTCCGCGAATTGGCGGCGTCGCCTTTGCCATCGGTGCCTGTGCCTCAATTGCCTGGTGGGGAGCCAAGGATACGACCACCATCTCTGTGTTGCTGGGATGCCTGATCATTGTGGGATTTGGAGTGTGGGATGACCGGATGGATCTCGGCTACCGGACAAAACTCGTTGGGCAATTACTCGGCGCTCTCGCTGTCGTCTGGGGCGGTGACATTCGATTTACCACACTCCCGTTTCTATCTGAAACGGAAACGCCTGTGTGGATCGGAAGCCTCTTCACCATCATATTTCTGATCGGAGTATCGAACGCGGTCAACCTCACGGATGGGTTGGATGGATTGGCCGGTGGGTTGTCTTTTCTGACACTGAGTGGCATTGCCTATTTGGCGTACCTGTCGAGTGACTCAACCGTCCTGATGCTTACCGTTCCATTTCTTGGAGCGCTCCTAGGCTTCTTGCGATACAACACCTACCCGGCACGAATCTTTATGGGTGATGGTGGTAGCCAGCTCTTAGGATTCATGATGGGTGTGTTGGCCATCTTGCTGACGGACTCGGTGCGTGGTCCGTTTAGCCCCACACTGTCCTTGTTCTTACTCGGGTTACCGTTTCTGGATACGCTTGGCGTCACGGGTCAGCGGTTGGCAGAGGGACGTTCTCCTTTCGTCGGTGATCGTGCTCATATTCATCACAAACTCCTGCGCGTCGGGTTGACCCATTATGAGGCCGTCACGGCGATCTACCTGATTCAGGCCAGCATGTTAGGGGTCGCCTACGTATTGCGATGGGAGTCGGATACACTGATTCTTCCTCTCTATCTCCTCCTTGCGATCACTGTACTAATGCTCTTTATCGCTGCCGGGCGTGGCCTCCTCCCAACACCTTCGTCACGGGATGGGCTAGTTGTCTCAAATATCACGCTCACGCGGTTCATAAAGGAGCGGTGGCTCACCGATCTGCCGATTCAGTTCTTGGCGGTGGCCGTACCGTTGTTTTTAATCGCGTTGGTCTTCCTCCCCTCCCATGTTCCGAACGATGTGGGATACCTCTCGATCGCGCTTTTCGGCATCGTGTTGTTGGGGTTGTCATTCTCCAGCAAAGTGGCGCCGTATTTTGTACGCGGGGGGCTCTATGTGGGGACGACATTCCTTCTGTACGTCAGCGAGGGAACCAGAGCGTCTTCCGTACCGGCGATAACCATGGCTCATAACGCCTTCTTTTTGCTGGTTGCCGTTATGGTGATCCTGAGCCTCCGATTCAATGAAGATAACCGGTTCCAGACTACGCCGCTCGATTATTTGATGGTATTTATGGCTGTGACGTTTCCGCTTCTCCCCGAAGTCAATGCCGGCATCGCTCACTTGGGTATCTTCGCCGCAAAGCTCATCGTGTTGTTCTTCTCCTTCGAGTTGCTGCTCCATGCATTCTCAAGCCGTGTCAGACAGTTGGGACTCGTGTCGCTCTGGATTCTGTTCGGGCTAGGAATTCGGATTTTGTTGTAGCGAAGCGGGTTACGTAATAACCTACAGGCAAGACGAAGTATTTCCGAACACAGAAGGGTGAGCGTTAGCTATGAACATCCGACTGAGTCTCATCGCATTCATCACACTCTCGCTCACGGCCTGTGGTGGTCCTGAAGAGAGAAAGGCAAAGTATTTCTCTCGGGCGCATGAATATATGGACGCCGCGAATTATCCAAAAGCGAGAGTCGCGCTCAGAAACGTGCTCAAAATCGATCCCAAGGACGGAGAGGCCTACTACCTTTTTGCTCGGGTGGAGGAAAAAGAAAAGAACTGGCGGAACGCGGTGCAGCTATACCAGGAAACTGTCAGGTTGGTTCCCGATCACACGGCCGCTCTCATTACGCTTGGGAAGTACTATCTTGAGGCTCGACTGACAGATCAGGTGTCGGAGGTTGCTGACACAGTCCTCCGTAAAGATCCACGACACCCTCAAGCTGCTGCGCTCAAGATTGCAGCGCAGACCGTGACGGAGCAAGGCATTGCCGCTGCCATTTCAAAGGCTGAGGCCCTCGTAAGGGAGTTTCCGACAGAGCCGGATATCGCCATCCTCCTGGCAACGTTGTATCGACATCAAGAACGGTATGGAGCGGCGGAGCAGGTGCTTCAGCGCGCGCTGGAGCAGCACCCCCACGACCTGGATCTCCTCAATAATTTAAGCACGGTGTTTGCCAGCGCAAGGAATTGGACGGGTGCTGAGTCGATTCTTCGTCGCATGATCGAGACCGAGCCTCTATCCATGGACCATCGAATCAGGCTGGTCCGCTTCTATATGGGTCGAGATGCCTTTGGTATGGCTGAGGCTGTTTTGCGCGAGGCGATTGCGTTGGACCCGGATGACGAGCAGCGTCGTCTAACACTGTCTGACTTTCTTGCAAACCGGAAGGATCTCGTTGGTGCGGAACGTGTTCTTCTCGATGCTGTCGAGCGTCTGCCGCACGCAAGTCATATACAGTTCGGATTGGCCGCACTCTACCGAAAGAGCGGGCAAGACGAAAAGGCACGAGAACGATATAGCGCACTCGTTCAAGAATTTAAAGATGGTCCGGTTGGGTTGGAAGCAAAAGTGCGATTGGCGGAAATGGATCTCCTCGCCGGAAAACAGATTGACGCGGAACGTCAGGTGCAAGAGGTGTTGAAAGAGAATCCTCGATCTTCCGATGGGTTGATCCTGTCAGGACGCATGGCTTTGGCAAGACGGAATGCCAAGGATGCGGTACAGGCATTCCGCACGGTCCTGCACGATCAACCGGAACTTGCGACGGTCCACTATCTCTTGGGGCAGGCCTACCAACTCTCCGGCGAAACGAACCTGGCGAAGGAAAGTTTTGAGCGGGCTGTTGTGCTGTATCCGGAGCAAGTGGAGGCCAAACGATCGCTTGCGGTTCTTGAAAGTCGGAGTGGCCGGTATCAGCAAGCACGCGCGCGACTTGACGATCTGCTGAAGCAGCGCCCCGATGATGTCGCGGCGCTTGACATGCTGATGACGTTGGATTTGATGACGAAGAATTGGTCGGGAGCTGAGCAAACCTTGGTGCAGCTTCGCCACGTGTCAGGGGAGAATCACGTTGCCCTGTTAGCGGAAGGACGGTTTTATGAAGCGAAACGTCGGCTGAGTGACGCGGGGCGTGCCTATGAGCGGGCGGTCGTCTCAGCTCCCAACGAACCGGAACCGCTGCTCGCGTTGCTGAAAGTGGAGTTGTCTCAACGACAGACCGCCCGTGCTCGAGGTCGATTGGAGATTCTCCTTGCGGCTCGTTCGGATCATCCATTTGCGCATGGATTACTGGGCGAAGTGTTGTCTCTTCTGGGCGAGCGTGAAGCGGCCGCTCGGGAATATCGGGAGGCGGTGCGGCTCAATCCAAGATGGCTGACCCCATGGTTGAATTGGGCCGCGTTGTCACTCGCTGAGAAGCAACCAGCGGTTGCTGTGCAAATTATCGACGACGGCCTGAAGGTCAATCCGGAAAGCGAAGAATTGTACATGCTGCTGGCGTCTGCGCATTCTGCGCATGGACAGGTTGATGGCGCGATGGCTGCGTATGAAGCGGTGCTGCGTCTCAATCCACGGAATGTCTTGGCGGCGAATAACTTGGCTGTGTTGCTGGTGGATCGAAAGGGCGATCCATCAAGCCTGCAGAAGGCATTTGCCCTGAGTCGAGATTTTGAAAAAGACGCCCCACACCCTCTGTTCATCGATACCCTTGGGTGGGTGCGTTTTAAGATGGGGCATCAAGAAGAGGCGATTCGTTTGATGAAATCTGCGGTCGCCAAATCTCCCGATAGTTCGGTGCTGAATTATCATCTTGGGGTCGCCTTCAGTCAGTCCGGGAAACGTGCGGAAGCTCGTACACATCTATCAAAAGCTCTCAAGAGTTCGGAGGCATTTGAAGGCAGGTCTGAGGCTGAGCAAACCCTCGCAGAACTGAGAGGGTAAAGGAGAGATTATGTGTGGTGGCGTTCGAACAGTGATGGGGCGACTGCTCCTGATGTCTGTGGTGATGGGTGGTTTCTCCGTCATTGGAGGAGAAATCGTGACAGCGGCCATGGCTGCCGAAGTTGACCCGGAATACCAGTTAGGGGCTGAAGATGTCGTGTTGATTTCCGTGTGGAAAGATGAACAGCTGACACGAGAAGTCGTGGTTCGTCCAGATGGGATGTTCTCTTTTCCGCTCATCGGTGACATTCAGGCTGAGGACAGAACAGTGGATCAAATCCGTACAGATCTTGTTCAGCGACTGACGAAGTATATCCCGAATCCAAATGTGTCCGTGGCCGTGAACAAAGTGGCAAGTTACAAGGTCTACGTTGTTGGACGAGTGAACAAACCAGGTGAGTATGTGATTGGGCATTACGCCGATGTCCTTCAAGCCTTGAGTCTTGCCGGGGGATTAACTCCCTTCGCAGCTGAAAATGACATTAAAGTCATGCGCCGAGTACGAGGGGAACAGCACGCCATTCCTTTTCGGTATGGGGATATGAGAAAGGGGAGAGCGCTGGAGCAAAATATCGTTCTTCAACGTGGTGACGTTGTGATGGTGCCGTGACGGTTCCTGCCCAGGTGCAGTTGAAGGAATCGAGTCGGAGTCGAGCATGGGGTAACAGGTGGAGTCCCGCCGTTCTATGCAGTGTACTGGTCATCGTGCTGAGCGTGGCGTCAAAACTTCAGGCTGCAGAATGGTCGGTGTCTCCGTCTCTAGGAGTCAAGGGAGTCTACAACAGCAATTTGCTGCTGACTCCACTCCCTCACGATGACACGTATGGGTATTGGGTTACACCGGCGATGGAAGTAGCGGGCAATAGCGAACGACTGGAGGTGAGCAGCCGCCTCGCCGCGGATGTTGTCGGGTATTTTGGAGGAGAGGATAGGCAATTTACGAACGTCTTTGTGCCATTGTCCATCCGCTATAAGACGGAGAAAGATGTGATCGGGTTCTCTGGAGGCCTCACCCGCGACAATACGCTGCTCAGCGAATTACAGGCCACAGGGGTTGTGCTCCAGTTTGCCCAGCGGAATCAGTGGAGCTTTAACCCGACCTGGACGAGAATGCTGACCGAAAAATTGTCGTTTCAATCAGGCGTGCAGTTTTCGGACACGACCTATGAAAGCGGGCGGTTGGTCGACTACCGGCTGTTTGGTGGGTCGGGTGGGTTCAGCTATGCGCTGACCGAACGGGATCAAGTCCAGATCATGGGATCCTACCTCGACTTTCGAACGACCGATTCACCATCCGTCTTCCGGTCAAACTTTCCAGGGATCGACATGAGCCTGACCCACGCATTCAGTGAATCTCTGACCGGCACGGTGCATGGTGGCCCACGGTTTCTCCAATCCACCTCGGAAATCTTCGGGGGGGATCTTACGACTCACGATACGGTCTGGTTGGTTGGCGCAAGTCTGCAACAAAACTTTGAACGAGCTTCGGTCGGCGCATCCTTTGAACGCGATTTGGTCCCGAGCGGCTTTGGATTGCTCATCCAGACCAATCGAGCGCAAGCGTCCGCTTCGTACGACATCTCAGAAACGCTTACCGGCTCCATGAGCGTGGTCGGAGTGCTGACCTCTGGCAAGTCACAAGTGGTGGTCGGCGGCGTGTTTCCAGATAGCCGCTATGTCAGCATTACACCGAAACTGTCTTGGAAGTTTCTAGAATGGTGGCAAGCGGAAGTGTCCTACATGTATCGCTGGCGTGATATCGATGCGCAGCTTGATTCAGCGAATTCTCACGCGACGACATTCATGGTGACCTATTATCCACCTAAACGGACGTTCTTCCACTAAGATTATGACGCACACACAACCCTCACAACGGGCATCCGAACAGGGGAAGAGTTTCACTGAGTATCTCGCGGCCTTTCGACGGCGCCGAAAGATGATTCTGTTCACGAGCTGTAGTCTGTTGATACTCTCGTTGACCTTGGCGTTTCTCTGGCCCCCGACCTATAAGTCGACGGCGACGATCTTGATCGAAGAGCAGGAAATTCCGTCGGACCTCGTTCGTTCCACCATTACCAGTTACGCTGATCAGCGGATTGAGACCATCAAGCAACAGGTGATGAGCCGTACCACGCTGTGGAAGGTGGTCGAGCAATTCAATCTGTACCAGGAAGAACGGAAAAATAGTCCGACCGAAGAAATTGTCAAACGCTTTATCAAGGATATCGAAGTCGAAGTCATCAGTGCGGATGTCGTCGACAAGCGCACGCAACATGCAACGAAGGCGACCATTGCTTTTACGGTTACCTACCAAAATCGATCCCCGGAACTCGCCCAGCAGGTGGCCAACGAGCTGACGAGTTTGTTCCTGGGTGAAAACTTAAAGAGCCGAGAACGGCAAGCCCAGGAGGCCACGTCTTTCCTACAGCAGGAAGCCGAAAATCTGGCACACCATATCAACGACATCGATGAAAAAATCGCCAAGTTTAAGCGGCGAGCGAATGGAGCGCTGCCGGAGTTGACCGCACTGAACCAGCAGTTGATGAACCAAGCCGAACGGGAGTTGATGGATGTCGATCAGCAGATCCGTAGCCTGGAAGAGCGAAAGACCTACCTTGAAGGAGAGCTGGCGACCATTAAACCGAATACTCCGATCCTCTCGGTGACCGGAGAACGGATTTTGGATTCGACCGAACGACTCCGGGCGCTCCGTGCCGAGTACGCAGCGGCCTCCGCCAATCTCTCGGCGGATCATCCGGACATTATGAAGATGAAACAGGAGATTAAGGCCTTAGAGAAGGAAACCGGCCAACTTCCCGACGGAGAAGAAGCTTCGAAGCGTCTCATCGATGCCCGTGCCGCTTTGGCAGCCGACCTTGAACGGCTTGGAGCCGCCCATCCGGATATCCTCCGTGCACAACGGAAGGTTGCGGCTCTCGAACAAGAGGCGTTTAGGTTCCGCTCCATGCCAAGCCCGTCCACGGGGCAACGGCCTGAAAACCCGGCCTATATCAATCTTCAGGCGCAGCTGAATTCGGCGCTCGCTTCGCTGGAAGCGCTCCGGAAGACGCGGCTGGAGGTGAAGCGCCGGTTAAATGAATATGCAACACGTCTGGAACGATCTCCTGGGATCGAACCAGAGTATCTGGTGCTTATGAGAGAGCGAGACACGTCGGCGCAGAAATACCAAGACATTAGGTCTCGATTGTTGGAAGCGAAGGTGGCGGAAGGGTTGGAGGTGCAGCGAAAAGGCGAGCGATTTTCCCTCATTGATCCGCCAAGTCTTCCAGAAAAGCCGTTCAAGCCTAACCGTATGGCTATTGTCCTGCTCGGAGTCATTCTGGCCATTGGTTGTGGTCTCGGTGCGGGGGCGGCTGTAGAATCGATGGATCACTCGATCCGGTCACCTGATCAGCTCCTACAGCTCACACACCATTTCCCCTTGGCCGTGGTTCCATTTATGCCCAATGAAGAGGACGTATCACGAATACGGGTCAGACGACGACTCGCCCAAACGGCAGGGGTTGGGATCCTCGGAACGGTACTCGTGCTTCTGCATGTATTCGTCATTCCATTGGATGTGTTGTGGTTTACCACCCTAAGACGGATTGGCATGGAATAAGGAACAAGAAGGCTATGGATCGAATTCGAACCGCGCTGGACCTTTATCGAGAAGTGAAAGGCACAACTGCCACCGAGGCCCCACCGAAGCGGTCCTCGGAGCAGGGTGTCCCGCCACCCATCACCTATACACGGACGAAGTCACTGACCGTCCCTCGGGCTGTTCTGCAGGGGCATCGCGTGATGGCCGCGTATAACAAGGGGGCCTTTGTCGATGCCTACAAGATCCTACGAACGCAGGTCACGCACCGCCTTCGGGAAAATGGCTGGAACGTCGTCGGGGTTACCAGCCCCGGGTACGGAGAGGGGAAAACGCTCACGGCAATCAACCTGGCGGTGAGTCTTGCGATGGAAACGACACAGACGGTCCTCCTCGTCGACTCAGACCTCCAAGACCCCACGGTGCATAAAGTCTTTGGTGTCCAGGACTGTCTGGGGTTGGCGGACTATTTGTTGGACGATCTACCCGTGGAAGATCTGCTCGTGCATCCCGGCATCGGGCGATTCGTTCTCTTGCCGGGGGGGAGAGCCATTTCAAACTCGACCGAAATACTGACGTCCCCCAAAATGGTCGCCCTCGTCGAGGAGTTGAAACATCGATATCCTTCGCGCTTTGTCGTCTTTGATCTCCCGCCGTTGCTGCATACGGCTGATGTGTTGGCGTTTTCTCCTTATACGGATGCGCTGCTCATGGTCGTTGAAGAAGGTAAAACGACGGGCGAAGAGCTTCAGCGCGCGCTCGGGCTCGTCAGAGACTCGCGTCCCGTTCTAGGAACGGTATTGAACAAAGCCGGTCGGTCATCGTTGAGTCTTGCCGATATGAAGGCCATGTTGTCTTCGTAGTCAGTACAGAACAACCCGAGATACCGTACGATGTATGAATCCTTTTACCGTTTAAAAACCAAGCCGTTCTCACTCTTGCCGGACAGTACGTTCCTGTATGCTGGATCTGAGCATCAGGCCGCCTACAATCTGTTGGAATATGGCCTTGTGAGTCAGGCGCCCTTCATGGTGTTGACCGGTGATCCGGGAATGGGGAAAACGTCTCTCCTCCAGAAGCTGATCGCGGAGCACGGCAGTCAGCACAAAATCGGGCTGTTGACCAATGCGCGGTACGATATCGAGCACCTCCTGCCATGGATCTTGTTGGCGCTCGGATTGAGCACAAAGCGTCTGGATCCAATCGAAGCCTACCATCTGTTCTCAGAGTTTCTGACACAAGAGTCGAAGCGCCTTCGACGTGTCATTCTCATCGTGGACGAAGCCCAAAGTCTGGGGGCCGACTTGCTGGAAGAATTGCGGCTGTTATCCAACATGAATGACGGCGGGACATTAAAGTTACAGATTATTCTGTCCGGGCAGCCGGATCTCTATACCTTGTTGAAACGAATCGATATGACGCAGTTTGCACAGCGGATCGTCGTCGACTACCATCTTAAGCCGCTGTCAGAGGTGGAAACGGCTAACTTTATTCGCCATCGAATACAGGTTGCAGGCCGATCCCAAGAGGTCTTTACGGACAAGGCCTGTGCGCTCATCCATCGATTGAGCCAGGGGAACCCACGACTAATCAATCAGGTATCCGATATCACGTTGACGTATGGGTATGCAGAGCAAGCGCCCATTATTACATCGAAGTTGGTGGCACAAGCGGCGCTCGACCGAATCAAAGGGGGGATCCTTCCGCTCGCCGGCAAGGAAGAGTTGGAAGAACTCGCAGCCGCACCGGAAGATCCGACAGAACTCAAACCGTCCGATCCACGCTCTGGACCAACCGCCGTTGCCAATGAGTTATCTAAGTCGGATCCGGTCAATTCATCGGAAGACGACTACGAGCGGGGGATGGCGCTGAAAGATGAGGGGCGGTTGAAAGAGGCGATTGACCTGTTTCATTCGGCAGCCAAGGAGAAAGCGCTCTGGCTCAAAGCTCACGCGCAAATCGGATTCTGCTACGTCAAGATGCGGGATCCACATGCCGCGATCCAGGCCTTTCGCACCGCGCTGAACGATACGACCGCGCTTCCTCACGATACGAGGGATGTGCTCTATTTTTTGGGGCGCAGCCTTGAGGCTGTGGGAAAAACCGATCAGGCCCTGGAAGCCTATCATCGCATCGATCATGTGACTCCATCCTTTCGGGATGTCGCAAGTCGGGAGCGGGAGTTAGAGGAGGCTCTACGGAAGTCATCGTGGTTCGGCGGTGTGGTCGATAATTTTCAGCGATTTCTGATTGGGAGTCAAAAGTAGACTGTCTCATCTGTTCCTGCAATCCACACGGGTATCTGCGCTGCGTTCGGCAGAGGACATGACGAAACCTCCTCTGTGTATGTCGGCGCATCGGTGTCTGGGGTAGTTGCGAGGGCGATTCACGCATCATGTCGGATCCTGTCGGTCGTACATCCACTCATACTATAGGTGCGGCTGAACGCTATGAGCGTGGGATTGCGTTGAAGAAGGCCGGACTATACAAGGCCGCTATCGAGCAGTTTGAACAAGCCGCCCGAGAGAGAGTCTTGGCTGTGAAGGCCTATGCCCAGATCGGACTTTGCTACAAACTGTCCGGTCGCTATGAGGACGCTGTGCCGGCATTTCAACAAGCACTCAAAGCTCTTCCAAAATCGTCAAGGGAAACCGTGCAGATCCTCTATGTGCTCGGTCGCACGCTTGAATCATTAGGCAGGATCGCAGAAACATTGGAAGCCTATCGATGGATTCGGCGCGAAGATCCGGCCTATCGCGATGTGGGAGAACGAATCGAACGACTGAGTATGCGGCGACAGGGTTCATCCAAAGACGCTTAGCGTGGGGTCCCGTCGGTTGGCGGGTACAGACACAGTTTGCACGATCCGAGGGCCGACGACGGAACCACAGTGCCCGGATTGTCATCACGATATCTGAGTTGTGTGGACGGCAAGGACGTTCGTGCCAGCGACCTTAGGAACCACCTGAGCCAGTGCCGATCGCCGACTTGCGGTCTTGCAGGACGGGGAGGATATAGCCTTTGAGCTCATCCTGGATGTCTTCCGGGGACTTTCTCGCATCGACGATATTGAAGTGGAACTCCGTGGCCATCTTGTCGAATTCTTCAATAAGCAGCGATTGGTATTTCTTGAAGCTGTCATACAGATCTGCTCCCAGCCGAAGATCCATCCCGGACTCCCAATAGTTCATCCCTGTCGTCTCGATGACTCGGAGTGCGAGGGTTTCGACATCGATCCGCAAATAACACACCAGGTCCGGAATCGGGGCAAACCCGAAGACATCACGAATCCACGTGCGATCGGCGCTTCGGACGAAATCGCGTGCGAATGCGGTGTAGATGTAGCGATCAGCCAAGACGACGAATCCTGATCGAAGAGCGGGAATGATCTGGTGCTCAAGTCGGTCGGCAAAATCGGTCGCATAGAGCAGGCTGAGCGACCATCGATCGACGATGTTGCCGGCTTTGGCCATTTCGATGGATTTGGACATGAGGTTGGATCGAGTCCAGCCGGTCGTCATCACCCCGTATCCTTGGATTTCCAACCATTCCTGTAACAGCTCGATGTGCGTCGAGCGGCCGACTCCATCGGTTCCTTCAATGGCGATCAGCTTGCCTTTGAGCTCACTCGGGTCGATGTACGTCAAACCGTCGCCAAAAAAGCGTGCGTCGGCCATAGGTGCCTCGTTTGGGTTTGTAATCACGCAAGGTTTCGGATACCAAGGTCCGCATGAGCTCCTGTTGCGTGGCGATGTCTTGGGTGGCATCCATCGTCAACAACCCGAATTCGTCGACGATCTTGTCGTATTCCGCAAGAATCCGTGATTGAAAGATTCGAAAGCTCTGTGTCGGATCAGGGCTCAGGTTCATGTCCATGCCCGCTTCATAGTACTTAAACTGACCGCGAGTTCCACGCAACAAGCGGGAGATAGCCACTTCAATCGGGACCTTGAAATAAAACGCCATGTCGGGTTTGATGGCAAATGCATAGAGCTTGCGAACCCATTGCGGGGACACTCCGCGCACGACATCGCGGGCAAACGCGGTATACATATAGCGGTCAGCGAGCACAATCATCCCGGCCTTGAGAGGAGGAAGGATGTGATGATAGAGCCGGCTGGCAAAGTCTGTTGCGTGGAGCAGACTGAATGTTGTCGGGGTCAGACTCTTTGATTTCTTCCCTCGTTTCGTCGTTTCCTTCACCAACGTCGAAGAGTTCCATTCTGTAAAAAAGACCTTGTGGCCTTTCGACTCAAGCCATTTATGCAACAGTTGCAGTTGAGTACTTTTCCCCGATCCATCGATGCCTTCGACGATGATCAGTTTGCCCGGGTACGGGTGGGGGGCGGTCTTGGTCGGATGAGATGTGCTCATGATTGGTCGGCTGCCATCAGCACCCGTGCGAACCGGACCTGTCGATGGAACACTTGTTCGAACAGATCAGCCCGATTCTTCGCCGCCCACAACTCCATCTCGGCATCGCCCGTGAGCTGTACCTCGATGGTGATCTGTTTGCCGAATTGGACACGGACGTTCCGAACAAGGGAGAAATGCGTACGATCGAGCCCGTCGGCGATGCGTAACAGCGACGCGAGCACTTTGACGACGCGTTGGAGTCGTGGTGTCAGACGGTCAAATTCCTCATGCTTCAGAGCCGGGAGGGCCCGACGATGGTAACGAGCGACGGTGGCAATGACGGTGATTTCTTCCGCGGCCAGTCCGGTCAAGTCACTATGTGTAATGAGGTAGTAGGCGTGTTTGTGATGCTGCCGTGGATTGATGAGGTAGCCGACGTCGTGCAGAATAGCCGCGTATTCGAGCCAAGTCCGTTCCTGTGGCCCGAGCCGGTGGACGCGTTGTGTCTGATCGAACAGGCGCAGAGCCAGCATAGCCACGTGCAGCGAATGTGCTTCCGGCGCATGACAGCGGCGCGCGAGGCGGATCACATTGCGACGACGCACATCCGGAATTTCTCGTTCAGCTTTCAATCCCTCGCGATGCCGCACGATGAAGTCGTAGATGACCCCCTCACGGATCGCCTTGTCGCATAGCGTCAGCTCGTTGAGGCCGGACAGCTCCAAGAGGCAGCGGAGGAGCACAGTTGCCGGGAGAAGGGTATCCACGCGTTTGGGGTCCAAGCCGGGAATGGCCAAGCGCGCCTTCACAGAGCTCTCGGCCAGCTCTACTTCGAGGGCACGGAGATCTTTGAGTGAGACCGTCGCAAGATTATGCTGTGGCAGCGGTCGACCGGTGCGTTGTAGATGAATCACTTCACCGATATTGCCGGCCATTCCTGAAGTGGCGATCAGCGAGAGGAACTTGTTTATTTTGAACGAAGTGACGACCTCGCGCAGGTGGGAGCGTACTGCTTGTTCCAGGCTCCGCATCATCGACTCGGACGGTGGCGTTTTCGTGAGATAGTGCTCGGCCAAACGGATGGCACCGAGTTTTAAGCTCACGCCATGGAGCATTCCTTCGCGATTGCCCACGATCAGCTCCACGGAACCGCCTCCGATGTCGACGATCAACGTCGGCCCGTCCGGGAGCGCGATGCTGTGTTTGACTCCGAGGAAGGTCAGCCGAGCTTCTTCCGTTCCGCTGATCACACGCACCTTCAAGCCAAGCTCTTCCAGGATCATTGCGACGAAATCACCGCCGTTTTCAGCCTCACGTACTGCGCTGGTAGCGACCGCGATCACACGATCAAACCCCTTATTGCGGGCGAGCGTCACCAGCGTCTTCAGAACTTCGAGGCCTCTAGCCATGACCTCATCGGCCAGTCGCTTGTTCGCAAACGCGCCATTCCCTAATCGGGTCATGTCTTTAAAGCGATCGAGAATTATGAAGCTGGCATCCGGGAGTATGTCAGCCAGGACCAGATGGATGGAGTTGGTTCCGATATCGATGACGGCAAGTTTGGGCACGAGGAAGATCCTAGATGAAAGAATTACCGGACCTTAATGAACGGTGACAAGGGCTGTCAAGAAGCACGGTGTTAATTATTATTGGGGGCATCCGATTGGCATAGATGAGGTTTGCACATTATCGTGGCCGAGGAAAACGGATTACTGAAATCTGCAGTGGCAAACAGGTGCGGGGAGTTCTTGCCGATCTGGCAGAGGGAATAATAGGCGAGCTTTCTTACAAGGTGAGTTTCCTCATGCCTTCATAAATGGAACGAGTTTCTTTGAGCGGTTCCCACTGCAAAGTCGAGAGAGTATCCTCCACATACCGCGTCGTTCGCATACCGTTTAGGACGCAGGTCACTCCTGGCGTACTGGCGAGGACCCAGAGTGCTTTTT
>JAHBWR010000082.1 GCA_019636875.1 Nitrospira sp.
TATTCGGCCGGCCGAGCGCGTGACCTGGTTGTAAGTCGACCAGGATCGACATCATGTTTGAGGGGCGGGTCTTCTCCAAGGGGGCCCGCCCCTTAACATTTGGAGAGAGGTTTCTTGTCCAACATGTTCGTGTATCTACCGGCAACGAAGGTGAGGGATGTTCCTCCAGCCTGGATTGGTAGAGCCGGATTATCCGTGAGCATCAGTCTTTCGGCTCAGCGCGTGCTGCATCTTCTGCGCACTTGACGAGATTCATTGCCTCCAGTACAGTTTTTGGGAGACCAGCCTACAAACCTCTGATGGAGCCGTTTCAGCGTGACATCCAAGCCGCAGCAATCCATCCCATTTGCTGCTCAAGCGATCCCGTTCGATGAGTTTCTCGCCTCAGGGAAACTCCCCGAAGGCTATCTTGACGGGGAGTATATGGAGCAGCAATTTGTCGAACGACTGGTGCATTATATTTTGAGTGTGCACTCCGGGAGCTACTCAATGGCTCAACTCAGCCAGCTCCTTGAACAGCTCGACCCGAAAGGACAAGTGTTTTTCTTTAAGCGTCTCAAAGAGACCAGCCCCGAGTGTCTGAAAGATTTCGCCCCTCTCTACTATGGTTTCATGAACGAGTTCCATTCCCTGCTCTTCACGTAGCCGAAAAAATACTCCTTGTCCGTCCCCCAATCTGATGTATAATTGCGCTTCATCATTAGGAAAAGGAGCATCATGAATCCATCGTTACAACGAGGCGTGACCAGTTTTTATAACCTCATTTACGAAGCCCAAACCTTTGCCACCGCAATGGCCAGGATCGATACCGCCGAGCAGGAGCATTATGCCGGACGCATTGAAGGACTCAATTGGGTCTTAGATCGCTGCCAGGAGCTGGAAGATATGGATTCTAATCTCACTCCATCATCCCTCCAGAGAATCCTGGGAGAGGTGAAATCGGACCTTGAACATGAGCTCTCGGTCCAACGTCGAGAAAAGGGACGTCGTGCAGACGGGCGGGAAGAGGCCTTAAATTTCGTCGCAGACTACCTGTCCAGCTTGATCACCGCTACGGAAATTGAATCGGCCAAGACCGCAGTGTGACCGGCGCAGACGTCGTGAATGCCGGACCAATTCAGGAGATAATGCCAAAGCAACACTGATGATGAGTGGGATATGGTCACGAATTCGTGTCAGGTCGTTGCCCATCATCGGTCCCGTAGACTGTCATATCGCTTGACGCTCAAATCTCTATCCCCATAAAATTAGGCATGCGACTGCCACCGCGAAGACCTCCGGGCATACTCGGGGGTCAACGAGTCAACCGAAACCGTCCGTCTGCCGATCAGGGGCAACGGCAATTCGACTCTCTCAGGGCGTCTCTGCTCTTTTGCCCACGCTGTCAGACGGCTACGCCCACGCGGGAACGTCTCCTGCTCGTTCTCCCCAGTGGGAATCTGTACGAGTACCTCTGTGCTCACTGTGGGACCTCTACAGGGTCGAAAACAGAAAATCCCGTCAAACCGATCGAGATCATCGGCTCCTAATCAGAAAATTCCTGAGTACACGGGGGAAGTCCTCACTCAAGTAATCACCGTCGCGCCGAGTTCTTCTGCCATCGCGTTGGTTGTAGGTTCGGTGAGGAGAGAAGGGGGAACCAGTTGGGTTAGGAGCTCGAGAGGATTTGCTCGAGCGGAATCCCTTCTTCGATAAGCATCACAGGAATCCGTTCACGGATCGGATACAAAATCTGGCGATCCTCCCGTACCAGGCCACCCTCGATCTGCCCGACCAAGAGATGGTTCCCTTTGTTACGGACATGCCCCTGGCCTATAGCCGCATTCACCTTTTGAATGAGGGTCGCATCGGCAAGGCTCACCTCTTGCTTGGTCTCGGGGCAGCACAAAATCGCGAGAAGATCAGGATCTAGGCTCATCGGATGAAGTCGTCCTGTGGCATGACGGTGTAAGAATACTGCATTGAGAGGTGGGCCCGCAAGGCCGCACATGCGTCTGCACTACGCGAGTGGTATCTGCTACACTGATCAAGATACTCCAAGGTAATCATCCATGATCACCGCATTCTGGAAGACATGTATAGCAGGCCTGATTGTCTTGGTCCCGGCCTGGGCGACCTACCTTATTCTCTCGACTCTTTTCACGACTCTCGATGATCTCGTCGGTCGATACATGTACTATCGAGTACCGGGGCTTGGCGTGCTCCTGTTGGTCCTCGTCTTGATTCTGGCCGGTATCTTTTTCGATCACGTCGTGGGGCAGAACATCCTAGCCCGAGTCGAACGGCGTATTGAGCGCATCCCGCTCGTCCAGAGCGTCTATTTGACATTAAAGGGCATGACGGACGTCCTGAATTTTCGTTCCCGATTCGGGCAGAGTAAGGTCGTGGCGTTTCCCTTTCCTCGTGACGGCTGTTGGGCCTTAGGATTCGTCATGGGGGTCGCTCCGCCGTCCATTCAGGTCGTACCTTCGCAGACTCTCTGCATGGTCTTCGTCCCGACCGCCATCCATCCATTCACCGGCTTTCTTGCCTTCATTCCGGAAGAGGCGCTCCATCCCATTAATCTCCGGGTTGAAGATGCCATGAAAATGGAGTTCTCCGCCGGTTTCTACCGACCAAAGAGCGGATGGCTGAGTCCATCGGATCAGCCGACCGTGTAAAGGAAAGACGTCATGCCGACTCCTATCCATATCCGACGAGCGGGACCCCAGGATACGAATACGATCACGGTGTTCAATCTCGCTATGGCACAGGAAACCGAGCATCGCCGCCTCGACGAGGCGACCTTGCGCGACGGAGTCCGCTCGTTACTCGGGCAACCGCAATACGGCTTTTATATTGTGGCCGAACAGGCAGGCGAGAATCAGAAGCAAGCCATCGGTCAACTCATGATCACCTATGAATGGAGTGATTGGAGAAACGGAGTGTTTTGGTGGATCCAAAGTGTGTATGTGATACCGGAGCAACGGGGTCGAGGCGTCTATCAGGCCATGCATCGGCACATTACGGCCGAAGCGAAAAACGATCCCCGCATTTGCGGCATTCGACTGTACGTGGCACGGGAGAACGAACGAGCCCATGCCGCCTACCGGAGCGTCGGATTACTGCCCTCCGCCTATGCTATGTATGAGCAAGACTTTGTCCTTGGGCCACACGCCGTCGAGTTATAAGCGAGGTAATACCATGAAACCAACAGGCGGTCTTTCACTCCTGTTTCTCCTCGTCGTTCTCATCCAGGGCTGCGCGTTCAGTCGAGGAACGCTGGGGGACGAGATCAATGCGGAAGCCATCACGGCCCTCCAGAAGGGTGAAACCACGAAAGATGAAGTAATCCATCTGCTTGGGGCACCGGATCGCCTCGTGCAGCTCAATGGGCGAGACGTGTTCCAGTACTACCGGTACGACGCCAAAGCGGGCAGCTTGCTCTTGATCGTCCTCAACTTCACCCGCCTCTCCATCAAAAGCGACGACCTCTTTGTCGTTCTGAATCAGAACGGGATAGTCGAGGATGTCATTTCATCCAAACGAACCGCCAGCATGAAGTTTCGCTTCTGGCCTTTTGGGGACTGATATGGGCAGCATCCGGAACCGAATTGTGCTCATGGTTCTGACGGCGATGACGTGCATGGCCGTTACCGGCTGTAACGTCGTCCGGGTATCCCTCAATACCACACTCACGCCTGCGGACGTGGCCTTCATTACCCCAGGCCATACCACACTCACGGATGTCGTCACCAAACTGGGGGCACCGGACGCCATCGGAGAATCGGAAACCGGACTGATCGCGACCTACCGGTTTGCGGATCTGAAATACTCCCGGGTCAATTTCGGATGGCTGGCAAAACCCTGGACGCCGGTAGACCCGGATCTGATCTTCTCGCGAACCGGACTTGGTGTCGATGCGTTCCAAGTCGCGTGCGATCCGCGCGGGGTGGTGGTCCATTCCAGTTTCCAGCGACGTCTCGCAGCGCTTCCTTTTTATCCGTATCCTTTCTAAGCGCTCGAGGGTTTCGTGGCACCTGCATTGCCGAGGCCACCTGGCGTCGCTATAATGCCGAGCCATGGGATCGGACGCTTCCGACCAGCCACCAGCCATCAACCCGGACGGCCATTCTTCTTCCTATATCCCGGCCGACCGAGATACCGAGTTTCTTCAGCGCGATGAACTGCGCTCCGTCAGACTCGGGCTCGAACTGCTCAAACCGGAATTGATTCAAACCGACGAAGGCATCGGCTCGACGATCGTGGTCTTTGGGAGCGCCCGGCTCAAAGAGGCTGAGGCCGCACAACAAGAACTTCAACGGGCGGAAGCGGAGGCCGCACGTGCTCCACGCGATCCAGCGCGTCAGCGACAACTAACGATCGCCAAACGACAGCTCGAATTATCACAATTCTATGATATCGCCAGGGAGTTCGGCCGGCTCGTCTCATCCACCTGCCAAATCGGAGGCCATTGCGACTATGTCATTATGACGGGAGGTGGCCCAGGCATTATGGAGGCGGCCAACCGAGGGGCGGCGGACGTCAAGGCCAAGTCCATTGGGCTCAACATCACCTTGCCGCACGAACAGCAGCCCAACCCCTACATCACGCCACAACTCAGTTTTCAGTTTCGGTATTTTGCCATCAGGAAAATGCATTTCATGCTGCGCGCCAAAGCATTGGTCGCCTTTCCCGGCGGGTTCGGCACGCTTGATGAGCTGTTTGAAACGCTCACTTTATTGCAAACCGGGAAGACCGACCGTGTGGTCGTTGTCCTCGTCGGGCGTGAGTTTTGGGAACGGCTGATCAACTGGCCGTTCCTCGTCGAGTGCGGGCTCATCTCACCGCACGACCTCGAACTGTTTCACTACGCCGAAACGGCGCAGGAAGCCTGGGATCTTATCGTCCGTCACAATGGAGTCGGCACCGTATGAAACTCTCCTTTCATGGCGCGGCACGCTCGGTCACGGGGAGTCGGCATCTGTTGGAGGTGCCGGGGTTTCGAGTGCTCCTCGATTGCGGGATGTTCCAGGGACGTCGGGGGGAAGCGATCTACCGAAACCGAGAGTTGGGGTTCAACCCGAAGTCCGTCGGAGCGGTCCTGCTTTCCCATGCGCATATCGATCACTCCGGCGCGCTGCCCGTCTTGCCCGGTCAGGGCTTCGCCGGCAAGGTCTACCTCACCAGGGCCACGGCCGATCTGGCGGGCATCATGCTCGAGGATTCCGCGCGTGTTCAAGAGAACGACTGCCGATACGTCAACAAGAAGGAACGGCGGCGAGGACGCACCTGCATCCGCTCATTTTATGACAGTGATGATGTGCGCAAGATCGTCAAACGCTTCCAAGGCGAACGCTATGGCGATCAGATCAAAATCGCGCCCAGGCTCGCCGCCTCGTTTCATGACGCGGGGCATATTCTGGGATCCGCTGCGGTCCGGGTGAAATACACGGCGCGCGGCAACAGCACGACGGTCTTGTTCAGCGGCGATCTGGGCCGATCCCATATGCCGATCCTCCGCGATCCGGAACCGCCGCCTCCCTGCGACGTGTTGATTTTGGAGTCCACCTACGGCGATCGGCTGCACGAGCAGCTCGGCGAAGAAATGAAAAAGAAGGCGCAGGATCTCATCCAACACGCCCGTACGCACAAGAGCAAGATCATCGTCCCGGCCTTCGCTGTGGGGCGCACGCAGGAGCTCGTCATGCGTATCAAGGAACTGGTGGGGGAGGGCCGCGTAGACCCCATCCCCATCTATATCGATTCTCCCTTGGCCAATAAAGCCACCGGCGTCTTCAAGCGCCACCCGGAATGCTACGACGACGAGACGTCCAAGACCTTCTCCGACGCAGGCGATGTCTTCGCCTCACGCTACATCCGGTTTGTCTCGAGTCCCGAAGAGAGCAAGCGGCTCAATGCTATGCGTGGCCCCTGTGTCATCATCTCATCGTCGGGGATGTGCGAGGGAGGCCGGATCGTGCACCATCTCAAACATGCCATTCAGGACGAGGCCAACGTCATCGTCATCGTCGGGTTCCAAGCGGAACATACGCTGGGCCGCAAGCTGATCGAGGGGTGGGATGTAGTGCCTATCTTCGGGGTGCCCACACCCAGGAGGGCCCAGGTCGTCAGGTTCAATGGCCTGTCCGCCCATGCCGACCGGAATGATCTGCTCGCCTATGTGCGAGCCATCGATCCTCTGCCGAGCACCATCTTCATCGTCCATGGTGAGGAAAAGCAGGCCCTGTCGTTAGGCGCGGCCATTCAAGCCGAACATCCCAGGATCAATGTCAGCATCCCCCATCACGGCAGCACGCATGAGGTGTAGCGCAAAGTGCATCCCACCGCTGGTATTGGGGTTGTGTGGGGTGGTGCTTGCTGGGTGTCTCTCCACCGCTTCAGCGGAACCGGAACAGGGACGAAAACGATTGAGGGATCTGGGTGTGATGATTGGGCAGTACCAGCCAGGTCCGCTCAACGCCATCACGGATGTGGCCGGTGTCAAAGTCGGCCACCGGACGCTCATCTCGGGAGAGGGCACACTCAAGCCGGGTGAAGGCCCGGTCCGCACCGGCGTCACCGTCATCATCCCGCGGGACGATGTGTGGCACCAGAAGGTGCCGGCGGGAGCCTTTGTCCTGAACGGCACGGGTGAAATGACCGGCCTAGCCTGGGTGGCGGAGTCCGGGTTCCTCGAATACCCCATCGCACTCACGAATACGCTGAACGTCCCACGTGTCGCCAACGGCGTCATGAGCTGGATGATCCGGCAGTATCCGGAGATCGGTATTACGGACGACACCCTCACCCCCGTCGTGGCCGAGTGCGACGACAGCCGGTTGAACGACAGCCAGGGCAGGCATGTGTCGGAACAGGACGTGATCACTGCGCTCGATGGGGCGACCAACGGCTCAGTACAAGAAGGCACCGTCGGTGCCGGGACCGGCATGGTGTCCTATGGATTCAAGGGGGGTATCGGCACGTCGTCGAGACAACTGTCAGACAAGGAAGGCGGTTACACAGTCGGTGTATTGGTCAATGCGAACCATGGGCGACGACCAGAACTGATCGTCAATGGCATACCGGTCGGGAAGCGCTATGATCCGCCGGTGCAGATGTCGGAGACGCTGATACCAGCCCAAAGTGAAGGGTCGATCATCATCGTCATTGCCACCGATGCGCCACTCGACAGCAGACAGCTGACACGGTTGGCCAAGCGCGCCGCGCTGGGTCTCGCCCGCACCGGTTCTACCGCCCGCCACGGCAGCGGCGACTTCATGCTCGCCTTCTCGACGGCCAACATCATCCCGCATTATCCCAAGGAGCCAACCTTCCCCATGACGCACCTGGCGGATACCCACCTGAATCCACTCATCAGCGCCACGGTTGAGGCCACCGAAGAAGCGATTCTGAACGCCCTTACCATGGCCACCACCGTCATCGGCCGTGATGACCACCGCGCTGAGGCGATCGACCTGAGGCGACTTACAACCCTTCTGTCCGGCTTACGAACTAACTGATTCTCTAAGGCTTTCTGAGCGATCGAGGGCCTCGTCCGTCCGAACCCTGAGCAGACAGTAAAAGGAGGTGGCGGGTCTTCCTTCCGAGACGAAGCCGTCAGTTGACTCCCCATGATGGGCATGGGATATTGAAACATGATATTATTTATTCATATCTCATGGGAGTAGGTATGAGTACTATCTCGCTCAATCTTCCTGATGATCTGCTCAAAGTCAGCACGAAACTCGCTGAATCGCTGCATCTCTCCCGCGCCGCCTACATTCGGCGCTCGCTTGAGCGCATGAATCAAGAAACCGAACGGCAGCTGCGGGCTGAACGTATAACGCGAGCTTCCTTGAAAGTTCGGAAGGAGAGTATGGCGGTGAACGCCGAGTTCGCCGAGGTCGAGCGTGACCCGGATGCGTAGGCGCGGCGAAGTGTGGCTAGCAGACCTCAACCCTCAGCGCGGTACGGAACCGGGAAAAACTCGTCCAGTTCTGTTGGTACAAACGCAAGCTCTGCTGGATGCGAACCACCCGTCGACTTTAGTGGTACCACTCACAACACAGTTACAAGATGATGCGGAACCCCTACGAATTCGCGTGCCGGCAAGTGGGAAATTGTCCAAAGAGTCCGATCTGTTGATCGATCAGCTTCGCGCGATCGATAACCATCGGCTCGTCAAGGGGCCACTAGCCCGGCTGTCTCACACTCAACTGCACCAAGTCGACCAAGCATTGGCCGAGATCCTCGATCCCCTCTAAGCCCTACTTGCCCCACCCCCTGTTCGAGATCAGCTCGTCAAATACGAAATTGGTACTCATCCCATCTGGCCGAGATAGCCTCACCAGTCTGCTTTCAGCTAATCCCTCACGCGACATGGATATCAACCCCTAGTAGTCTATTTTCCTGAATTCGTTGACGGCCTCCGTTTTCCGTGGAATTCTACGCTACGTAGATACCACCATTGCAGCTTCATTCTGGAGGTCGCCCATGCTCGGTCCCACGCACACACCCTCGACACCTAGGCTAGTCAAACATCCTATCGTCCGGAGGTATGCACGGTGGCGGGCGACGGCCATGAAGGTGGCGGTGTTGCTGGTGAATGGGTATTTTCTCCTGGGAATGGGTGACTGTAACGGGGGTGGTAGTTCAAGCATACACGAATCGATTCCAGCAGGGCCAACGCTGAGTGCACTGACACTCTCGGCCGGGCTCTTGAATCCGAGTTTCGATCCAGACGTAACGAGTTACGACACGATGTTTATCGGGGAGACGAGCGTGACGGTAACCCCAACGGCAACGGACGCAGGGACGACCATCACGGTCAACAGCACGCCCGTCACCAGCGGCAACGCCTCTGGGGCGATCAATCTTCCGAGCGGGAACACGACGATCACGCTTATCCTGACCGCAAACGGGGTCTCAAATACCTACACGATTACGGCGCATCGGTTGGCCCAGCAAGCCTACGGCAAGGCCTCGAATACCGGGAGCGACGATCGGTTCGGCTGGAGCGTCGCGCTGGACGGGGACACATTGGCGGTAGGGGCGATTACCGAGGAGAGCAACGCCACCGGGATCAATGGCAATCAAGCCGACAACAGCGCGGGCAACAGCGGCGCGGTGTATGTGTTCACACGGAGCGGGGGAACGTGGACGCAACAGGCCTATGTGAAGGCCTCAAACACCGGGAGCGGCGACCTGTTCGGCACCAGCGTGGCACTGGACGGGGACACCCTGGCGGTGGGGGCGCAATTCGAAGATAGCAACGCCACCGGGATCAATGGCAATCAAGCCGACAACAGTGCGGGTGAAGCTGGGGCAGTCTACGTGTTCACGCGGAGCGGCACGACCTGGACCCAACAGGCCTATCTGAAGGCATCCAATACCGGGAGCGGCGACCTGTTCGGCACCAGCGTGGCGCTGGACGGGGACACCCTCGCCGTCGTGGCGCTTGAAGAAGACAGCAACGCCACCGGGATCAATGGCAATCAAGCTGACAACAGCGCGGGTGAAGCTGGGGCGGTCTATGTGTTCACACGGAGCGGGACGACCTGGAGCCAACAGGCCTATGTAAAAGCGTCGAACACAGAGGCTGGGGACGAGTTCGGCCAAAGTGTAGCACTTTCTGGCGATACCCTCGCTGTCGTCGCGAATAACGAAGCGAGCAACGCCACCGGGATCAATGGCAATCAGGCCGACAACAGCGCGGGCAACAGTGGCGCGATGTATGTGTTCGCACGGAGCGGGACGACCTGGACGCAACAGGCCTATGTGAAGGCGTCGAATACCGAGAGCGGCGATGCATTTGGCTTTAGCGTGGCACTGGATGGGAACACCCTCGCGGTGGGGGCGCAATTCGAGAGCAGTAACGCCACCGGGATCAATGGCAATCAAGCCAACAACAGTGCGAACAACGCTGGTGCGGTCTATGTGTATCAATAGGCCACGGTGAGGGTGTAAGGAGAGGAATCGTAAGATTCCTCTCCCGTTTACACTCAGGCTCTCCTCGATACATACTTCCCGCTATCTCAGTCGACAAGCTCACGCCGACATTCACACGTACCCTTGCTATTTCCCAGCCGGTCTCGCTATTCTTCCTACTCATTCCTGCTGATTCTTCAACGGAGGAGGCCAGGTCGATGGGCGACTACCAAATCGGGGGTGCCTTACAGCTGATGACGGCGGTGCAGAAGACCGACACCTTTGCCGAATTCCTCAAAACCCGAATGACCCAGGCGCTCGAAACCGAAGACCCCACGGAACTCCACTATCTCCTCGCCCAGGTGGACGATTACCACTCCTACCTCTGGCGCTACTATAAAAAACTCGCTCAGGTCCGATCCCAGCGGATGGATCCCGGTGTGTGATTCAGCGCCGGGTTGGGTCATTGTCCGATCAGTGAACGACGAGGTCTCCACGTGCGCTTTGCCGTAGCCCTGTCCAAAGAGTCGGAAACGGAGATTGCCGCCCAGCATGTGGTCCATACGATTCAAACCCAGCTGGATGGGGCACCTATCGATCTGGCCTGCGTGTTTTTCTCCTCTCACCATGCGGCGCTGGCCAAACATTTAACCGAGGTGCTTACGGTGGCGCTGGAACCGCACTGTCTGATCGGCTGCAGCGGCGAAGGGGTCATTTCCGGAACAGAAGAGCTGGAAGCGGCGCCGGCCGTCACGCTCTGGGCGGCATCACTGCCGGACGTCGAGCTGTACCCCATCCGCTCATCCTTCTCGCCGACACAGGACCAGTTTCACCTCGCCGGCTGGCCGGACCACGAGGGGGAGGCGACCTTCCTGATGCTGGCCGATCCCTTTACCACTCCGGTGCAAGAAATCCTGGGTGTGCTCGAAGATCGATATCCCGGGGCTAAGGCTGTGGGGGGACTGGCGGGAGGCGGGCAGGAGGCCGGGGCGAATCGGCTGATTCTCGACGGAGAGGTGTTCGATGATGGGTTGGTCGGCGTGCGCCTGTCGGGGGCGGTGGAGATTCGCCCCGTCATTTCGCAAGGCTGCCGCCTCATCGGCGAACGGTTTGTCGTGACCAAGGCTGAGCGTAATCTCATCCATGAGCTGGGAGGCGTCCCGGCGCTGGAACGGTTGCAGACGGTCTTCGAGGCCCTGTCTGAAGAGGATCGGCAACGCGCGCTGCACCTCGGCATTGTGATCGACGAACATCGGAATCGGTTTGAGCGGGGCGATTTTCTCATTCGGAATCTGCTTGGTGCGGATCGTAGCTCAGGAGCCGTCGCGGTCGGTGATGTTGTGCAGGAAGGCCAGACGGTCCAGTTTCACCTGCGGGATGCGGACTCGGCCAGCGAAGATCTGACCTCCCTTCTCGCTGCAGACCGGTCCGGCCGGAACAGCCCTCCGCTCGGCGCGCTCATGTTCAGCTGTTGTGGTCGTGGTCAAGGCCTCTTCGGACGGCCGAACCACGATGCAGCCACGGTGGCGGAACAGCTCGGCTCAATCCCCATGGCGGGCTTCTTTGCCCAAGGAGAAATCGGCCCGATCGGGAATCGGAACTTTGTGCATGGCTATACCGCGAGCATGGCCATTTTCGCGGAACCCCCATCGTCGGCTCGCCGCGGTTGACCGAGCCTGCCCTCCCGTGCCATAGACTAGTCGGAAGGAGATCCGTATGACCTATCAACGATTGCTATCAATCTGTGTGCTCGTCTTGTTCACATTCATCCTAGGAGGAGAACGTCCTATGGCAGCAGCTGAGAATAGTGCCACCGGCCAAGAAGTCACCACGTCATCCGGCCTCAAATATGTCGATCAAGCCGTTGGGACGGGAGAGGCGGCGGTTGCAGGCAAGAATGTCAGCGTCCATTACACGGGCTGGCTGGAAAACGGGAAAAAGTTCGATAGTTCCGTCGATCGTGGCCAACCCTTCTCGTTCCCGCTCGGCGCCGGGCGCGTCATTAAGGGCTGGGACGAAGGGGTGCAGGGGATGAAGGTGGGGGGGAAGCGGAAGCTGACGATCCCATCCGACCTGGGCTATGGCTCGCGTGGGGCCGGCGGGGTGATTCCCCCGAACGCGACGCTGATTTTCGACGTGGAATTGCTTGGAGTGAAGTAGCACGACCGTGCAACAGACTCCTCTCATCGCCCAACATCGCGCCGCCGGTGCCAAGCTCGTCGATTTTGCCGGATGGGAAATGCCCATTCAGTACAGCGGCGTGGTGGACGAGTATCAGACCGTCCGCACCAAGGCCGGGCTCTTCGATGTCAGCCATATGGGGCGTATTCTGGTGAGCGGCACGGGGGCGGAGCTGTTTCTCCAGCGCGTGACGACGAACGATCTCGCTGGGCTCAAACCCGGGCAGGCGCAGTATTCTATGGTCTGCAACGAGCAAGGCGGTATCAAGGACGATATCTTCGTCTATCGGCTGGAGAACCCGGGCGAATTCCTCCTCTGTGTCAATGCGTCCAACCGGGCCAAGATTCTCGCGTGGTTGTTCGCCCAGGGCCAGGGTGTTTCTGACTGTCGTATCCAAGATCGCTCGACGGAGATGGCTCAAATCGCCTTGCAGGGACCAGCCGCACGCTCGATCGTGGAGGCGCTAGGTCTAGCCGCGTTGGCGCAACTCAAGTTGAGACAGTCCACCAGGGTCCAGGTCGGCGGGGTTGAGTGCCTGGTTGCGAGGACCGGCTATACCGGCGAATTCGGGTACGAGTTCTATGTGACGGGAGCTGTCCCCATGGTCTGGGATGCCTTGATGGACGCGGGGAAGGCCTTCGGCCTCAAACCGGCAGGGCTCGGCGCGCGCGACCTCCTGCGTCTGGAAATGGGCTATCTGCTCTACGGGAACGATATCGACGAGCGCACGACGCCGCTCGAGGCCGGAGTTGACTGGGCGGTGAGTTTCAGCAAAGGGGTGTTTCTGGGGAAACCCGTGCTCGAGCAGCAGCGCCAGGCCGGACCGGAACGGCGATTCATCGGCTTTGAACTGTTGGAAAAGGGTGTACCACGCCATGGGTTTACGATGCTGTCTTCGAAGTCTGAACCGATCGGCGACGTGACGAGCGGCAACCTGTCGCCGCTGCTTCAGAAGGGGATCGGCCTGGGCTATGTTCGCTCAGACTTCGCGAAACCCGGGACCGACATCCTGATCGACATCCGAGGGAAACAGGTTCCCGCCAATGTCGTGAAGCCACCATTCTATACCCGTCACTCCAAGTGAGTCAGCCATGTGCCTGGTGCGTCAGGGTCCTCCAGAAGACCGATGACGCGTGGGGAAGGAGAACAACGCATGGTCCGCAATATCTACACCGGCAAGGTCGTGACGCTGAACGTGGATACGGTGCAGTTACCGAACGGGTTCACTGTCGAGCTCGAAACCATTCGCCATCCAGGAGCAGCCGCGGTGGTGCCACTGAAAGACGATGGGACCGTCGTCATGATTCGGCAGTTCCGGCACGCCGCCGGCGGGTTCATCTATGAAATTCCGGCCGGCAAGTTGGATCGTGGAGAAGAGCCCTTGAAATGTGCCGCGAGGGAATTGGAGGAAGAAGTCGGCTATCGCGCAGCCTCGTTTGAGCTGTTATCCAGCATCTTCACGGCACCGGGATTCGCAGATGAAGTGATCCATATTTACAAAGCGAGCGGTCTGACGAAGGGAACGCAGCACCTGGATCGCGATGAAGTGCTGGAGATCATCGAAATGCCGCTGAGCGACGCGATCAAGAAAATTCAGGACGGGACGATTCAGGACGGGAAAACGATCATCGGCCTGCAGGCGGTCTATATCATGGAGATGGCGACTCGGGGGTGAAGCCTGTGCACTGGCGGGAGCAGGCAGCATGACGGCAACAAGATCGTGGGACAAAAAGAAGGGGCACTTCCGTGAGGAAGTGCCCCAGGTCCGCCAATTTTTATGAAAGGAGAGGAGAGAAGTCTTACTTCCCGCCGTCCTTCTTCTTGTCACCAAACGTGTCCGCGTGGCCTCCCTTCTTCTCTTCCTTCTCTTTTCCGAAGAGATCATCGGCCTTCCCGCCATCCTTCTTCTTGTCACCATAGACAACGACGTGGCCGCCCTTTTCCTTCTTCTTTCCTTCTTCAGCAAACGATGGTGCACTGAACGCTACTGCCACTACCACTGCCATCACTGCCATCAACATGGTCTTCATAACAATTCCCCCTAAAAAAGTAGGTTTGAAATGGTGCGCCGCTGATTCGGCACTGATGGTCTATTCAGCAAGCTCGATGCCGTTGTGAGGGAATCAGAATGTTAGGGATATTCGTGTGAAGAATCCGGCCGTTACGAAATTGTTCTCATGAAACGGCGAATGGTTTTCCCTACAGATTCATGTGGCAGAATGGCGGAGCGGACACGAAACTGCCTCAACATCGTCTTTGTTGATCCTCATTGTGCTCTGATCGTTTCACTCGATGACGCAATCATGGTATGTTCCGTTCCTGACAGCTGAGCCAGGCTACCAGCCTTCGCTTACCGATCATGACTGTAAGTACTGAATATTATTGTTGAATAATTGCGTTTAACCAAGGAGAGCCGTCCCCATGTTACTAAAGGGAAAAAAAGGACTCATCATCGGTGTCGCCAACAAGCATAGCATCGCTTGGGCTATCGCCCAGTCGGTTGCCGCCCAGGGTGCCCAACTCTTCTTCAATTACCAGAACGAGCGGTTGAAACAGAATGTGGAAGAGCTGGCCAAGACGTTGCCCGGCGCGCAGGCCTTTCCCTGCGACGTAAGCAATGACGGAGAAATCGCCGCCCTCATGCAGCAGGTGCAGAAGGACTTCGGCCAGATCGATTTTCTGATCCATTCACTCGCCTTTGCTCCACGTGAAGAACTGACCGGGGAATTTGTGAATACCTCAAGGCAGGGGTTCGCTATGGCGCTCGACATCAGCGCCTATTCCCTAGTGGCCGTCACGAGAGCGGCCATGCCGTTGATGACCGCCGGAGGTTCCGTGGTGACCCTCACCTATCTCGGCAGCGAGCGCGTGGTGCCGCACTACAACGTGATGGGGGTCGCCAAGGCGGCGCTTGAAGCGACCGTGCGGTATCTGGCTTACGATCTTGGCCCGTTGAACATCCGGGTCAATGCGATCTCAGCCGGACCGATCAAGACCTTGGCGGCACGGGGCGTGTCGGGCATCACCAAGATGGTGGATCTCCATAAGGAAACGGCTCCGCTTCGACGTGCCACCGAGCAGGGTGAGGTTGGCGACACGGCCTTATTCTTAGTAAGCTCATTGGGGCGTGGGATTACGGGAGAAGTCGTCTACGTGGACGGAGGATTCAATATTCTTGGGATGGTCGCTCCTCCTGACCAGGCGAATGCCTGAGCGCTCGACAGCCGATCTGTGTGAATCCGTCATGCGCTATACTAGTGTATCAATTGGTAAGGATCTCATCCCATGCGTGAGTTGGCTCTGAGGTTGCTGGTTGGTCGGCAGTTTTCAGGTGCAAACCACTCCTCTGGTCAGGTCTGAGACAGGGTGTCGATGAAGCTTCTTCTTGTTCTAGCCGTCACTGCCGGGACCTTGTTCATGTGGCCAATGACGTCGCCTGCGTCGGATGCCGGGGCTACGCTTGCGACCCAGGCGCTGGAGGCCTGTAAGCAAGGCAGACTCGCCACTGACCGCGCCACACGCCTTGCCTATTTTCAACAGGGACAGACCTTGGGCGAACGGGCCGTCGAGGCGGACGAAGGCAATGCCGAGACGCACTTCGCACTCTTCTGTAACTTGGGCGAGCTGCTCCGTATCGATGGGGAGTCGCTGACGTCGATCTTTGGGCTTCGCCGCATGATGCACGAACTCGATCGAGCCCTCGAAATTGATCCCGCCCACATCAATGCGCTCTCGGCGAAGGGGACGCTCCTGGTGAAGTTGCCAGGCTTTCTGGGGGGAGATTCCGAAAAAGGCGAGCAGCTTCTCCAACAAGTCGTCCGGCAAGCTCCGAAGGCGGTGAATGCGAGGCTGGCGCTTGCCCGCGTCTGGTGCCA
>JAHBWR010000083.1 GCA_019636875.1 Nitrospira sp.
CTGGCGTCGATCATGAAGATGCCCTTGCGGGTGTGGGCGTCCTGTTTATCCACCACCACGATGCAGGCGGGAATACCGGTGCCGTAGAACAGATTAGCAGGCAAGCCGATGATGCCCTTGATGTAGCCCTTGCGGATCAGATTGCGGCGGATGTCGGCCTCGACATTGCCCCGGAACAGTACGCCGTGCGGCAGAATGCAGGCGCCCTTGCCGGTGCTCTTGAGCGAGCGGACGATGTGCAGCAGGTAGGCGTAGTCGCCTTGCTTGTTGGGCGGCACACCGAAAGGCTGGAACCGCTCATAGGGATCGTGCAGCGGATCAAGGCCTGTGCTCCACCGTTTGTCGCTGAAGGGCGGATTAGCCACGACGTAGTCAAAGGTCTTGAGGGGCTCGCCGTCCTTGAACTTGGGATCGGCCAATGTGTTGCCCTGCGCGATGAGCGCCGTGGGGTTGTTGTGGAGGATCATGTTCATCCGCGCGAGGCCTGCGGTGGTGGCGTCTTTCTCCTGGCCGTAGATGGTCACCGGTGTGCGCGCTTCGTCCGCGACTTTCAGCAGCAAGGAGCCGGAGCCACAGGTCGGGTCATAGACGGTAGTGTCCGGGCTGGTCTTGGCCTCACGAATGCCCAGGATCTGCGCGATGATGCGGCTGACTTCGGCGGGCGTGTAGAACTGGCCCTTGCTCTTGCCACTCTCCGTGGCGAAGTGCCGCATGAGGTATTCGTAGGCATCGCCTAGAATATCGTCGCCTTCGGCGCGGTTCTTGGAGAAGTCGAGTCGCTTGTCTTCAAAAATGGCGACGAGGTCGGTGAGCCGTTTGACCATCTCGTCGCCGCTACCGAGCTTGTTCGCATCGTTAAAGTCCGGCATATCGGAGAGCTTGTTGGCGTTCGCCAGCGGCCCGATGATCTTCTTGTTGATCTGGTCGCCGATATCCGGCTTGCCCTTGAGCGCCACCATGTCCTTGAAGCTCGCACCCTTGGGAATCGTGATCGGCGCGTACGGCACATCGGCATATTTATCGCTGATGTATTTGATGAACAGGAGAACAAGGACATAGTCCTTGTACTGCGAGGCATCCATACCGCCGCGCAGCAGATCGCAACTGGACCAGAGAGAGGAATAGAGTTCTGATTTTTTGATGGCCATGGATCAGTCGATCCTTGAGGAATGAGAAGATAAATGTCGCGAAGGATACCCGTTTCCTTGCAGGAAATCACTCTACCTTTAACGAATTCCTTCTTCTCAGGAAAGAGTCGGACGTAGCTTGGAAGGAGAACAGTCCGTGTAGTGGACACTGCTGGAGAATCGAGACGACAGATCTAGAGCTTCTTCCGCACCTCCTTCCAATCCTTCGCCACTTGGGCTTTCCTTGGTGTCTCGCCCTTCGACGGTTCCGGCACCATGATCGCGTCGAGACTTATACCTTACTCGAATCCAGCTCTGCATTCAGCAGGTGCACGTAGCGACGATAACTGAACACCCGATCACGTTGGCGGCGCGTCAGTTCTTTTACAATATTGAGCGTCTGGAGATGTGCCAGTGATTTGTTCACCGTCGCGGGAGTCAACCGAGTCGCCTTGACGAGTGCTGCCGACGTCGCCAGCGGCTGTTTCTGCATGGCCTGATGCACGGCCAGAGCGGAGGGCGCCGCACGGCCGAGCCCCGCGATGCGGTCGCGATCGTTGTCCACCAAGGAAAGAGGGCGTGTGCGGTCATCATGGCCTGTGTGGCGGTGGCGGCAATGCCTTCTGCAAAGAAGTCCAGCCAGCGTTCCCAGTCTCCGTGCAGGCGCACGCCGTTGAGTAGTTCGTAATACAGTGCGCGGTGGGTTTTGAAAAACAGGCTAGGATACAAGAGCGGCTCGCGGAGGATGCCGTCTGCGACGAGCTGCAGCACGATCAGCAGCCGTCCGAGGCGACCGTTGCCGTCAAGGAATGGATGGATCGTCTCGAACTGCACGTGTGCCAGCGCCGCCTTGATCAGCGGCGGTGTCGGCGAAGGCTTGTCGTTGAGAAACTGCTCGAGCGCGGTAAGGGATGCCGATACGGCGTCCGCCGGGGGCGGGACGAACACCGCGTTCCCCGGCCGCGTGCCGCCGACCCAGACCTGCGAGCGGCGCACCTCGCCGGGCGTCTTGCCGCGACCGTGCGGATGATCGAGCAGTGTCGCGTGCACTCCGCACAGCAAGCGGGTGGAGATTGGCAACCCGCCGCGCAGCAGTGTGAGTCCGCGATCCAGCGCCGCGACGTAACGGCTCACCTCCCGCGCATCGTCGATCGGTACGCCTGGTTCTTCGTGGATTTCGAACAGTAGGAGATCGGCTAGCGACGACTGCGTGCCTTCGATCTGGCTCGACAGCACCGCTTCCTTACGGACGAAGCTGTAGAGCAGCAAGTCTGCATTGGGCAAGAGCGCGGTGACCGCATCGAGACGGCCGAGTGCCACCAGCGCATCGTCGAAGCGCCGGCGCAGCGCGGGGCTCCATTCCACCGGCGGCTGAGGAGGCAGCGGCGCCGGCACAAAGGCCTGGAATGACTCCTCCGGAGAGCGCACCTTCACATAGCGGCCAGGCAATGGACGATGCATGGTCGTCTGGATCCTAAAATAGCAATGTTCCTTATTTTAGGGCGACCCTGCTTCCTAAAACAATATAAATTCTGGTATGGGCCTGCAGGAACCCAATGTCACACACTGTTTGGATAAAGGTGAAGAAATGCAATGATTCCAGATGGTGAGACTGCCTTGAGATGAAGCGATGAGGACTGACGAGGTGTGGCTGGAGGTTTCACTCGTGTTACAACTTCCTCCGCACCTCTTTCCAATCCTTCGCCACTTGGGCTTTCCTTGGTATCTCGCCCTTCGACGGTTCCGGTACCATGATCGCGTCGAGACGCCGCTGAAGGAATGCCTCCGCGAAGGCTTTTGACCGACCGACTCCAATTTTCACCGTCTTCCAACCGGCCGCTTGAAACTCGTCAATTTTCTCCCCCAACCCTTTCAGGTCAGCGGAGAGAGGCAGCACGTAGCCCGCTGGGAACTTGTGGAGCTTAAGCCATTCCTCGACTTCCATGCTCACCCGAAAGCTATCTCCCCCTGCCGGTAATGGCGCAACATAGATAACTCCATAATAAAACCTGGTCAATTTCTCGAGTTCATCAGCCGCCTCGGCCATCGGCTTTCCTCCCGATTCAGGCCCGAGGCCGATGGTGGGCACTCGGCTGGGCGTCGGGATCTCCATGAGCGACGAGAGTTCGATCATGAGAATTGGCTGCCGTTTCTCCCAGACAGCGAGATGAGCTTGCCCTTCGGCGGAGTCGACTCGTGGACTCTGACCGACACGCACCTGAACCAGTTTGATTCCTTTCGCGGTAGGCGTATAGCTCAGGAACGCCCGCCCATCACCGCCGGTCATGGCGGATGCGACGACCTTCCCATCAACGAGGAGTTCAAGCGGTTCGCCGCCCAGCGCAGTCCGAGCGACGAGCCCTTTCCCGATCAGTTTGGCTTCAATGGTGACGGCTTGATTCGGCGAGGTGAGTGCGTCCTTCACCACGACCGTTGCAGCCGTCTTGTCGGCTGCAACGAGGAGAGTATGGTCGAGGACAATCGCAAACAGAAGAACAAAGGCGAGAACAATTTTGATAATGCGGACGCTGGCTGGAAACCACACAGCCAATCAGTCCCTTCGTTAGGCCTTCAGCGCCGTGAGCACTTCGTCGGCATGCCCATCGACCTTGACCTTCCGGAAAATGGCCTTCACCTTTCCCGCAGGATCGATGACGAACGTGCTCCGTTCGATGCCCCAATACTTCTTGCCGTAGTTGTTCTTTTCTTTATAGACGCCATAGGCTTTGGAGATCCTGGCATCTTCATCGCTGAGCAACGGAAAGGGCAATCCGAATTTTTTGATGAACTTCTGGTGGGACTCTTTGCCGTCCAAACTCACACCGACGATCGTGCCCCCGGCCCGTACGATTTGTGACTCGACATCACGAAAATCACACGATTCTCTGGTGCATCCCGGGGTATCATCCTTCGGATAGAAGTACAACACGACCTGCTTTCCCTTGAAACTCTCCAAGGTCACGGTCTTTCCCTGTTGGTCTGGAATCGCGAGTTCCGGTGCCTGGTCCCCGACTGCGAGTGCTTTACTCATACATCCATCCTTGGTGAGGGATTAATAGCCGCCGGGCGTACCGGTCCCGAACGACGATCGTTTGGGTGAATAGGGTTTGAGCTTGGCCTTGTTTTTATTCTCAGGGTTTCCAAATGGCGACAGCGCCGGCGAGTCCCAGATAATCTTATCGCCGGGAGCCAAATCGGCTGCTTCCAAAAAATGTCGGCGCGCGACTTCCGCATTACCAAGGGCGTTCAAAGCGAGCGCATAGTTGTAATGAGCCTGACCGGATTCTGGTGCCTCGGCTACGGCCTGCTCAAAATAGCGCTTGGCGTCTTCGTATTGTTGGGTCTGATAGGCCTGAGTCCCCTGTTCCGTCAACACCGTCGCGTGAGGCTTCACTTCGCCCTCCAGCAGCAGCGGCACGAGAGGTTTGCGCTTGTGCGAACAGGCTGCCGTCGCGACCAGCGTCAGCATAACCCCCAGCATCACACACCGTCGAATGGCCTGTTCCATACCCTGCTACCCCTGTCCCTAAGACTTCGCCTGCTTACGCGTTTCTTCCTCAAAAGTCTTTCGATAGAGCACGTCCCACTCCGCACTTCCTTCGACAATGCCTCGCGAATACGACGCCAACTTCGCCCTGACGGTTCGGTCAATCTCCTGCTCCTGCGCCAGTTCGACGCCGAGCACTCGTTTGATTTCCTTCAAGACGCGCTCATCCGGGCTGGTGAGCCTCGTTCCGGCATGTTTCTTCACGGCCGTGAGAATCACATGCGAGAGATGGCTGACCTTATCTTCGCTCAGCATTGGCGATCCGCGTCAGTAGTCATTCCTCAGTGGTCAACGGCCGAAGAAATTTTCTGGAACCAATTCGTCACGAACCTGCTAACCCGTGACTATTTGCACTTCACAAAATAATTCCACGCTCGCGGACCAACTTCTGCTTCACCATCTGAAACATCTTCTGATAGTCGACCTGTCCCTGCTCGATTTGCTGTTCGTAGGCCTTCAACAGTTGCCGCACTTCCGCATTAACGCGATCTTCCATCGAGAGCTCATGTGTGATCGCCTGATCGAGCGCTTCGACAAACGTCTTGCGGTCGCCCGTCAGTGCAAGGTGCCCTTCTGCCTGAAGATGACCGGCCAGACTTTCCGCCATGTGCCGTACCCGTTCTCTTGAAAGTCGCATCGTTCTTACGCCGGCTCAAGAAGGATCGTCGAGGTCTCCATCACCCGGCGGAGCTGGGTCGCATCGCCGACCACCTTCCCGATGATATTCACCCGATCGGCAGGAACGGGATCAGCCCCGACACTCATCGGCGTTCTGCCGAAAAAAATGGCCACCACCTGTCCCGCACCCCACAATGCGATATCGCCGACCTTGACCTGAGTGGTCGCCGTTTCTCGATGATCACGGATCCCGGGGAGCGGAAAATAGAACTCCTCACCCCAGGTGTTGATCGCTGCTTTCACCGGAAGCGCGGCGTAGACTTGATCCGCCGTTTTGGTCTTTCGAAGTTCAGCTTCCAACCGGACCGTTCCCACGGTAATACGAATTCGCTTCGCTGGTTCCGTCATATCAGAATCGATCTCAGACCGCACACCATTCAAGAGCTGTGGGATTGTTCTGCGAACTCTAGCTTGTCTCCTATGTGAAATCAAGGCTACAATCCGCGACCATGCTCACCTCGAGCTTCATCTTTCTTCCTGGAGTGGGACCGGCGACCGAGCGGCGATGGTGGGAAGACGGCCTGCTGGACTGGGACCTGTTCCTGAACCACCCCTCGGTCCCTGGTCTCTCCCCCGGCCGCAAGCAATGGTATGATGGTCAACTCCGTGCAGCACGGCACCTCGTCGACAGCGGACAGTTTCACTCGGTGGCAACGCAACTCCCTCGGCGTGAACAGTGGCGGCTCTATGACACCTGTCGTTCCCGCGCGGTCTATCTCGACATCGAAACGACCGGCTCCACGCCAGGACCGGACGACGTCACGGTTGTCGGCCTCCATCGGAACGGAACAACCGTCTCTCTCGTGCAGAACGAAAACTTGACCGCCGAGCGCATACAAATGGAACTCGATCAAAGTGATCTGCTTGTCACCTTTTTCGGATCGGTCTTCGATGTTCCCTATCTCCAGGCGACATTCCCGACGCTCCGCTTTCCTCCCCTGCATTTTGATCTCTGTTTCGGCGCGCGACGGCTTGCCATGCGAGGAGGCCTGAAGCACATCGAACGAGAGTTAGGCATCGATCGAGAGGCGACCATCAGCAATTTAGACGGCTTCGATGCCGTCCAGCTCTGGCTTGCCTGGCGCCGAGGTGACGCCATAGCGCGCGAGAGGCTCCTGACCTACAACCGGGCAGACACTGAAAACCTGGTCACGCTCGCCGACCGACTCTATGCTGACCTGACCGCACGCTTCGGGCCATCGTCCTTTTCATCTCCCCTTCAACCGGCCTCTTCCCGATGAACGGCTGGATCGGCATCGGTCGCAGCGAGGTGGGCCTGGTCCGTACGGTAAACCAGGATGCGTTCACCGTCGTCGATCAGTACGGAGTCTGGGCCGTCGCGGATGGCATGGGCGGCCACATCGGAGGGGACATCGCCGCTCAAACAGCTATCACCACGCTCAAATCTCACGCGGCATCATTGAACAAATCGCTCTGCGATGGTCATCCTCCTCCGACTGATCTGTTGACGACACTCATCGGACGAGTTCATGAGGCTATCCTCGACCGAACCAGATCTCACCCGCAATTGAAAGGGATGGGAACCACGATCGTATTGCTCGCCATTGTTTCCAGTCCCAGTCCCGTGGCGTATCTCGCGCATGTCGGAGACAGCCGCGCCTATCGGCTTCGAGCCGGCTCGCTGACTCCGCTCACGCGAGATCATAGTTTGATCGAAAAATACCTGGAGCGTGGGATCCTCACTCCCGTCACCGCCAAGACTCATCCTGAACGGCACGTCCTGACCCGCGCACTGGGGATCCCAGCCTCGGCCACACCGACCATTGCCGCCTTCCCGATACAGGAAGACGATCTCGTACTGCTCTGCTCCGATGGCCTGACAAAGATGCTGGAGGATGACGACATTCAACGAATCCTTTCCGTTTCAGATGTGGACCCTACCGACCTCTGTCATCGTCTTGTGAACGCAGCGCTCGATCGCGGAGGTGAGGATAATGTCACGGTCGTGGTCGTGGCTCATCGACCATCCTAGAGCCACATGGCTGTTGACATGTTTCATTAGCCCGTGTACGTTGCTTCGTCGTCTTCCCCTTGTCACACCTAAATGGAGACCCGTATGCGCCTTCGGGCATCGTTTGTCTGCGTAGCCTTCCTGCTTTCGAGTGCCACCCTATCGGCCCTAGCTCTCGCATCAGAGCCGTCCGATCCAGAAACCGCGATTCGCCAGATGGTACGGGCGAATGCGGAAAAAGATCTCCCGACGCTGTCTCGCCTCATGGCACATGACGCTGATATCGTGAGTTATACAGTCGGAGGCCGAAAGTACGTCGGCTGGCCGGAGTTTGAGCGTGAAATGCGTGAGGAGTTCCTCAACACCAAGAAGATCGAGATTCCAATCACCGAACTCAAGGTCTGGACCAAGGGGGATATGGCCTGGTTCACGATGGAACTCGACTATATCCGCTATGTCGGCGAGGGGTCAGACGTCAAACGAACCGTGTTGCCCTTGAGGGAAACCGGCGTGCTCGAACGCCGCGCAGGCCGGTGGCAGTTGCTGTCTTGGCACGAATCCTTTCGATCGGCTCAGCTGGGCGGCCCTCTTGCGTCTCCTTCGGCAAGCGCCGGATCACATCGTCTCGTCAGCGATTCTTCCTCGACGGCAATGCCGGATGTCAGTGGAGAATGGGAAATCCTCGAAGTCGAAGACGAAAAACGATATAAAGCCAACTTGGACAAGAGCGGGAACGGTCCCTACACGCAACACGATGGACGGTTCGTGACCACCTCATTCACGGAACGACTCTGGCAGGGTACGTGGCAGCAACCTGGCAATGATCGCGAAGGCGGGTTTGAAGTGCTGCTTTCTGAGGATGAGACTGAGGCGAAAGGCATCTGGTGGTACACCCGGGTCGGCAATCATAAGAATATTCCCCCTCGAGAACATGGCGGTACCTATCACTGGAAAAAGCTGACGCCGAAGCCGGCACATACCCAATGAGTCGACTCCAACCTGTTCCAACCATGCAGATCAATTCAGAGCCCGGTCCCAAATCATCGTTTTCACTTCCTGTGGGAGGTCTTATGCGCGGATTTCTTGTTCCTCTGATCACCACCGTTTTCATGGTTACGTCAGCCTATGCCGATGGAGGTCATCACCATCAGGCCGTTCCCACGTTGAAAAAGCAGGTCGGTTCAAAGATTGTGTATGGGGAGAATACGGCCACGCTCACTTTTGGTCCGATCGATCTTCCCGCCGGTCATACCGAAGGGGACATGGGCGACTCCATGCCCCGATTCAACTTTCAGCTGCCTGAAGATAAGTATTTGATCGGCTTTAAGTCGGCTCTTTCCACGGTCGACGGGAAAGAGTTGCCCCGAAATTACTTGCACCACATCTTGATGATCAACAACAGCCAACCTAGCGTGTCATGCCCCGGCGAACCGCTGTTCTTCGGCGGTGCAGGACTTGAAATGGCCGAAACGCAATTCCCCGACGGCTACGGTGTGAAGCTTGCCAAGGACGATAAGTTGATGACAGTCGTCGCGTTCTATCACGGCGCTCCGCCCACCAAGAACGTAATCGCCACCTTTACGATGTACTTCGCGCCAAAGGCGAAGCCGATCCAAGCGATGAATATCTATCAGGTGGGTGTCAATATCGTCTGTTTCACCAAGTTCGGTGACCGTCCTGCCGATCAGACCGACGAAGGCATTGAAATCAGGCACGGCGTCCAAGTTCACACGGCCCCTTTGAAGTTTTCCATCGACGGATGCGTCAAATTTGCATATCCACACGGACATGACGAATTACTCATGATCGCCCTGGAGAATAAGACTAAGAAACAGACCCTGCTCAGAACGGTCCCGGACGTTGAACGAGACGGAACGCTCCGCGAATTCCTCCCGCATCAGGTCTACAATGATGGCCAGGGATTTCCCATCTTCAAAGATGATGAGTATGAAATGGTGATGGTCCATCACCACCCTTTGCAGAAAAGCGACCTCCAGCACGGAATGGGTAACTATTTGCTGTACATGACTCCAGACACCTGTTCTTCGCAGAGCGCATCAGCTGCCCATTAGCCCTTGTATTACCGCGCCCACCGGCTCGAGCTGAGCCGGTGGGCGCACTCCACCTTCTCTTCACCATCGTCCGGCCAAACACATCACCAGATGTGCTGAACCTATCGTGGCAGATGCACCAGCCATTCATGGCTGTACTCGCCCGCAGTACCCAATCTCTGTGCGAATTCCTAAATCCTTTGGGTGAAACAACGTTTGGCATGTATACTCATCACACTGGTACTCATACGTAGTTTAACCACATCAACCTTCGAACCGATGGCCGTATGAAAGCTGGCGCGTTACACCTATGACAGTCGCCAAATCGTCTCCCACAACTACGCCACAATTGGATCCCTGGTCACTCACAACATTGACGCACTTTCTCCAAGACTTGGGGCACCCCACCAAACTCCCCGTGATGGCGGAACGCATTCTTACGGGTCTCCTGGAAGTCTCCCAGAGCTCTCATGGAGCTCTGTATTTGCTCGACCACGATCACGAACGATATTGCCATGTATGTTCCCATGGCACGCTCGATTCAACTCCCACCCCTCCTGCCATTCCCCTCTCCCATCCGCTTGTCCAGAGCCTCCTACAATGTCACCAGATCCATGATGTTTCCAACTCTGACATAATTCGTCCGACTGTCTCTCTCGAAACGACCACAGATAACTTGTTCGGCACGGCTCCCCTGAAGCAGGCCATTCCGCTGTTGAGTCGAGGACGGCTGATCGCCTTTGCGGCCTTCCAACCACGAACGGAACCCCCCGCTCGTACCCCCTTGAGAACAGAACTCTTAATGGCCATGTCTCAGAGTGCCGCCAACGCGCTTGATTCTTTCCTCCTCTATGAGGATCTTCGACAATCTCAGACCTTGATGCGCCGCACTGATCGATTGCGTTCGTTGGAAACTATCGCCGGTGGGTTTGCGCATGAGATCAGAAATCCGCTCACTTCGATCAAAACTTTCATTCAACTGGCTCCTGAACGTAAAGATGACAGCCAGTTCATCGAAGAATTCAGCCGCATCGTGCTCGATGACGTCAATCGGATCGAGCGGTTGATTCAAGAAATTCTCGACTACGCGCGCTACATGGAGCCGAAATTGACCGATGAGGACCTGAATGAAATCGTCTCGTCATGCATCTACTTCGTCCAAATACAGGCAGACCGGCGCGGGATCAAGATTGAAAAAGAGTTGGCGTCCGAGCTTCCTCGTGGCATGGTAGATCGGCAGCAGATTAAACAGGTCCTTCTCAACCTCCTTTTGAACGCCATGGATGCCATCGGAGAAAATCCCGGGATGGTCCGCGTGCAGACTCATCGGCTCCAGAAACCGAACGGAGACGAATGGGCACACATCGAAATTGAAGATACTGGGCAGGGCATTTCGGCGGAGCACCTCGACCACATCTTCGACCCATTCTTTACCACTAAACACTTGAGCACCTTCAATGAGGGCACTGGTCTCGGTCTGACGATCGTACACCAGATCATTCAGGAACATCGAGGCGACATTCGAGTCGATAGTACAGAAGGGCATGGCACCACGTTCCATATTCAGCTTCCATGTCATCGCTCATAGAACAGCAGGAGTCCATGGTGGAGACCGCGATCGCGAAGAAACGAGTCTTACTGATCGACGATGAAACCCGAGTCCGAACCTCACTCAAAATGGTGCTGGACCCTCTCTACGAGATCCTTCAAGCTGGAGATGGGCAGGAAGGTCTCGAGGTCTTTCGGAAAGAGGAGCCTGATTTGGTTTTACTCGATGTCGTGCTTCCAGGGACCGACGGACTCGCCGTTCTTCAAACGCTGCGTATGGAACGTAAAGTCACACCGGTCATCATGTTGACGGGTACCAAATCCGTGAAAACGGCCGTCGACGCCATGAAGTTGGGGGCTGCCGACTATCTTTCGAAACCCTTTGACGTCGACGAGCTTCGAATCGTGATTGATCGAACCTTGAATTCCTCCGACCTCGAGCAAGAAGTCAAACATCTCCGGGCCCAGGTCGTCCAGCGGTATGCCTTCCATAATCTAATTGGAAGAAGCGAAGGCATGCAGGATATCTACTCAAAAATTGAGCAAGTTGCCGACAGCCGAACAACAGTACTGATTACGGGAGAAAGCGGCACCGGAAAAGAATTGGTCGCCAAGGCCTTGCATTACAACAGTTCACGGCGCGATCGTCCGTTTGTGGCTCTCAACTGTGCAGCGCTTCCGGAAACGCTGATCGAAAGCGAATTATTCGGCCATGAAAAGGGCTCGTTTACGGATGCGACGGCACGACGCACCGGACAGTTCGAGTTGGCTCACACGGGAACCTTGTTTCTTGACGAAATCGGCGATTTAAGTGCCGTCACCCAGGCCAAGCTCCTGCGCGTCATTCAAGAGCGAGAATTCACAAGGATCGGTGGCATTCAGCCGATCAAGGTGGACGTGCGCATCGTAGCGGCAACCAACAAGAATCTAGATGAATTGGTTCGCAAAGGGCAGTTCCGCGAAGATCTCTACTATCGTATTAATGTCATCTCACTCTATCTTCCTCCCCTTCGCGAGCGAAGCGAGGACATTCCCCTCCTCGCCAAACACTTCCTGGGAAAGAGGGTCGAAGAGGAAAAACGTTCGCGGATCGAGTTTAGTAAGGAAGCATTGGAACTCCTGACCCGATACTCTTGGCCGGGTAATGTGCGCGAATTGGAAAACTTCGTCGAACAAGCGTTCATCTGGTCTCAGCATGCGGCCGAGATCACTCCGGAACATTTACCAACATCCATTAAGAGCGACTCCCGATCTACCTCGCTCCGAGACGATACCCTCGCAGGCCGCCTGTCACTTGAGAAAGCCGTGATGGAATTTGAACGAGAGATCATACTCGATGCCCTTAAGCGAACCAACTACGTGCAAACTCATGCGGCAAACCTTCTTGGCATTAGCCGGAGGATGCTGAAATATCGAATGGATACGCTCGGTATCGGCCGCCCCGATAATTCCACAACCTCAGAGCAGGACCAACCGATTCAGGAATGACACACTTTCATACAAGTGTGTCACATTTATGCACATATCGTCCTCATGCAGTTGTTGATAAAATAATCCTATAAATATGAACTCGATCAATATACAGTGGTTATAGATTAATTGTATACTATATATAGAGGTTATTTACAAGTTACTGAAAAGGAACGAGAATTGCTCACTATTCTGCTTGTGTCTACAATAAAAGTGCCGTATATATGACCACCGTGTCGACAGTCACCCAACCTACTGTACTCATTATCGACGACGAACCTGGACCTCGCGATGCGTTGAAGGTGATTCTCCGGCCATTTTTCACCATTCGCTCTGCAGAAAACGCCAAGTCCGCCTTGGATGTCCTCAATAATGAACCCATCGACCTCATTACACTCGATCAGCGGCTTCCTGATCGACAGGGGCTAGATCTTCTCACCGATATCAAGCATGACCATCCCGATGTGGAAGTCGTCATTGTCACGGGATACGGCAGCTTGAGGTCTGCCATGGAAGGCATACGACAGGGGGCTGCTGGTTACTTATTGAAACCGTTCAATGTGACTGAGCTGATCACCCTGACTCAGCAGACGATGGATAAGAAACGACGGCTCGACTTTCTTCGCCGACAACTGCGCTCCTCACCGGAAATCTGGGAACTAAGCGAACTATCTAGCCAGGTATGGGACAGTATCAAGTCAGAATATTGCTCACTCCCTCAGTCGGCTGGACCGAATGCCGTGTTTCAAGAAGAAGAACTGTCTCTCATCCCGCTGCTATCGGATATCTTGGAAGCCACGGATCGCCACTTGCTGAATCACTCGAGCCGAGTCAGTTTCTACGCCACGCTGATGGCCGCTCGCTTGAATCTCACGCTCAACGAGCAAAAATTTCTCGCCATGGGAGCTTTCCTCCACGACATCGGGAAAACGAGTCTTCCCGCTTATAGATTTTCAGAGGATCAAATCCAGCCGTCAGGCGAACCCATCGTCTGTAAGGAACATTGCGAACGAGGTGCGCGATTGGCCAGCACCATGGGGTTACCGAAGGACGTGCAGGATATCATCACCTACCACCATGAACGGTGGGATGGGTATGGTTACCCTTCTACCCTCTCAGGAACAGATATTCCGATTCTCGCTCGGATTGTCGGCATTGCTCAGGCGTTTGATCATCTCACGGCGGATGCCCCTGGCCGAACATGTATATCTGCTGAAGCCGCCCTTCAACGGATTTCTCTCAGTTCTGGCTCCCATTTCGACCCGCAACTGCTCGATGTTTTTCTTGAAGTCGCGAAGCAATCGATCGCCTCGCTCCCCACGATGGCTGCCTCTCCTGCCGCCTAATCTAGTCCTGAGCTCCAGCAATCAATTCTGCCGCTGTCGCCCTGGTCTTTGTCGTCACGCGCTCCCCACCGAGCATCCGCGCGATCTCCCCTTCACGATGGACACCGCTTAAGGAACGCACCGTCGTGACGGTCCGTCCCTTTACTTCAGACTTTTCGACATACACATGATGCTGTGCTTGAGATGCCACCTGTGGGAGATGCGTGATACACAATACTTGGTGGTATTGCCCTAATGCCCGTAACCGCTTCCCAATCGTGGCGGCAACGGCTCCTCCAACGCCCGTATCGATCTCATCAAAAATGAGGACAGGAACGTGATCAACATTTGCCAGAACCGATTTGAGTGCAAGCATCAACCGCGAAAGCTCTCCACCGGATGCCGTACGAGACATCGCCTTCAACGGTTCCCCGGCATTCGCGGCCAAAAGAAACTCGACACGATCACTCCCGTCTGGGCCATACTCATCATCCAACCCGCTCTGCATGACTTGAACGACGAATTGTACCGAGCCCATTCTTAGCGCTTCCAGTTCTTTACCCACCATCTTCGTGAACCGTTTGGCGGCTTCTTTCCGTTTCTGAGAAAGCTGCGCTGCCAACTCAGCAACCTGCTCATGCTGTTGGCGAATAAGACGATCATAATCGACTAGTTGGTCTTCACCACAGGAAAGCCGTTCTAACTCATCCTTTACGTGATCGTATGACCTCAAGACGGCCTCGATGGTTCCTCCGTATTTCTTTTTCATTTTTTGGAGCACCGCCAGACGATCTTCAACGATACTCAACCGTCCAGGATTGCTGTCTACACGTTCCTCATAACGGCGAAGCGAGTCGGCAACTTCCTTGACGAGAACTTTTGCCTCAGATACGAGTCGTGCCGTTGATGCCATCTCGGGGTCGATCTTGGCCAGCTCACCCACAAGACGCTCCGCCAATACCAGATTTGGCAATACCCCGTGGCCATCACCCTGAATGCGCTCCTGGGCTTCGGACGTCAGTTTTGCGAGACGACCTGAGGATCCCAAGCGCTGTCGCTCGGCTTGCAACGCCTCCTCTTCGCCGATGCGACAAGCCGCCTCCTCCAGCTCCTGATGTTGAAATCTTAGGAGATCTTCCTGTTGCACACGCTGCTCAATGGCCGTCGCGAGTTCCGTGCGCGCTTGACGGGAACGGATCCATCCCTGGTAAATGGCTCGATACTGCTCGCGTAATTCACGTATCTGCCCGAAGGCATCCAGCACCTCAAGCTGAGCCGTGCTGGACAACAGCGACTGTTGGTCATGCTGACCATGAATATCAATCAATGTTCCGGCAAACTCTTCCAGCACATGGACCGGCGTCAACATGCCATTCAAATAGACCCGGTTCCTTCCGGATCGGGCAATGACGCGCCGGATCACCAAGGTACAGTCCTGTGGGCCGAGAATATCCTGTCTTCTCAGTTCTCTAAGGAGGGGATGAGAGAGGGGGATGTCAAACGACGCTTCGAGCTGTGCTTCATCTTCCCCGAATCGAATTTGATCACTGGACGCCCGACCTCCGACCAGGAGCATGACGGCATCGATTAACAGAGACTTACCGGCCCCGGTTTCTCCGGTCAACACCGTAAACCCTGAGTCAATAGTCAGACTCAAGGTTTCGATGACGGCAAAGTTGGTAATTCGCAGCTCAGTGAGCATGGCTGCGGTAAGTGGTACTAGGCAGTCCCCGCATGTTGGGCCAGCAGTGCATCGATCATCTCTTTGAATTGTCGTTTCGGTCTGGCCCCCACCAACTTCTCAACCGGTTGTCCATTCTTAAAGAACAAGATGGTGGGGATGCTCATCACCTGATACCGACCAGCGACTTCCGGGTTTTCGTCCGTATTCAACTTACGAACTTTGAGTTTGCCCGCATACTCCTTGGCCAATTCGTCCACGATGGGTGCAACCATCTGACATGGCCCGCACCACACGGCCCAAAAATCAACCATGACAAGTTCAGAAGCCTTCATGACTTCCGCATCCCATGTCGAATCTTCAACCTTCAAGGCATCACCAGCCACGTCGTACCCTCCTTCAGAATTGATATCGCGTCTACTTTAGACCAGCGTTATCGTACCTTACCGCTGTTTTTAGTGTCAATTACGGATCATCGACC